>NZ_JBJURU010000005.1:214211-243585 GCF_046098115.1 Gordonia sp. VNK21 | reverse complement strand
CTCGTTGTCGGCGATGCGGTTGGTGGCTCGTGCTGGTGAGGTGCTCGGGGTGGAGTTGTCGGTGCGGGCTCTGTTCGACGCGCCGACGGTGCGGGAGCTGGTCGTGGCTGCCTCTTCTGCTGGTTCGGCGTTGGCGCCGATCACCGCGGCCGTGCCGCGGCCGGAGCGGATTCCGCTCTCGTTCGCGCAGCAGCGCATGTGGTTCATCAACCAGTTCGACCCGGGCCGGGCCACCTACAACATCCCGGCCCTGCTCCGGTTGACCGGCGAGATCGACGAGGCTGCACTCAGCGCGGCCGTCGCCGACCTGGTGAGCCGGCACGAGATCCTGCGCACCGTGTACCCCTCCGAAGACGGTGTGCCCTACCAGCAGATCGCCCCGGCCGACGAGGTGGCCGCCCGAGTGCACGCGGTGGGCGACGACGCCCTGGTGCGCGCGGCGTCCACGCGAGGAGACCTCGAGGCCGCGGTGACCACCGGATTCGACGTCACCACCGACTGGCCGCTGCGGGTCCGATTCTGGCGAGCCGATACCGACCACCTCATCCTGGCCGTCGTGCTCCATCACATCGCCGGCGACGGCGAATCGATGACGCCGCTCGTCGCCGACCTGGTCACCGCCTACCGCGCCCGGACCGCAGGACGCGCACCGCAGTTCGATCCCCTCGACGTGCAGTTCGCCGACTACGCGATCTGGCAGCAGAACGCCCTCGGCGACCCTGCCGACCGGCAATCGGAGGTCGGCCGCGAACTCGCCTTCTGGACCGACCAGCTGGCGGATCTGCCCGATGTGCTCAACCTGCCGGCCGACCGGCCGCGGCCGCTGGTGATGGACGAGCGCGGAGCAGCCCACTCGTTCCAGATCCCGGCCCCGGTGGCCCACCGCGTCACCCGACTGGCGGCTCGGGCCGGAGCGACCCCGTTCATGGTGCTGCACGCGGCCCTGAGTGTGCTGCTCTCGCGGCTCTCCGGAGAACGCGTCGTCCCGATCGCGACCCCCATCGCCGGCCGCGGCCGGGCTCAACTCGACTCGCTGATCGGCATGTTCGTCAACACGCTGGTGCTGCGCTGCGACATCGATCCGCACAGCTCGTTCCTGGATGTGCTCGACGACGCCCGGTTCACCGACCTGGAGGCCTTCGCGCACGCGACGGTGCCCTTCGAGACGGTCGTCGACGCCGTCGACCCGGTGCGCAGCGAGTCGTTCGCGCCGCTCGCTCAGGTGATGCTCGCCGTACAGCAGGGCACCCCCGACACCGACGCCCTCGAACTCGAAGGCCTGACGGTATCGGCGATGCCGCCACCGACGGTGGCCGCCAAAGTGGACCTGCACCTGGAGATCGGCATCGTCGACGACCAGCCCTGGTGGGCGTCGTTCGTGTATGCCACCAGCCTCTTCGACGAGACCACCATCGCCGACTTCGCGGCGTGGTTCGTCACGCTGCTCGGCGGGCTCACCGCCGAGCCGGAGAGCGCGGTGGGCGGCGTCGGCTTCTTGTCGGACCGGCAACGCCGCGGACTGCTGGAGGCCTCCCGCGGCGAGCACCTGACCGTGGACGTCGGCACGCTGCCCGACTGGTCGGATCGCCGACGACACCGTTCGATCGACAACGCCGCCGCCGGCCGGTCGATGCGTAATGTCTGGGTCACTTCTGGGGATACACCCGGGGAGCCGAAATGACGCCGAGAAGAAGGGACGGAGGGCACCGGGTGACCGAACCAGCGGACCAGATCGCGCTCATCTTCGGGTCCCGCCGCGTCGGCTACCGGGAGTTCGATGCGCGCGTCGACCGGCTGGCCCGGCACCTGCTCGAGGCCGGGCTGGGACCGGAGACCGCCGTGGCCGTGGCCATGCCGCGGTCGGTGGAGATGCTGGTCGCCCTGCACGCCGTGGTCGCCGCCGGCGGCCAGTATGTGCCCTTCGACCTCGCCACCCCGCCCGAGCGCGCCCGCTACATGACGGAGATCGCCGGGGTGCGCCTGGCGCTGGTGTCCACCCCGGACGGTGCGGCGCTTTTCGACGATCTCGGCGACGCCGTCACCGTTGTCCACCTCGACTGCGGCGACGACGTCGATCTGGACGCACCGCCGCTGACCGACGCCGACCGGCACCGGCCGATCCATCCCGACGACGCCGCATACACCCTGTTCACGTCCGGCTCCACCGGACGGCCCAAGGGGGTCACCGTGTCGCACCGCTCGGTGACCAACCGGCTCGCCTGGCTGCGCCGCGCCCTCGATTTGGGGCCCGATGACGTCTTCCTGCAGAAGACGCCCTACACCTTTGACGTCTCCATCGGCGAGCTGTTCACTCCGATGGGAGTCGGCGCCACCCTGGTGATCGCCGAACCGGACCGGCACGCCGACCCGGAATACCTGCTCGATCTGGTCGACGGCCAACAGATCACCGTGATCCACTTCGTGCCGTCGATGCTCTCGGCCTTCCTCGACTACCTGGGGCCGCGAGTGAGCGGCCTGAACTCGCTGCGCCTCGTGCTGGCCTCCGGCGAAGGCCTGCCCGCCGCGACCGCTGAGGCCACCCTCGCCGCACTCCCCGGCGCCGAACTGCACAACCTGTACGGTCCCACCGAGGCCGCCATCGAGGTGACCGACTACCGGGCGCGGCCGGGAGACACCGTGATTCCGATGGGTGCCCCGGCACCGAACAACGCGCTGCTGGTGCTCGACGCCATGCTCCAGCCGGTGCCGCGCGGGGTACCCGGTGAGCTCTACCTGGGCGGCGTGCAGCTGGCCCGCGGCTACGCCGCCCAGCCGGGGCTGACGGCCGAACGATTCGTCGCCGACCCGTACGGGGAAGCGGGGTCTAGGCTCTACCGCACCGGCGACCTGGTCCGCTGGAACCGCAAGAACGAGGTGGAGTACCTCGGCCGCACCGACTTCCAGGTCAAGCTGCGCGGTCAGCGGATCGAACTCGGTGAGATCGAATCGGTGCTCGCCGCCGTGCCGGGCGTGGTCCACTGCGCAGCAACCGTCGTCGCCGGACCGTCCGGCGAGCACCTGGTGGGCTATCTCGCACCGTCGTCGGTTGATCTGGAGGCGGCGAAGGCCGCCGTCACCGAGAACCTGCCGGGCTACATGCGTCCCACGGTGTGGAGCGTCCTGGACACCGTGGTTCTCAACTCGGCCGGCAAGCTCGACCGGAAGGCGCTGCCGGCGCCGGAGTTCGGTGTCATCGAAGCCGAGTACGTGCCGCCCCGCGGCATCGCCGAAGAGACCGTCGCCGGTGTCTTCGCCGACATCCTCGGTGTCGAGCGCATCTCGGTCACCGAGTCCTTCTTCGACGCCGGCGGCAACTCGCTTTCGGCGATGCGCGCCGTGGCGCGAGCCGGTGAGGTGCTCGACGCGGACCTGACCGTCCGTGACCTGTTCGACGCGTCCACCGTCCGGGAACTGGTGGTCCTCGCGGCGAGCAGGACCGGCGCCCTGCCTCCCATCACTCCGGCCGTTCCGCGGCCCGACCCGATCCCGCTCTCGTTCGCGCAGCAGCGCATGTGGTTCATCAACCGGTTCGAGCCGGGGCAGGCCACCTACAACATTCCGGCGGTCCTCCAGCTCACCGGAGACCTCGACGCCGCCGCGCTGCGCGCCGCGGTGATCGACGTCGTCGCCCGGCACGAGATCCTCCGCACCACCTTCCCCGCAGTGGACGGTGATCCTTGCGAACTGGTGGCCTCCGTCGGCGACATCGACATCCGGCTCGACTGGCAGGTGGTGGACTCGCACACCGCGATCGCTGCGGCGGTCGGTACCGGATTCGACCTCGCCGACCAGTGGCCGATACGAATCCGTCTGTGGCCCAAGGCTCCCGGTGAGCACGTGCTGGCCGTGGTGCTGCATCACATCGCCGCCGACGGCGAGTCGCTGGCGCCGTTGATCACCGATCTCGTCACCGCATACGCCGCCCGTTCGGTGGGTGCGGAACCGGGATTCCGCCCGCTGGAACTGCAGTTCGCGGACTTCGCCGTCTGGCAGCATCGGGTGCTCGGCGCGCCGGACGATCCGGACTCGGTGCTGGGGCGGCAACTGAGTTACTGGCGGACCCTGCTGCGCGATGTCCCCGAGGTGCTCGAACTGCCGGGGGACCGGCCGCGCCCGCCGGTGCCCAGCCATCGCGGCGACACCGTCCGGTTCACCCTGCCCGCCGAAGTGGGCGAGCAGGTGGCCCGGCTCGCGCGCGCCCGCGGGGTCACCCCGTTCATGGTGGCGCACGCGGTGTTCGCGGTGTTGCTGGCGCGGCTGTCGGCGACCACCGACATCGTGCTGGGCACGCCGATCGCCGGCCGCGGCCAGGCAGCCCTGGAGTCGATGATCGGCATGTTCGCCGGGACCCTGGTGCTGCGCACCGAGGTCCGCTCCGGCGAGAGCTTCGACGACTTCCTGGACCGGGTGCGGACGGTGGATCTCGAAGCCTTCGAGCATGCCCAGGTTCCGTTCGAGAGCATCGTCGATGCCGTGAATCCGGTTCGCAGCGAGGCGTTTTCGCCACTGGTGCAGGTGATCTTCTCCTTCGATCCGGCGAAGTCGGCGGCCGAGCTGGACCTGGAGATCGCCGGCCTCGGCGTCCACGCCGTGGACGGTGTGGAGACACCGGCTCAGCTGGATCTGAACCTGATGCTCACCAGCGCCGAGCCCGGGACCGAATGGTCGGGGCTGTTCACCTACGCCACCGACCTCTTCGATGCGGACACCGTCCGGGCCTTCGCCGCCCGCTACGTGACGTTGATGCAGGAACTCACCGGGCGACCCGAACAGCCAGTCGGGGACGCGCTGTGGCTGACGGTCGAGGAGCACGTGGCCGCGATGGCCCGCTCGACGGGGCCTGCCGCGGAGACCGCGGTGCAGACCTTGCCGGACCGGTTCGGCGCGCAGACCGTCGCGCGGCCCGATACGGTGGCGGTGGTCTGCGCCGGCCGGTCGGTGAGCTATCGGGAGCTCGGTGCGCGGGTGGCGGTGCTGGCCCGCGAACTGATCGCGGCCGGAGTAGAACCGGATGTGCCGGTGGGCGTCTGCATCGATCGATCGGTGGAGATGATCGTGGCCGTCCAGGCGATCCTGGCCGCGGGCGGCCAATACGTGCCGATGGACACCTACGCGCCGGCCGACCGGATCCGGTACATGGTGGACGTGTCCGGGGTGAGCCTGGTGCTGGTGGGCCCCGGATCAATACCCGGGCCGGTGGCCGCACTCGGGGGTGCGGTGCGCACCGTGCCGGTCGATGCGTCCACCCCTGTCGATCCGGCGACGCCGGCCCTCGCCGACGGTGAGCGCCGAGCCCGGCTGCGGCCGGAGAACGCCGCCTACACCCTGTTCACCTCCGGTTCGACGGGGCGCCCGAAGGGTGTGACGATCTCACACGCAGCGGTGGGCAACTTCCTGTCGTGGTTCGACGCATTGACGCCGCCGTCCCCGCAGGGACGGATGCTGCTCAAGACCCCCTACACCTTCGACGCCTCGGTGCTGGAATTGTTCTGGGGACCGGTGACCGGACGGACCACCGTGATCGCCGACGCCGACGGACATCGCGATCCGGCGTACCTGGCGCAGCTGATGGCCGACGAGCAGGTCACGGTGGTGCAATTCGTCCCGTCGCTGCTCTCGGTGTTCCTCGACGCACTGTCCGATGCGCTCCTCGGTGCGGCGTTCGGACCGGTGCAGCGGGTCTTCTGCGGCGGTGAGGCTCTGCCGCCCGCGGTGTACGAGCAACTGCGGCACCGCGTGCCCGGCGTCTCGGTGACCAACCTGTTCGGCCCCACCGAGTGCGCCGTGTACACCGAGTCGGCGGCGCTGACCGGACCGCTGGCCGTGATCCCGGTGGGCTCTCCGATGCCCGGCACCACCGCGCTGGTCCTCGACGATCGGCTGCGGCCGGTACCCGTCGGTGTGGCCGGCGAGCTGTATCTCGGTGGGGTGCAGTCCGCCCGCGGCTACGCCGGACGCGCCGATCTGACGGCGGACCGATTCGTGGCCGATCCGTTCGGGGCTCCGGGGGAGCGGCTGTACCGGACCGGTGACCTGGTGCGGTGGAATCGCGACGGTCGACTGGAGTATCTGGGGCGCACCGATTTCCAGGTGAAGTTGCGGGGTCAGCGGATCGAACTCGGGGAGATCGAGGCGGTGCTGGCATCGGCGCCCGGCGTGGTGCACGCCGCAGCCGCGGTCGCCGCCGGGCCCGGCGGCGACCATCTGGTGGGCTATCTGTCGCCGGACACCGTGGACCTCGACGCGGTCCAAGCCGTGGCCGCCGCCGAACTGCCCGGATACATGGTGCCGACGGTGTGGATGCCCATCGAGCGGGTGCCGCTGAACAATGCCGGCAAGATCGACCGGCGGGCGTTGCCGGCGCCGGAGTTCGATGGTCTTGAGGCGGAGTTCGCGGCACCGGAGGGCGGTGCCGAGATCGCTGTCGCCGGTGTGTTCGCGGAGGTGCTCGGGATAGATCGGGTGTCGGCGACCGTCTCGTTCTTCGATCTGGGTGGTAACTCGTTGTCGGCGATGCGGGTGATCGCCCGCGCGGGTGCGGCGCTGGACGCGGAACTGAGTATCCGGGACCTGTTCGAGGCGCCCACCGTGCGCGGCCTCGCCGCCCTGGCAGCCGGCCGGGAGCGGGCGCTGCCGCCGGTCACCGCGGCCGTGCCGCGGCCGGAGCGGATTCCGTTGTCGTTCGCGCAGCAGCGGATGTGGTTCATCAACCGGCTTGAGCCGGAGTCGCCGGTCTATAACCTGCCGGCTTTTCAGCGGGTGACCGGTGGTCTGGATGTGGTTGCTCTTCGTGTGGCGTTGGTGGATCTGGTGGCGCGTCATGAGGTTTTGCGGACGAGGTTCCCGGCGGTCGACGGTGTTCCTTTTCAGGTGATCGGTGCGGTCGAGGAGATCGCTGACCGGCTCGATTGGCAGGTGGTGAGCTGCTACGAGGATCTCGAGGCCGCGATGACGGCTGGTTTCGATTTGGTGGAGCAGTGGCCGTTGCGTGTTCGGGTTCTCGAGTTGTCGCCTGATGAGCACGTGTTGGCGATGGTTGTCCATCATATTGCCTCGGATGGTGAGTCGGCGTTGCCGATGGTGCGGGATCTGCTGATTGCGTATTCGGCGCGGTCGTCGGGTCAGAGTCCGGCCTTCGGGCCGTTGCCGGTGCAGTTCGCTGATTTCGCGATTTGGCAGCATCGGGTGCTCGGTAGTGCCGACGATCCTGATTCGGTGATCGGCCGTGAGCTGGAGTACTGGCGTGGGCGGCTGGCCGGGTTGCCGGATCTGTTGGAGCTGCCGGCGGATCGGCCGCGTCCGGCGGTGGCCTCTCATGATGGCCGCGAAGCGGTGTTCACCATTCCCGCTCGGGTCGTTGAACGTATCGGTGCGGTGGCTGAGGAGTTCGGCGCCACCGAGTTCATGGTGCTGCATGCGGCGTTGTCGGTGCTGCTCGCTCGGTTGTCGGCGAGTGACGACATCGCCGTGTCGACACCGGTCGCCGGCCGCGGCTCGGCGGTTCTCGACGAGCTGGTGGGCATGTTCGTCAATACGTTGATCCTGCGGGTGCAGGTCGATCCGGGTATGACCTTCGGTGAGCTCGTGCGGCAGGTGCGTGCCGGTGACTCGGACGCGCTGGCGCATGCGCAGGTGCCGTTCGAGACGGTCGTCGATGCGGTGGATCCGGTCCGCAGTGAGGCCTTCGCTCCGCTGGCGCAGGTGTTGCTCTCGTTTGAACCGGGGGCGGCGGCGCGCGATGCGGGACTGGCCGTGGCCGGTCTGGAGTTCACGCCGATGGTGCCCGAGCAACGCCCGGCGCAGCTCGATCTGTACATCACCGTCGCGTCTCGTGGCGATGCGTCCGGTGATTGGGGCGGTTCGATCGTGTATGCGACGGATCTGTTCGATGAGTCGACGGTGGTGGGTTTTGCTGAGCGGCTGGTTGCGTTGCTTGATGTTTTGACTGCTGATCCTGGTGGTGTTGTCGGGGACGTTGAGGTGTTGTCGTCGGTCGAGTTGGTGGCCGAGTCGGTGCGTGAGCAGGGGCCGGTGGTTGGGTTGCCGGGGTTTGTCTCTGTTGGGGATGCGGTGGCGGCGCAGGTGGCGGCGGTGCCGGGTGCGACGGCGTTGGTGTTTGGTGAGCGGGAGGTGTCGTACGGGGAGTTCGGTGCTCGGGTCAATGTGTTGGCGCGGGAGTTGATTGCTGCGGGTGTGGGTGTGGATGTGGCGGTGGCGTTGGCGGTGCCGCGGTCGGTGGAGATGTTGGTGGCGGTTCATGCGGTCGTGGCTGCTGGTGGTCAGTATGTGCCGATCGATGTGGGGACTCCGGTTGATCGTGCCGCTTATATGTTGCGGACTTCGCGGGCCCGGTTGTTGCTGGTGTCTGATCGTGGGGTTGCGGGTGCGGCGGTGGAGGCTGCGGTGGAGTCGGGGGTCGGGGTCGTTGAGGTGGATGCCGGTGTGGTGGTGGATCCGTCTTCGGCTGCGGCGGCGCCGGTGACTGAGGTTGATCGTGGGCCGGTTCGCGGTGATGCGGCGGTGTACACGTTGTTCACGTCGGGGTCGACGGGGATGCCGAAGGGTGTGACGTTGTCGCATGCGGCGGTGTTGAACCGGTTGTGGTGGGGTTTGGATGAGTTGCCGATCGATGGCGCGGATGTGGTGGTGCAGAAGACGCCGTATACGTTCGATTGTTCGGTGCCGGAGTTGTTTGCGCCGTTGATGTGTGGTGCGGCGTTGGTGGTGCTGAAGGACGGCGGTCATCTGGAGCCGGTGTATGTGGCGTCCGAGATCGCGCGGACGCGGGCGAGCATGGTGCATTTCGTGCCGTCGATGTTGGCGGTGTTTTTGGATGTGGTGCCCGAGCAGGTGCTGGCCGGGCTGGATTCGGTGCGGATTGTTTCGGCGACGGGTGAGGCGTTGCCGCCGGCGGTGGCCGCTCCTGCTCGTCGGGTGTGGCCGGAGGCGTTGTTCTACAACTTGTATGGGCCTACTGAGGCTGCGGTGGAGATCACCTTCGAGGAGATCGGTGAGGTGTCGGCGGAGGATCCGACGGTGCCGATCGGGGTGCCGGTGTGGAATTCGTCGGCGGTGGTTCTCGATGGGCGGTTGCGGCGGGTGCCGGTGGGTGTTCCGGGTGAGTTGTATCTCGGTGGCGTGCAGTTGGCGCGGGGGTATGCGGCGCGTCCGGATCTGACCGCGGAACGGTTCGTCGCTGATCCGTTCGGTGAGCCGGGGGCGCGGTTGTATCGCACGGGGGATCTGGTGCGGCGGTTGGCTGATGGTTCGCTGGAGTATTTGGGGCGCACTGATTTCCAGGTGAAGTTGCGGGGTCAGCGGATCGAGTTGGGGGAGATCGAGGCGGTGCTCGCCGGTGCACCGGGTGTGGTCCATGCTGCTGCGACGGTGGCTTCGGGTCCGGGTGGCGGTGAGCATCTGGTGGCGTATCTGTCGCCGGCCGAGGTGGACCCGGCCGTTGTCGAGGCGGCCGTTCGCGAGTCGTTGCCGGGGTACATGGTGCCCACGGTGTGGATGGTGCTTGACGAGTTCGTGTTGAACACGGCGGGCAAGATTGATCGGCGGGCGTTGCCGGCGCCGGAGTTCGGTGGTCTTGAGGCGGAGTTCGTGGCTCCGGTGGGTGATGCCGAGATCGCTGTTGCTGGTGTGTTCGCGGAGATTCTGGGTGTGGATCGGGTGTCGGTGGTCGAGTCGTTCTTCGATGCCGGTGGTAACTCGTTGTCGGCGATGCGGTTGGTGGCTCGTGCTGGTGAGGTGCTCGGGGTGGAGTTGTCGGTGCGGGATCTGTTCGACGCGCCGACGGTGCGGGAGCTGGTCGTGGCTGCCTCTTCTGCTGGTTCGGCGTTGGCGCCGATCACCGCGGCCGTGCCGCGGCCGGAGCGGATTCCGCTCTCGTTCGCGCAGCAGCGCATGTGGTTCATCAACCAGTTCGACCCGGGCCGGGCCACCTACAACATCCCGGCCCTGCTCAGGTTGACCGGCCGACTCGATGTGGCGGCCCTGCACGCCGCCGTGGTGGATGTGGTGAACCGGCACGAGATCCTGCGGACCACGTTCCCCGATCACGACGGTGTTCCCTACCAGCAGATCGCGCCGATCTCCGAGGTGGCCGAGCGCGTCGACTGGCGGCAGGTCGATGCCCGAGCTGAGCTGGAATCCGCGGTGACCACGGGATTCGATGTGACCGGCTCGTGGCCGTTGCGGGTCCGGGTGTGGCGCAGCGGACCCGGCGAACACCTGCTGGCCGTGGTCGCGCACCACATCGCGGCCGACGGCGAATCGATGGGGCCCCTGGTCACCGATCTGGTGACCGCATACGCGGCGCGGTCGGCCGGTGATGCGCCCGCATTCGAGCCGTTGCCGGTGCAGTTCGCCGACTTCGCGATCTGGCAGCACGAGGTGCTCGGCGGCCCGGACGATCATGACTCTGTGGTGGGCCGCCAGCTCGACTTCTGGCGCGCCCAGTTGGCGGGTGTCCCGGATGTGCTGGAGTTGCCGGCCGATCGTTCGCGCCCCGCGGTGGCCTCGTATCGGGGCGCCGATCGCGTGTTCGAGATTCCGGCCGGTGTGGCGGGCCGAATCGAGGCGGTGGCGCGCGAGCATGATGTGACGCCGTTCATGGTGGTGCATGCGGCGTTGAGCGTGTTGCTGGCGCAGCTTTCGGGGACTGAGGATATAGCGGTGGCCACGCCGGTGGCCGGGCGTGGACAGGCCGAGCTCGATCGGTTGATCGGCATGTTCGTGGGCACTGTGGTGTTGCGTACCGAGGTGCCGGCCGGGTGGTCGTTCGCCGAGTTGCTGTCTGCGGTGCGGACGACTGATCTGGATGCGTTCGCGCATGCTGATGCGCCGTTCGAGACGGTGGTCGACGCGGTGGATCCGGTGCGCAGTGAGGCCTTCGCGCCGCTGGCGCAGGTGATGCTGTCGTTTGATCCGGAGTCTTCGGTGCGGGACGTCGCCGTGGCACTCGACGGACTCGAGATCTCAGCCGTCGAGCTGCCGGAGGTTCCCGCGCAGCTGGATCTGTCGGTGGTGATCTCCACCGGTGATCCGGACAGGCCGTGGTCGGGTCTGTTGCGGTATGCGACGGACCTGTTCGATGAGGCGTCGATGGCGGTCATGGCCGACCGGTTCGTTCGGGTCCTCGATGCGGTGACGGCCGATCCGGGTCTGCCGGTCGGTGATGTGCCGTTGCTCGATGCCGCCGATCGGGCGCAGGCCCGGCAGTTGTCGGCGGGGCCGGTGGTCGAGGTGCCGGCGGTGACGGTCGCGGAGTTGGTGACTGCGCAGGTGGCCGCGACTCCCGAGGCTACGGCGTTGGTGTTCGGTGAGCGTGAGGTGACCTATGGCGAGTTCGGTGCGCGGGTCGCGGCGCTGGCGCGGGAGTTGATCGCGGTCGGGGTGGGGCCGGATGTGGCGGTGGCGGTGTGTATGGAGCGGTCGGTGGAGTTGGTGGTGGCCGTGCATGCGGTCGTGGCCGCCGGTGGGCAGTATGTGCCGATCGATACCGGTGCGCCGGTCGATCGTGCGCGGTACATGATCGAGACCGCTGGTGCCGTTCTGCTCTTGGCGACGGGTGATGCCCCTGTGCTCGTCGACGATCTCGGCGGTGTGGTTCCGGTGGTGACGGTCGATGCCGGTGGCGAGGTGGATCCGGACGGTGCGCCGGTCACCGATGTTGATCGGGTGGCGCCGTTGCGGCCTGGGCATGCGGTGTACACGTTGTTCACGTCGGGTTCGACCGGGCAGCCCAAGGGTGTGACGGTGTCGCATGCGGCGGTGGTCCACTTCCTGTGCTGGTTTGGTGACCTCGTGGGCGATGGAGCCGAGCATCGCGTGTTGGTGAAGACGCCGCAGGTTTTCGACGCTTCGGTGTGGGAGATGTTCTGGCCGTTCTCCAGTGGTGCTGTGGCAGTTCTGGTCGGTGCGGACGGACACCGGGATCCACAGTTGTTGCGACGGATCATCAAGCAGGCCGGTGTGACCGTGGCACAGTTCGTGCCGTCGATGCTCTCGGTGTTTCTGGAGTTCGCCGACAGCGATGACTCGATCCTGGCTTCGGTGAGGACGCTGCTCGCTGGCGGCGAGCCGTTGACGCCGGTGGCCTTGGCCAGGGCGCTCGAGGTGATGCCGTCGGCGACTGTGGTCAATCAATATGGTCCGACCGAGGCCACCGTCGATGCCACGGTTGCCGTGCTGCGGGAAGCGCTCGCTTCGGTGCCGATCGGTCGTCCGGTGGCCAATACCGCTGCGCTGGTTCTCGATGGCCGGTTGCGGCCGGTGCCGGTGGGGGTGGCCGGGGAGTTGTATCTCGGGGGTGTGCAGCTGGCGCGGGGTTATGCGGGGCGCGCTGATTTGACGGCGGATCGGTTTGTGGCTGATCCGTTCGGGGCTCCGGGGGAGCGGTTGTATCGCACGGGTGATCTGGTGCGGTGGAATCGGGACGGCCGGCTGGAGTATCTGGGGCGTACTGATTTCCAGGTGAAGTTGCGGGGTCAGCGGATCGAGCTCGGTGAGATCGAGGCGGTGCTGGCTGCGGTGCCGGGTGTGGTGCATGCGGCGGTGACGGTGGCGACCGGCCCGGACGGTGGTGAGCATCTGGTGGGTTATCTCTCGGGTGGTTCGGGTGAGCGCATCGACGTCGACCGGGTCGCCGTGCACGTGGCGCAGGCGTTGCCCGGCTACATGGTGCCCACGGTGTGGATGGTGCTCGACGAGATCTCTCTCAATACGGCGGGCAAGATCGACCGGCGGGCGTTGCCGGCGCCGGAGTTCGGTGGTCTTGAGGCGGAGTTCGTGGCGCCGGAGGGTGATGCCGAGATCGCTGTCGCCGGTGTGTTCGGTGAGGTGCTCGGGGTGGAGCGGGTGTCGGCGGAGGCATCGTTCTTCGATTTGGGCGGGAACTCGTTGTCGGCGATGCGGGTGATCGCCCGCGCCGGTGCGGCGCTGGACGCCCAGCTGAGCATCCGGGATCTGTTCGAGGCGCCGTCGGTGCGCGCCCTCGCCGCCCTGGCAGCCGGCCGGGAGCACGCGCTGCCGCCGGTCACCGCAGTGCTGCCGCGGCCGGCGCGGATCCCGCTCTCCTACGCCCAGACCCGGATGTGGCTGATCAACCGGATCGACAAGGACTCGGCCACCTACAACATCCCGGCACTGCTGCGCCTGTCCGGCGAGGTGAACATGGCCGCTCTCACCGCCGCTCTCGCCGCGGCGATCACCCGGCACGAGGTGCTGCGCACCGTCTACCCGGCCGTCGGCGAATCCCCGGTCCAGCAGATCCTGGCGCCGGCCGATGCCCTCGACGCGCTGGACTGGACCGAGGCCGCCACCGCCGACGAGATCGCACACGTCGCCGCCGCCGGCTTCGACCTCACCACCGAACTGCCGATCCGCGGCCGCTTCCACACCAACGCCGACGGCACCGTGGACCTGCTGATCGTGGTGCACCACATCGCCTTCGACGGCGAATCGTCGCCGATCCTGCTCCGCGACGTACTCGCCGCCTACGCACACCGCCTCGACGCCACCGTCCCCGCCCAGGAGCCGCTCCGCGCGCAGTACGCCGACTACGCGCTCTGGGAACGCGAGGTCTTCGGCGACACCGCCGATCCCGACAGCCGGATCGGCCGCCAGCGCGGCTACTGGCGCGAGCGCCTGCAGGCGCTGCCGGTGCTGACCGAGCTGCCGGTCGATCGCCCCCGGCCGGAGGTCTTCGACTCCACCGGCGCGCGCCACCTGCTGACCCTCGACGCCCGGCACTCCGCCGCGATCGACGAGCTCGGCCGCGACCATCGGCTCACCCCGTTCATGGTGACCTACGCTGCGCTGGCGCTGACCGTCGCACGGCTCGCGGCGACCCGCGACGTGGTGATCGCCAGCCCGATCGCCGGCCGCACCGCCGCGGGCATCGACGACCTGGTCGGCATGTTCGTCAACACGCTGGTGCTGCGCTGCGATGTGGCACCGGACGCCGCTGTCGGCGACTTCCTGACACAGATCCGGCGGACCGTGCTCGAAGCCTTCGAGAACGACCACGTGCAATTCGACGACCTGGTGGAGATCCTCGCGCCGCCGCACACCACCGCACATTCGCCGCTCGCCCAGATCGCCTTCACCTACACCGAGGCGAGCCGGGAAGACACCGCCGGCGACCGGACGCCGGCCCCCGTCGCCGGGCTCACGGCCGAGCCGCTGGCCGCCGGCGAGACCGCCGCCAAGTTCGACCTGACCGTCACGGTGACCGGTCCCGGCAGCCCGGACCAGCCGATGACCGTCGAGTTCATCTATCCCACAGCGCTTTTCGACGATTCCACCGTGGCAGGATTCGCGGGAATCTACCGGCGCGTACTCGAGGGGATGATCAGCGACCAGCAGATCGCGGTCGGCGACATCCAGGTGACCGATCCGACGACCGGCGCGCGCGCGGCGGCGCCGGCCGCCTCGGCGGCCCGAACGGCGGACCGCGACGCGGCGGGCGGCACCGCCGAAGCCGGGACACTCATCGACCTGCTGAACCGGCGCGAGCTCGATCCACACCACCCGGCGCTGATCTGCGCCGGCGAACAGCTCGACTACGCCGCCTTCGAGGCCCGCACCGACCGCATCGCGCGCGCCCTGCTGGCCCGCGGTGTGCGGCCCGACGACGTGGTGGCCGTGGGCCTGGAGCGATCCATCGAATCGGTCGTCGCCATCTGGGGCGTGATCAAGTCCGGTGCCGCCTACCTGGCCGTGGACCCGGCCTACCCGCCGGACCGCATCGCCTACATGCTGGCCGACTCGGGGGTGGAGTTCGGTATCTCGGAGCCGGAAACCGCCGGGCGCCTCGGCTCCGGCGTCGACTGGACCGACCTCGACGCGCTCGAAGCCGAAGCACAGCACGACGGCCCGATCCTCGACACCGAGCGCACCGGCACCGTCCGCCAGACGAACCTGGCCTACCTGATCTACACCTCGGGATCCACCGGCCGCCCCAAAGGCGTCGCCGTCTCCCACACCGGCCTGGGAGACCTGACCGCCGCCTACACCAAGGTCACCGGCTCGCTCGAGGACGACCCGGACACCCGCATCCTGCACGTGGCCTCGCTCAGCTTCGACGCCTCCTTCTTCGAGATGGCCTGGGCGATCACCGCCGGGCACACCCTGGTGATCGCACCGCAAGCGGACTACGCCGGCCCCGCCCTGGACACCGTGCTGGCCCGCGACGAGGTGACCGACATGGTGATCACCCCGTCGGTGCTCGCCACCCTCGATCCCGACGGCGCCGAGGAGGTCCGGAACCTGGCGACGGCCGGCGAGGCGTGCACCCCCGAACTGGTGCAGCGGTGGACCGCCCGCGGGCGCCGCCTGTGGAACTTCTACGGTCCGTCCGAGACCACCGTGTGGGCCACCCGAGGGCGGATGATGGCCGGCAAACCGATCACCGTGGGCCGCCCCCTCAAAGGCTTCACCGCGCGGGTGCTCGACGCCCGCCTGCATCAGGTGCCCACCGGCGTCGTCGGCGAGCTCTACCTGGCGGCCGCCGGTCTCGCCCGCGGCTACCTGCACCGCCCGGACCTCACCGCGACGGCCTTCGTCGCCGACCCCGCCGGCACCGGAGAACGCCTCTACCGCACCGGCGACCTGGTGCGGCAGACCAGCAGCGGGGACCTCGAATATCTGGGCCGCGCCGACCTGCAGGTGAAACTGCGCGGGCAGCGCGTCGAACTCGGCGAGATCGAGGCCGCGGTGGCCGCCGTGCCGGGCGTCCGGCACGCGGCCGCCGCGGTCCTCGCCTCCCCGGAGGGCGCCGACACCCTGGTGGGATTCGCCTCGCCGTCCACGGTGAACCTGGACGCGATCACCGCCGAAGTGGCCGAACGGATGCCGGCCCACATGCGGCCCTCGCTCTGGGTGGTCCGCGACGAACTTCCGCTCAACCCCGCGGGCAAACTCGACCGCAACGCACTGCCCGAACCCGACTGGGACCGCCTCGTCGACGAGTACGTGGCGCCGGAGACCGACGACGAACGGGCCGTCGCCGCCGTCTTCAGCGAGGTGCTCGGATCCCGCCGGGTCGGCGTCACCGAGTCGTTCTTCGACGCCGGCGGCAACTCGCTGTCGGCGATGCGGGTCGTGGGCCGGGTCGGCGAAGCCCTCGGCGTTGAGCTGGGGGTTCAGGACCTCTTCAAGGCCCCCACCGTTCGCCGGCTGATCGTCGCGGCCGCCTCGGCCGAACGTGCGCGGGCGCCGATCACCGCCGTGGATCCACGACCCGTGCACATCCCGCTCTCCTTCGCGCAGCAGCGCATGTGGTTCCTGAACCGCTTCGATCCGGAGTCGTCGGCGTACAACGTCCCGCTGGTCATGACCGTGACCGGTGATCTCGACGTGGCGGCACTGCGCCGGGCCGTCACCGATGTGGTGACCCGGCACGAGATCCTGCGCACCAGCTACCCGGAGGTCGCCGGTGTGCCGCACCAGCAGGTGTGGCAGGGCCCGAGCATCGGCGACCACCTCGACTGGCGCGTGGTGGACTCGCGCGCCGACTTCGAGGCGGGTGTGGCCGCCGGCTTCGACGTGACCGCGCAGTGGCCGCTGCGGGTGCGGCTCGTCCAGACCGGCCCCGGCGAGTATCTGCTTGCGGTGGTGCTCCATCACATCGCCGCCGACGGAGAGTCTCTGCGGCCGCTGGTCACCGACCTGGTGACCGCCTACAGCGCCCGCGCACACGGCCGCGACCCGGAACTGCCTCCGCTGCCCGTGCAGTTCGCCGACGTCGCCCTCTGGCAGCACCGGACCCTCGGCTCACCGAAGGACCCGGACACGATCATCGGGCGCCAGCTCGGCTACTGGCGTGATCAGCTCGCCGATCTGCCCGACGTACTGGAACTGCCCGCCGACCGGCCGCGGCCGCACCGTGCCTCGCAGCGCGGCGATACGGTGCCGATGACCGTGCCGGCCGAGGTCGTCGCCCGCCTCGCCGAGGTCGCCGGATCGACCGGTGCCACCCGGTTCATGGTGGTGCACGCCGCCCTCGCCGTGCTGCTGTCCCGGCTGAGCGGGACCTCCGACATCGCCGTCGGCACGCCCACCGCCGGCCGCGGCCGGCAGGTTCTCGACGATCTGATCGGCATGTTCGTGGGCACGCTGGTCCTGCGCACAGAGATCGACCCGGCGCAGAGCTTCGTCGATCTGCTCGACCGGGTCCAGCGCACCGACCTGGAAGCCTTCGCGCACGCCGACGCCCCGTTCGAAGCCGTGGTGGACGCGGTCGACCCGGTGCGCAGTGAGGCCTTCGCTCCGCTGACCCAGGTGTGGCTCAACGTCCACCAGTCCGCGGGGGCCGACGGCGAGGTGCCCGCGTACCACGACGACCAGGTCCGCCTGGCGCCGGTGGATGTGGCGCGCCCGCGAGCCAACGTCGACCTGTTGCTGACCGTCGACGCCGGCGACGAGGACGAACCCTGGACCGGATCGCTGACCTTCGCCACCGATCTCTTCGAGCCGGAGACGGCGCAGGCGATCGGGGAACGATTCGTGCGGCTCCTCGGCGCACTGTGCGCCGAGCCGGAGCGACCGGTGGGGGAGGCCGCGATCCTCACCGACGAGGAACGCCGCCGGCTGCTCGGGTGGGGGGATCCCGGACGGAACGGCCCGGCCCACGCCTCTCCCGCCCCTCTCGCCGAGAGCACGCTGGCCGACCTGGTGGCCCGGGCCGGTGAACGCTTCGGTGACCAGACCGCCGTGACCCACGGGGAGCTCACCCTCTCGCACCGCGGACTGTCCGCACGCGTCAACACCCTGGCCCGTGAACTGATCGCCGCCGGAGTGGGCCCGCAGCGATCGGTCGCCGTCTACATCCCGCAGTCGATCGAGCAGATCCTGGCCGTGCACGCGGTCGTCGCAGCCGGCGGCGCCTACACGCCCATCGCGATCGACACCCCCGCCGACCGGGTCGAGTACATGGTGTCCCTCTCCGGTGCAGGCCACCTGCTGACCACCGCGGACCTGCTCGACGCCCCCGCCGTCGCCGCCGCAGCCGGTCTCGGCGTGCAGGTGCTCACCGTGGACGCCGCTGACGAGCCGGCGACGGAGGTCGCGCCGGTGACCGACGCCGAGCGGCGCGGCCCGGTCCGGCCCGAGAACACCGCCTACACACTCTTCACCTCCGGATCCACCGGCCGGCCCAAGGGGGTGAGCGTGGCGCACCGCGCCGTGATCGAGTTGCTCGCCTACGACCGGGAGTACTACGGGTTCGGGCCGTCCGAGGTGCACCTGCAGGTGCTCAGCTACACCTTCGACCCGTCGATCCTGGAGATCTTCCGGTGGATCACCGGCGGCGGGAGCCTGGTGATTCCGGGGGAGGCCGGACGCACGGACCCGGTGCTGCTCGGTGCGCTGATCGAGCGCGAACAGGTCACCTGCATGGTGATGGTGCCGTCGATGCTGTCGGTGATGCTCGACGCGCACGGCGACCGCGACCCGGCGTGGATCTCCTCGGTCCGGGCGATCACCACCGGCGGCGAGGCCGTCCCGCAGCCGATCGCCGACCGCGTGACCAGCCGGTGGCCGCAGCTGATGCTGAGCAACCACTACGGCCCCACCGAAGTGACCATCTACTCGATCTGCGGTCCCCTCCACGCCGGGGTTCCGGTGGCGATCGGCACACCACTGCACTGCTCGACCGGCTATGTCCTCGACGCGCGTCTGCAACTGGTGCCCACCGGGGTGGCGGGCGAGCTCTATCTCGGCGGAGACCTGGTGGCCACCGGCTATTGCGGCCGCAGCGATCTGACCGCCGATCGCTTCGTCGCCGACCCCTTCGGCCCGCCCGGAGCCCGCCTCTACCGCACCGGCGACGTCGTGCACTGGACGTCCGACGGCCGGCTGGAATACTTGGGGCGCACCGACTTCCAGGTGAAACTGCGCGGTCAGCGCATCGAACTCGGCGAGGTCGAGACCGTGCTCGACGGCGCACCGGGCGTCGCACTCGCGGCCGCCGCCGTCGCTCAGGCGCCCGGCGGAGCCGCACACCTGGCGGCCTATCTGACACCCGCGGACGTGGACGTCGAGGCCGTGCGTGCCCATGCCGAAGCCGAACTGCCCGGTTACATGGTGCCCACGGTGTGGACGGTGCTCGATCGTCTGGCCCTCAACACCGCGGGCAAAATCGACCGGCGGGCCCTGCCCGAACCCGAGTTCCTCTCGGTCGATTCGAGCTACGTGGCACCGGAGACGGCCGCCGAGGAGCATCTCGCCGCGATCGTCGCAGGCCTGCTCGGCCTGGAGCGCGTCAGCGTCACCGAGTCGTTCTTCGCGCTCGGCGGCGATTCGATCATGTCCATCCAGCTGGCGTCCGGCGCCCGTGCCGCCGGCCTGGAACTCTCGCCGCGCCAGATCTTCGAGCACCCCACGATCCGGGGCATGGCCGCGCTCACCGCCGTCCCGGCCGGCGCAGACCTGCTCGACGAGCCGGCCGACGGCCGGATCCCGCTCTCACCGCTGATGGCCTGGATGGTCGGCGCCGCCGACGATCCGGCCGACTACGCGGACTTCAACCAGGCGACGGTGCTGCAGGTTCCGGCCGAGATCACCGGCCAGCAGGTGTCCGAGGTGCTGGCCACCGTCGCGGCGGCACACCCGATGCTCTCGGTGCGGCTGACCGGCGCAGGGGAGCAGGCACGCCTGACGGTGGGTGAGCCGTTCGACGCGGCGTACGCCGTCACCGAGACCGACGCCGCCGCAACCGTCGGATCGGCGGCCTTCGACGACGCCCTGCTGGCCGCGTTCGAGGTGGCGGCCGGCCGCCTCGATCCGGGGCGGGGCCGGCAGGTGCAGGCCCGCCTGGTGCGGGGAGCCGACGGTGCCCGCCTGGTCCTCGTGATCCACCATCTCGCCGTCGACGCCGTGTCCTGGCCGATCCTCATCGAGGATCTGGTCACGGTGTGGGGGCAGCGCGCCGCCGGCCACCCGGTCAGCGTGCGACCCGAGATCACCTCGGCCGGCGCCTGGCATGCCGCGCTGGCCGACCGCGCCGTCGACCACACCGACGAACTGCACTACTGGCTCGCCCGTTCGGCAGCCGAGCCCACCGATCTCGGCGCCCCCCTGGATCCGGCGCGCGACCGCTTCGGCACCCTGGCGAGCGTGCTGCACACCGTCGGGACGGCGGTGACCCGGCCGGTGCTCACCCGGATCCCGGATGCCTTCGGCGGCAGCGTCAACGACGTGCTGCTGGGAACCCTCGCCCGGGCGGTCCGGTCGTGGCAGCGAGACCGCGGCATCCCGGACGAGACGCCCGTGACCGTCCTCGCCGAGGGACACGGCCGGTACGAGGAACTGATCGAGGCGGAACCGCATCCCCGGCGCGCCGATCTGTCCCGGACCGTCGGCTGGTTCACCACCATCGCGCCACTGCAGGTGGATCCGGCCGGCGACGTGGTGCACACCGTCAAGGCGGCGAAGGAAGAACGTCTCAGCCGACCAGCCCGCGGCGTCGGCTTCGGGCTGCTGCGCCGGCAACCCGGCAGCGAACTCGGCGACCGGCCGCTGCCGTCGATCGCCTTCAACTATCTCGGTGGACGGGGCGGCGGTGCCGAACCGGACGGGACCACGGGGTCGACGGCGCTGCCGTTCACCACGGCCCCGCATCAGGTGCACCTGCCGCCGACCGTGACCGGACGGCTCACCGCGATGGCGCCGCTGATGATCAACGCGACCGCGAGCACCGGACCCGAGGGTCCGGAACTGCACGCCGACTTCAGCTTCGTCACCGGGGTCCTCGACGAGGCCGCCGTCGCCGATCTCGCGCGCCGCTGGAGCGCCGAACTCGCCGAACTCGTCGCCGCCGTCGAGCGCCGGGCACCGGGCCTGTCGCCGTCCGACGTTCCGGGCGCCGGCCTGACGCAGACCGACCTGGACCGGCTTGCCGCCGACTTCGGCGAGGCCCAGATCTGGCCGGTCACCCCGTTGCAGGAGGGGCTGTACTTCCAAGCGGAGCTGGCCGGTGACGCCGCCGTGGACGTCTACGTGACCCAGGCGACGCTGGGACTCGGCGGTGACACCGACGCCGCGCGGCTGCGCAGCGCCGCCGACCGGCTGCTGGGCCATCACCGTTCCCTGCGCAGCGGATTCGTCCGCGCCGACGGCGGCTCACTGGTCGCGGTGGTACCCGAGTCCGTCTCCGTCCCGTGGCGGGAGGTGGACCTGACCGCCGCCGCCGACCCGGCAGCGGCCGTCACCGACCTGGCGCGAGCCGAACGGCTGGCCCCGTTCGACCTGTCGGCGCCTCCACTGCTGCGACTGGTGATGGCGCGGCACCGCGACGGGGCGGCCCTGATCGTCACCAACCATCACATCCTCTTCGACGGCTGGTCCGGTCCGCTCGTGCTGGCGGACCTGCTCGCGCTGTACGCGACCGGCGAACCGTACACCGCAGGCGGAGCGGACTTCGGCGACTACGTGCGCCGGATCGCCGGGACCGATCACGCCGAAGCGCTGGCCGCCTGGCGTGCAGTGCTCGCTCCGCTCGACGAGCCGACTCTGGTGGCTCCGGCCGCGGAGGCGACGGCCGCGGCGATGCCGCGGGACCTGCGGGTGACGCTGACCTCCGCGGCGGCCTCTGGCCTCGAACGGATCACCAAGGAACTCGGTGTCACCACGGCCACCGCCGTGCAGTTCGCCTGGGCGGTGCTGCTCTCGCGGCTGACCGGATCCCGGGTGGTGAGCTTCGGTGAGACCGTCTCCGGCCGGCCGGCCGATCTGGCGGGGGTCTCCTCGGCCGTCGGACTGTTCATCAACACCCTCCCGGTGGTGGTGGACGTGGATCCGGATGCGACCGCCGCACAGATCCTCGGCGGGCTCCAGGCCGACAAGGTGAGCGTGCTCGACCATCAGCATGTGGGTCTGCCGGAACTGATCGCGCTCACCGGCCGGCCGACCCTCTTCGACACGCTGACCGTCTTCGAGTCGTATCCCGTCGACGCCGACAGCCTCGCCGACGCGGATACGAACGCCGCGGTGCACTCCGCCGGCGGGCTGCACGTCACCAGTCTCGAGGCCCTCGACGCGACGCACTACCCGCTGAACCTCGCGACCTCGCCCACCCCCGACGGGCTCTCTCTCACAGTCAAATACCTGCCCGATGCCTTCGGCGACGAGCAGATCCGGGTCTTCGCCGACGCCCTGGTATGCGTCCTCACCGCGATCGGTGACGATCCGCACGTCCTGGTCGGCGATCTGCCCCTGGTGCCCGCGGACCGCTCCGGGGACCTGCTGCCGGTGTCCGGCGGTCCCGGCCGCGATCCGGTGGTGCTGCGTGACCTGTTCGCCGCGGCGGCGGTGCGCGGGGCCGGCCGGACCGCGGTGGTCGCCGGCGACGGAGACTCGGCGGGCTACGCCGAGCTCGACGCCGCGTCCGACCGGCTCGCGGCCTGGCTGATCGCCCGCGGAGTGGGCCCGGACGTCCTGGTGGCGTTGGCCCTGCCGCGGTCGGT
This sequence comes from Gordonia sp. VNK21, assembly GCF_046098115.1. Lineage (NCBI taxonomy): Bacteria > Bacillati > Actinomycetota > Actinomycetes > Mycobacteriales > Gordoniaceae > Gordonia > Gordonia sp. VNK21. Next base: position 221,113 of record NZ_JBJURU010000005.1, on the reverse strand, counting down.
GGAGCTCCTCACCGCCATCTGGGCCGTGGCGAAAGCCGGCGGCGCCTTCCTGCCCGTCGACCCGGACTATCCCGCCGACCGGATCGCCCGGATGGTGACCGACTCCGGTGTCCGGCACGGACTGACCGTGGCCTCCGCGGCCACCGGTCTGCCGACGTCCGGACTGTACTGGACGGTGCTCGACGAACCCGGGACGGCCGCCGACATCAGTGCCACCGCACCCGTCGCGGACCTGCCGGTGGTGCACCCGGACCACCTCGCCTACGTGATCTACACGTCGGGATCCACCGGCCGCCCCAAGGGCGTGGCGCTCACCCACCGCGGACTGGCCGACTTCGCCGCCGCCGAATCGGTGGGCATGCGCGCCGGCGAGGGGCCGGTGGTCCTCGGATTCGCCTCACCGAGCTTCGACGCGGCGATCCTGGAACTGCTGCTGGCCACCACCGGCGCCGGAACGCTGGCGTATCGCCCGGCCGATGCACTCGGCGGTCCCGAACTGGCGCAGTACATCTCCCGCCGCGGCATCACGCACGTCTTCCTGACCCCCGGGGTCCTCGGCACCCTGGATCCGGCGGCGCTCCCGGACCTGGCCGGTCTCGGGTCGGGTGGTGAAGCGGTGCCGCAGACGCTCATCGACGCCTGGGCGCCGATCACCCCGATCACCAACATGTACGGGCCCAGCGAGACCACCGTCGCCGTGACGGTGAGCCGCCCGCTGCACGCCGGTGAGCCGGTCCGGCTCGGCGGTCCGATCCCGGGCACCGGCCTCCTGGTGCTCGACGACCGCCTGCACCCGGTGCCGGTGGGGGTGCCCGGCGAGCTGTACGTGACCGGCGCCGGCCTGGCCCGCGGCTACCTGGGCCGTCCCGGACTGGCGGCGCAGCGCTTCGTCGCCGACCCGCACGGTGCGCCCGGCGAGCGGATGTACCGGACCGGCGACGTGGTCCGCTGGCAGCGCGACGCCGCCGGCGACCTGGTTCTCGACTACCGCGGCCGCAGCGACGACCAGGTGAAGCTGCGCGGCCTGCGGATCGAGCCGGGCGAGATCGAATCGGTGCTCGTGCAGTTCCCCGGTGTCACCTCCGCCGTGGTGGTCGGCATCGGCGGTGCGGTGGCCTCGGCGCTGGCCGGCTACGTCGTGGCCCCCGCCGGCCTCGACGTGGCGGAACTGCGGACCTTCGCCGCCGGACGGCTGCCGTCGTACATGGTGCCGTCGAGTATCGCCGTCCTCGACCGTCTGCCGCTCACACCCGTCGGGAAGGTCGATAAGCGGGCGCTGCCCCAACCCGCCGCCGGCACCGCCGATCACGTTGCGCCACAAGGTGAGACCGAGATCGCAGTGGCCGGGGTATTCGCCGAGACCCTCGAGGTGGAGCAGGTCTCGGTGCTCGACGACTTCTTCGCACTCGGCGGCAACTCGCTCTCGGCGATGCGGCTCGTCGCGCGGGTCGGCGACATCGTCGGCCGCGACCTGACGGTGCGCGACCTCTTCGAAGCCCCCAGCGTCCGAGCGCTGATCGCCGGTGCCGGGGCGGCCCAGCCGGGCCGCGAACCGGTCACCGCCGTCGAACCCCGCCCGGAGCGCATTCCGCTGTCCTTTGCGCAACAACGGATGTGGCTGGTCAATCAGCTCGACACCACCTCGCCCGCCGACAACATCCCGCTGGCGCTGCGGCTGACCGGCGAGCTGGACGTGGACGCGCTGCACGCCGCCCTGATCGAGGTGATCGGCCGCCACGAGGTGCTGCGGACCGTCTACCCGGCGGCCGACGGCATCCCGCACCAGAAGATCCTGCGGCCGTCGGTGATCGGCGCCCGGCTCGACTGGGATGAAGCCGAGTCGCTCACCGAGATCCAGGACGCTCTGGACGAGGGCTTCGACGTGACCAGGGCGCTGCCGCTGCGGGTGCGGATCCTCGCCTCGGATCCGGACGAACACGTTCTGGCGATGGTCTTCCACCACATCGCCTTCGACGGCGAATCGATGGCACCGTTCGTCGGCGATCTGATGACCGCCTACCTGGCGGTGACCGGCCGCGGCGAGCCGCTGTCCGGCCCGCTGCAGGTGCAGTTCGCCGACTATGCGATCTGGCAGCACCGGGTCCTGGGTGATCCCGCACAGCCCGACAGCCCGGTGGGCCGGCAGCTCGACTACTGGCGCCATCAGCTCGCCGGACTGCCCGACCTGGTGGAGTTGCCCGCCGACCGGCCCCGGCCGGCCACCGCCACCCATCGCGGCGCGCAGGTCCCGTTCGCGGTGAGCGCGGAGACGGTGTCGCGCGTCGACCGGCTCGCCGCCGGTACCGGTGCCACCCCGTTCATGGTGGTGCATGCGGCGCTCGCAGCCCTGATCGCGCGGCTGAGCGCGCACGACGACGTCGCCGTCGGCACCCCGATCGCCGGCCGCGGCCAGGCCGAACTGGATCCGCTGATCGGCATGTTCGTCAACACGCTGATCCTGCGCACCCGGGTCGACGGGGCCATGAGCTTCGCCGAGCTGCTCGCCGAGGCCCGTACCGCCGACCTGGATGCCTACGCCAACGCCGACGTGCCCTTCGAGAACGTGGTCGACGCCGTCGGCGCCCTCACCTCACCGGCGTTCTCGCCGCTCAGTCAGGTGTGGCTGACGTTCGACCAGTCCTCCCTCCCGGCGCCGGCTGCCGGCGACACCCTGCCCACCGGCAACGTCGCCGGACTGACCGTGGCCCCGCTCGACCGCGCGGAGGTCCCGGCCAAGGTGGATCTGCTGGTGAGTATCGGGCAGGCAGCGGACGGGTCGTGGGCCGGCCGGCTGATCTATGCCACCGACCTGTTCGACGAGTCCACCGTGGCCGGTTTCGCCGACCAGCTCACCGCGCTCCTCCACCAGGCCGTGGCCGATCCGGAGTGCGCCGTCGGCGATGTCGCGCTGCCCGAGACGGCTCTCCCGGCCCCCGCGCAGACCCCGGCCGCCGTCCCGGCGGCCGGCGTGCGGCACGCCCGCGCGGTGAGTGCCTCGCCCGCCGTGCTGTCCAGCGGTCCCGGGGCCGATCCGGAACTCCTCTCGGAGGTCTTCGGGCGCGCCGCGGCCGCCTGGGGTCCGCGGCAGGCGGTGATCGACGCCGACGGTTCCGGCCTCACCTACGCGCAGCTCGACGCCGACTCGAATCGGTTGGCGCGCTGGCTGATCGGCCGGGGAGTGGGGCCGGAGTCGCTGGTGGCGCTGGCGATCGGCCGCTCGGCGGCGCTGCTGACGGCCATCTGGGCCGTCGCCAAGACCGGCGGCGGCTATGTGCCGATCGACCCGACCTATCCGGCCGATCGGGTGGCCGCGATGGTCGAGGACTCCGGTGGGGTCCTCGGACTGACCGTCGGCGGTTCCGGTGAGCTGCCGCAGCACGGCTTCGACTGGGTTCCCGTCGACTCCGGCGACATGACCGCAAACCTCGCCACCCTGAGCGACGGCCCGATCGACTCTGCAGAACTGGCGGCTCCCGCCCGGATCGACAACACCGCCTACCTGATCTACACCTCCGGATCCACCGGCCGGCCGAAGGGCGTGAGCATCACCCATGCGGGGCTCGCGAACTTCGCGGCCGAGGAGGTCCGGCGCTCCGGTGCCGATCAGTACGCACGCGTGCTGGGCTTCGCCTCGCCGAGCTTCGACGCCTCGGTGCTTGAGTACCTCCTCGCCGCCGTCTCCGGCGGGGTGCTGATCTACCGCTCCGACGATGCCGTCGGCGGGACGCCGCTGCAGGAGCTGATGGTGCGCCAGGCGGTGACCCATACATTCCTCACCCCCACCGTGCTCGCCACGCTCGATCCGGCGGCGCTGCCGGCCCTGCGGGTGGTGTACGTCGGCGGCGAGGCCGTCCCGGGCGCGCTCAAGGATGCGTGGGCTCCGCATCGCCGGATCCAGAACCTGTACGGCCCCACCGAGGCGACGATCGGGGTGGCGATCGGCGAACCCATGCCGGTCGGCGAACGCGTGCGGCTGGGTGGACCGATCGCCGGGGTGGGCTTCCTGATTCTCGACGATCGACTCAGGCCGGTACCGGAGGGGACTCTGGGGGAGCTGTATCTGTGCGGTGACGCGCTCTCCCGCGGCTACCTCGGGCGCGCGGGACTCACGGCCGCCCGCTTCGTCGCCAACCCGTACGGGATTCCCGGCGACCGCATGTACCGCACGGGGGATCTGGTGCGGCGCCGCACGGACGATCAGGGGCGGCCCGCGCTGGACTACACCGGACGCAGCGACGACCAGGTCAAGCTCCGCGGCCTGCGGATCGAGCTCGGCGAGATCGAGGCGGTCCTGAGCGAGCACCCGGAGGTCACCGCGGCGGTGGTGGTCGGGGTGGGCGGCTCGGTGGCCACCGCACTGGCCGGGTACGTCGTCTGCTCGTCCGAGGTCTCCGCCGACGAACTCCGCGGCTTCCTCGGCGCGCGGCTCCCGCGGCATATGGTGCCGGCCTCGTTCACGATCCTCGACGCGATGCCGCGAACCCCCGTCGGCAAACTCGACAAGGCGGCTCTGCCGGCGCCGGTGCTCGACCACGGTGACTACGTGCCGCCGGCGACTCCCGCCGAGGAGACGACCGTCTGGGTCTTCGGCGAGGTGCTCGGCGTGGACGAGGTCTCGGTGACCGACAGCTTCTTCGACCTCGGCGGCAACTCCCTGTCGGCGATGCGTGCGATCGGGCGGATCGGGGAGACCCTGGACGTCGATCTGCACATCACCGACCTGTTCGACGAGCCCACCGCGCGTGGCCTCGCCGCCCGGATCGCCGGTGCCGCCGCGGCGCTGCCTCCGGTGGTGGCCGTCGATCCGCGGCCCGAGCGGATTCCGCTCTCCTTTGCGCAGCAACGGATGTGGTTCATCAACCGGCTCGATCCGGACGCCGCGACCTACAACATTCCGGCGCTGCTGCGGCTGACCGGCGCAGTGGAGGTGGAGGCGCTGCGCGCGGCCGTCGCCGATGTCACCGTCCGGCACGAGATCCTGCGGACCCGGTTCCCGTCGGTCGACGGTGTTCCGGCCCAGCAGATCGACGGCGCCGAGTCCGTGCAGGATCGGCTCGATTGGCGTGTGGTGGGGTCGCTCAACGACCTCGAGGCTGCGGCCGCCGCCGGCTTCGACGTGACGCGCCAATGGCCGCTGCGGGTGCGGCTGTTCGCGGCCGCACCCGACCAGCACGTGCTGTGCGTGGTGGTGCACCACATCGCCGCCGACGGTGAGTCGATGGGGCCGTTCCTCGCGGATCTGATGGCGGCCTATGCGGCGCGGGCCGCCGGCCGAGCGCCCGGATTCGTCCCGTTGCCGGTGCAGTTCGCGGACTTCGCGATCTGGCAGCACGCGGTGCTCGGCGCACCCGACGACGCCGGGTCCGTGGTGGCCGGGCAGCTGGGCTACTGGCGCGATCAGCTGTCCGGTGCGCCGGAGGTGCTGGCGCTGCCCACGGATCGTCCGCGCCCGGCGGTGGCATCCCATCGGGGCGCCCAGCACCGGTTCGATCTGCCCGCCGGTCTCGGCGAGCGCGTGGTCGACGAGTCCCGTCGCCGGGGCATAACGCCGTTCATCATGGTCCACGCCGCCCTGGCGGTGCTGTTGAGCCGGCTCGCAGCCACCGATGACGTAAGCATCGCCACGCCGATCGCGGGCCGCGGTCAGCGGGAGCTCGATCCGCTGATCGGGATGTTCGTGGGCACGTTGGTGCTGCGCACACGAATCGATCAGGGGCGGAGCTTCGAGGCGATCCTCGACGAGGTGCGCGGTGTGGACCTGGCGGCGTTCGTTCATGCCGATGTGCCCTTCGAGGCGGTGGTCGATGCCGTCGATCCGGTGCGCAGCGAGGCGTTCTCGCCTCTGGCCCAGGTGGTCCTCGCCGTCGACCAGGGGACCGTGCGGGACGGTGACACCGACGAATCCGGTGGGCTGACCGTCGAGCCGGTCAACGATCTGGATCTCCCCGCCCAATACGACCTGCACGTGAACATCGCCACCGACGGATCGCCGTCCTGGCTGCTCTACGCCACCGACCTGTACGACGGGCCGACGGTCACCCGGATCGCGGAGTGGCTCGTGCTGCTCCTGGAGGCGGTGACCTCCCACCCGGAGCGTCCTGCCGGGGATGTGGCGCTGCTCGACGCGGACACCCGATCGGCGATCCTCTCGCTCTCGCACGGTGCGCCGAGCGGCCGCAGCGGCGAGATCATCGACGCCGTCGACGAGCAGGCCCGGCGCCACCCCGATGTCGTGGCCGTTCGCGCCGACGGGCTCGCCTACAGCTATCGGGAGGTGATCGGACGCGCCGATGCCCTCGCGGCCCGCCTCGACGACCTCGCCGTGGGCGTCGACGACGTGGTGGTGCTGGTGCTCGACCGATCCGTCGAATGGATCGTCGGACTGATCGCCGTCTGGAAGCTCGGGGCCGCCTATGCACCGGTCGATCCGGGATTCCCACTCGGACGGATCGGAGCGCTGATCGGCGACGCGGGCGCGAGAGCCCTCGTCGCGCAGCCGGAATGGATCGCCGGGCACAGCGGTGCGGTGGAGCTCGGTGAGGTGGCGGTGGTGCCGGTCGACGACGCGTCCGCGGCCGCACCGCGTCCTCTCATCGCGCTCCCGGAGGGCGCCGGGGACCGGCTCGCCTACGTGATCACCACATCCGGATCCACCGGCCGGCCCAAGCCGACGCTGGTGCCCATGGCGGGGGTGGCCAACACCTGGGCGTGGTACCGGGACGAACTCGGCCTGCAACCGGGAGACGGGGTGCTGGTGGCGTCGTCGCCGACCTTCGACCTGACGCAGAAGAACGTGTGGGCGGCCCTGGCCGCGGGCGCCACCGTGCACCTGGCCGACGCGGTCTTCGACCCGCAGCAGATCCTGCGCATGAGCACCGCACACCCGATGACGGTGATGAACC
>NZ_JBJURU010000005.1:76376-214201 GCF_046098115.1 Gordonia sp. VNK21 | reverse complement strand
GCCACCGACCTGTACGACGGGCCGACGGTCACCCGGATCGCGGAGTGGCTCGTGCTGCTCCTGGAGGCGGTGACCTCCCACCCGGAGCGTCCTGCCGGGGATGTGGCGCTGCTCGACGCGGACACCCGATCGGCGATCCTCTCGCTCTCGCACGGTGCGCCGAGCGGCCGCAGCGGCGAGATCATCGACGCCGTCGACGAGCAGGCCCGGCGCCACCCCGATGTCGTGGCCGTTCGCGCCGACGGGCTCGCCTACAGCTATCGGGAGGTGATCGGACGCGCCGATGCCCTCGCGGCCCGCCTCGACGACCTCGCCGTGGGCGTCGACGACGTGGTGGTGCTGGTGCTCGACCGATCCGTCGAATGGATCGTCGGACTGATCGCCGTCTGGAAGCTCGGGGCCGCCTATGCACCGGTCGATCCGGGATTCCCACTCGGACGGATCGGAGCGCTGATCGGCGACGCGGGCGCGAGAGCCCTCGTCGCGCAGCCGGAATGGATCGCCGGGCACAGCGGTGCGGTGGAGCTCGGTGAGGTGGCGGTGGTGCCGGTCGACGACGCGTCCGCGGCCGCACCGCGTCCTCTCATCGCGCTCCCGGAGGGCGCCGGGGACCGGCTCGCCTACGTGATCACCACATCCGGATCCACCGGCCGGCCCAAGCCGACGCTGGTGCCCATGGCGGGGGTGGCCAACACCTGGGCGTGGTACCGGGACGAACTCGGCCTGCAACCGGGAGACGGGGTGCTGGTGGCGTCGTCGCCGACCTTCGACCTGACGCAGAAGCACGTGTGGGCGGCCCTGGCCGCGGGCGCCACCGTGCACCTGGCCGACGCGGTCTTCGACCCGCAGCAGATCCTGCGCATGAGCACCGCACACCCGATGACGGTGATGAACCTGGCACCGTCGGCGTTCGAGGCGCTGGCCGCCGCCGACCACGCCGGGGTCCTCACCGGGCTGCGGTCACTGTTCCTCGGCGGGGAGCCGATCAAGCGGACCGCGGTGGAGCCGCTGCTGGCCGCCGGCGTCCGGGTGTTCAACAGCTACGGTCCCACCGAGGCCTCCGATGTGGTCTCGGCGCACGAGCTGAGCCGCGGCGAGGCCGGGCCGGTACCGATCGGCACCCCGATCCCCGGGCTGCGGCTCTACGTGCTCGACGCCCGTCTGGGTCTGGCGCCGCCCGGGGGGACCGGCGAACTGTATGTGGGCGGGGTGGCCGTGGGACGCGGCTACGGTGCCATGCCCGGCCGCAGCGCCGAGCGCTTCCTGCCCGACCCGTTCGGGCGGGTGGGCTCCCGGATGTATCGCACCGGGGATCTGGCGCGGTGGAATGCTCACGGAGAACTGGAGTATCTGGGCCGCACCGACGGTCAGATCAAACTGCGCGGCCTGCGGATCGAACTCGGCGAGATCGAAGCGGCGCTGGCAGTGGCGCCCGGCGTCGACCGGGTGGCGGCAGCCGTGGTGCGCTCCGGACGGACCGAGCATCTGGTGGCGTACCTGTCGCCGGCGACCGTCGACGTCGACGCCGTGACCGCCGCGGCGAAGGCGCTGCTTCCGGGCTACATGGTGCCCAGCACCTGGGTCGCTCTCGACGAGCTCGCGCTCAACGCCGCCGGGAAGATCGACCGCCGTGCGCTGCCCACCCCGGACTTCGCCGCCGCACCGGAGGACTACGCTGCGCCGCGCGGCGAACGCGAGGAACGGATCGCGGACGCGATCGCCGAGGTCCTGGGCGTGGGCCGGGTCAGTGCGACGGCGTCGTTCTTCGACCTCGGCGGCAATTCGCTGGCGGCCGTCCAAGTGATCGCCCGGATCGAGGCGGTCGCCGGCGAGGCTCCGCCGCTCACTGCGTTCTTCACCGATGCCACCGTGCGCGGACTCGCCCGGGCGAGCCGGACCGACGCACCCGCGATGCAGGTGCTCGTTCCACTGCGCCGGAGCGGCAGCAGAGCTCCGCTGTTCTGCATCCACCCGGCCGGTGGGCTGGCCTGGTCGTTCGGCGCCCTGGCCTCGTCATTGCCGGACCGTCCGGTGTACGGCCTGCAGGACCCCGCGGTGGTGCTGGGCGAGCGGGCCTGCACCACCGTCGAGGAGTACGCCGACCGCTACATCGACGAGATCCGGGCGGTGGCACCGGCCGGGCCGTACAACCTGCTCGGCTGGTCCCTGGGCGGTGCGATCGCCTTCGAGATCGCCCGCCGGCTTCAGGAACAGGGAAGCGAGGTCTCGTTCCTGGGCCTGATGGACACCGTCGTCGGCCCCGCATTCACCGCCCTTCGTTCGGCTGCCTCCCGCGGTGACGGCCCGGACACGGTGGTGGACGAGTTCCTCGGAGGCCTCATAGGTCAGGCGGCGGCGCCGGGCACCGATCCCCGCCCGCGCGACGGCGCCCAGAACGACACGGCCCGCAACGACATGGACTGGAACGACACGGCCCGGATCAACACGGCCCGGACCGACACGGACTGGGAGGAACGGGCCGTGGAGAAGGCCGTCGCGCTGGGCCTGGGCACCGAACAGCAGGCACGCGCGGTTCTCGCCGGTTTCGAGGTCGCGGACGCGGCGCTGTCGGCCTACCGGCCCGGAGTGGTCGACGGCGTCCTGCACTACTTCACGGCCATCGCCGACAAGCCGGTCCCGGAGTCGATGGCGCGATCGTGGCGGCCCCACGTGCGTTCGGAGATCGTCGGCGTCGATGTGAATACGACGCATCTGTCGATGGGCCGCCCCGACGCTCTCGCCGTGGTCGGCCGGCATATCGAGAGCGCTCTGCTCGGCGCGGAGACCTCCCACCGAGCACACGACGAGCCGGCGCCGGGTAACGCCGGACCGACCCGAGACGACTCACAGGAGAACAGATGACACACCCGTTCGGCGGCGAGAGCAGGGACAGATGCCGGAAGCACGTCGAGACGCAGTGGGCAGGAGCATCGTCGCGCAGATTCGGCGACGCGGCGAAAGCCGGTGTGCGGTGAGCGGGCCTATCGCGCAAACGGTTGACATCGCAAGGAACGCCGACGGATCGCCGGACGACCGGGTTGAATCGGGTGCACGTTTCCATAGCGGTGGGGAACGGGACCCGGGCCGATCGGCCTGGGCAGTGGCAGAACAGAGGGAGTGCCGGATGGTGCGCGCAAATCTCCGTCGGACGTGGAGTCTGGTGGCCGCAGCGGTGCTGTCCGCGGCGCTGCTGTCTCAAGGGGCGGGCACAGTCGGTGCCGAGCCTCAGACAGCACGGATCGTCGGCATCGAGAACATCAACGCCCAGTGGCAGCGGTTCACCGTCTACTCACCGTCGATGGGCCGCGACATCAAACTCGACGTTCTCCGTCCCAAGGACCGCAGCCGGCCGGCGCCGATGTTCTACCTCTTCAGCGGCGCCGACGGCGGCACCCGCGACAGCAGCTGGGGCGAGCGCACCGACTTCGCCGAGTTCTTCGCCGACAAGCAGGTCAACGTCGTGTCCCCGCTCGACGGCAAGGCCTCGTACTACTCCAACTGGAAGAAGGTCGACAAGTCCCTGGGAAAGAACGAGTGGGAGACCTTCATGCTCAAGGAACTCCCGCCGGTGCTCGAACCCGAACTCGGGGCGACCGGAAAACGGGCGATCGCCGGCAACTCGATGGGCGGATCCGGTGCGCTGAATCTGGCCACCAAGGCGCCGGGCTTCTACAAGGCCGTCGGCGCGTACAGCGCCTGCGCCCGGGTGAGCGATCCGCTCGGTCAGGCCTACGTTCAGGTGGTGCTCGAAACCCGAGGGGTCAGCGACTACACGAATATGTGGGGACCGGTCGGTGATCCACTGTGGCGGAAGAACGATCCGTACGTGAACGCGGCCAAGCTGCGGGGGACGTCGATCTTCATGTCGAATTCCTCCGGTCTGCCGGGGCCGAACGAACGGATCGAGGAGGTCACCCCCGACGAGCTGTTGGTCAAGGGGAACCAGGCGGTGGTCGGTGGTCTGATCGAGGCGGCGACGCTCCAGTGCACGATGCAGATGGAGAATCGCCTCAAGCAGCTGAAGATCCCGGCGACCACCGTCTACCGGCCGCAGGGCACCCATTCATGGGGCTACTGGGGGCCCGAGCTCAAGGCGTCCTGGCCGCAGATCTCCCGGGCGATTCACTGACCCGCCACGACCGGCACCGGGCCGAGGAGTCCGGTGCGGGCCCGACCGCGCACCGGGGCCCGGTGCCGGGCCTGGTACGCGGTACGTTTAGATGACGTTGCTGTAGGGCGCAGCAGAGAGGAACGGATCCATGACCAACCCCTTCGATGATGAGAACGGTCGCTTCTACGTTCTGGTGAACGACGAGAACCAGCACTCCCTGTGGCCGACCTTCGCCGACATCCCGGCCGGCTGGACCAAGGTCTTCGGAGAAGACAGCAGGGACGCCTGCCTGAAGTACGTCGAGGAGAACTGGACCGACCTGCGTCCGAAGAGTCTCATCGACGCGATGGAAGCGGACGAGCGGGCGCGGAAGGCCTGAGCCACGTCGCAGTCCAGTCACATCGGACTCACAAGACTCATACATCGCTTGTCTCGTATCTGTAGCAAGCGCAACACTGGCAACAGCACGGTTCGGTGCTGTTGCCAGTGTCGTTTCAAGCCCGGACCGCCGGTAGTCGACTGACGGTCAGGGGGCGACGGTGTTTCGGTACAGATCCGCATCTCAGCGAGCCGACGCGACTTTCGGGATCAAATCATGTGATTCCCAACACACTTATGCCGAGGAGGCTCACGCGGGAACGCCCATACAGGGCATGCTCGTATTCAACGACATCCATTCGGATGACGGTCGGGGCGAATGGGAGAAGGTCATGGATCGTCAGGCCTTAGCGGTAATGGCAGACGTGGAGACGCGTGCCGGTACCACGCCGTGGCTGACGGCCTTCCGCGCCTCGGGCGACGCCGTCGGCTACGGGGAGCTCGCGGAGTCGATCGACCGGTACCATGCGATCGGCAGAGAGCACGGGCTGGCGCCGACGGCCGCACTGTACGCCGCCGTCTCGAGCAGGCTGGTCCTCGCTGAACCCGCTTACAGGCAGAGCGATGCGCTCGCCGCAGCCACCGGACAGGTGATCGCGTGGCTCGGACGCAATCTCCAGGTCGAGCCCTCGTCGCTGTCGGAAGCGGGCTGAGGCCCACTCCGGGGACTCCTGGAAGGGGTTTCCGGGGGACTTTCTCCGAGGAGCATCCTTGCAGTGGCGGCCCCCGTAACGGCCCGTCGCGCGATACCCCGGCGCAGCCGCACCCAGGCTTGCACGAAACGATCCATCTGTTCGTCTGACTTTCCCGCGGCCCGGCCCGATACTCCTGGCATCAGATCGTTTCGCATGCCAATATTCTGAGTCGTGAAACCCTCCCCGGGGCTGCCCCCGAGCAGTGCCGGCGGCGTGGCTCGCCGCCTGCGCTACGGAGCGGACACGCCGGTCGCGGTGATTCAGACGTTCGGTGCGCTGGTCCTGGGGACCGGATACCTGATTCTGGCGGTGCTCGATGTCACGGCCTACGGGCAGTATCGTCACCTCATCGCCCCGTGGTGGCTGCCGGTCCATGCGGCCGGACTCCTGCTCTGCGGGGGCTTGCTGCTGGCCGCCGCCGGAAGCGACAGGTCCCGGCGGCTGGCGAATGCGGCACTGGTCTGCTGGGTCTTCTGCATCTTCACCAACATCGCCTGGCTCCTGGCGTGGAACGGCGAGAACCTCGGACTCGAGACCGTCGGTGACCGGCCCATCCTGCAGGGCACCTTCATGCACATGCCGGCCATCGCGCTGGTGCTGGCCCGGCACTACCGTGCGGCGGCGTTCGCTCTGGTCACCTGTGTGCTCAGTGGTGCGTTCACCATCGGTGCACTGAGCTACGGCCGGCTCGACACGCCGCTGTGGGTGGCCACCGCCTGGTCCATCGGGGTGGCATCGGTCTACGTGGCCCTGGCACGTGCGCTGATGCTCGCCGCTGTGCGGATGGACGACGAGCGTCGCGCCGAACTCGACGCCGCCCGGGAGGGCACCTGGTACACCGCCCGGGACCGCGAAGGTCGCCGGCTCGACGCGCTGGTGCACGACCGGATCATCGCCCTGCTCTCCGAACTCGGTTCCGATCGCGCCGACGACTACACCGCTGAACAGGCCCGCGGCATCCTCGAGACCCTCGACCACTGGTCCGTCGAAGCCGACGCCGAGCCGCCCGGCCGCGAACTGCGGGCCGAGGAGGTCTCCCGCCGGCTGAGCACCGCCGTCGCCGAAGTCGGCGGTGCCGCCGGAGTGCAGGTGGATCTCGACCCCGCAGCCGGTGATCCCACGATCGGCTTTCCGTTCGACGCCGTCGTCGCGCTCGGCGATGCCGCCGTCGAAGCCGTCCGCAATGCGTTGCGCCACGCCGGGCCCGGGGCGACCTGCCTCGCGGCGATCACCGTTCGGCCCGATGTGCTCTCGGTAGCCGTCGTCGACGACGGCGCGGGCTTCGACGTCGAGGCCGTCGACACCACGTCGATAGGTCTGCAGATCGCCATTCGCGAACGCATGCGACGCGTCGACGGAGGCTCCGTCGACGTGCAGAGCGCCCGTGGTCGTGGCACGCGCGTCCGGCTGCAGTGGGACCGGCCCACGGTGGCGGCATCGTGACGGCGGCCGGCAGCCGCCGGAGTCCCCTCAGGCGGGCCGTGGCGGACACCGTCGACGACCCGTGGGGTGCCGTCCGGGTGACGACCGTCCTGGCGAGCGTCTGCGTGATCGCCATGATGGTGGTCAGCGTGCCCCCGAACCGGGCGGCGGTGGCGTACTGGGCGCTGACCGCCACCAGTACGGCGATCATCATCGCCGTACTGGTGTGGCTGGTCTTCGGGTGGCCGTCGAAGGCCCGGCGGGCCCACGGGGTGTGCGCTGCGGGGCTGCTCGTCGTCACCGCTGCGCTCAACTGGGCGGCCGGTGTGGTCGGCGACCTCGAGAACATCTCGGCGTTCTATCCCCTGATCTCGATGACGGTGCTCTGCCTGGTGGTGATGGTCTACCGCGGTGCCGTCTACCCGGCCTGGGTGGTGGTGGCGTGCATCGTCGCGATGGGGGTGGTGGTCGGCGTCGTCGCCCGGATACCCGGCTGGGTGGAGGCCGCGTTCCCGATCGCCATGGGCGCCACATTCTTCGCCATCTCGGGGGCGGTCGTGGTTCTGCGCGGCATGCTCGGCGAGATCCTCGAGGTGATGGACCGGCGCAGCGTGCTGAGCGCCCGGACCCGCCGGACCCTCGAGGCCCGCAGCCGCCGGGAGGAGCGGATCGAGCGGCTCGCCGGCCAGGTGCGGCCCGTCCTGGTCGAGGTCGCCGCCGGCCGGCCGCTGACCGAGGACGATCTACAGCAGGCGCGACTGCTCGAACTCGGCCTGCGGGACGGCATCCGCGGTGCCGCGCTCGACGTGCCGGAGATCGCCGAGGCGGCCCGCGCCGCCCGCGCCCGCGGGGTGCGGGTGACTCTGCTCGACGACGGCGGGCTGGAGACCGCGCCGAGCCGGATCAGGGCGATGCTGCTCGACACGATCGTGCCGCTGGTGGTCAGCGAACTGCGCGCACTCTCGCACGGCGAACTGATCGTCCGGGTCATGCCCCCGGGTCGCGACACGGCGGCGATCGTCACCACCCACCACGCCGACGACCGGGTGCGCCGGGTCACGGTGGGCTGGGACGGGATCACCGCGCCGCTGAGTTGACGGCCCCGGACGGCGACGGCCTCCGGGCTGCGACGGCCTTCCCGACGGCCGGTGCTCCGATGCGGACCGCGCCGCACCCGGACTCCGGATACGGCGCGGTCGAGCGGTGCGTGGGTCGATCAGTGACCGCTGTGGGCGCCGGCCATCGCCGACAACTGGGTGATGGCGTCACCGGCGAGCTTCCAGTCGCCGTCGACCTTGACGAAGGCCAGCGGCACGTCGGCGGCGCGCTCGGGATGCGACGGGTCGGCGATGTTCACGGTCACCGTCGCCTTGTCCGCGCCGTCGGCGGCCACCGACTTGACGGTGTGCGTGTAGCCGGCGGCCTTCATGGCCTTCGCGTAGGCGCTCAGCGCTTCCTTGGTGCCCGGCGCGCTCACGTCGGCGACCTCGGCCAGATCGTCGTCGGAGGTGTCCGGGTTGGTGGCCTCGTCGAGGATCTTCTGGGCGTCGCCCTGGCTCAGGCTGCTCGAGTCGTCGGCGTCGGAGGCGTCGGCGGTCGAGGTGTCCGTGGCGCCGGAGGTGACCGCGCTGGTCGCCGCGCTGGTGGTCGAATCCTTGCTGTCGTTGTCGTCGGAGCAGCCGGTCAGCACCAGGGCGGCGCCCGCGGCGACGGCGACGATTCCCATGGTGGGCCGGTACAGCTTCTTCTGCATAGTGAACCTCCTAGTTGATTGAGGCGACCCTAACACGCGCGGCGGACCTGCCCGCGGCCTGCTCGGGGCGGGATCAGCGCGATCCCGACCGGCGCCGAAGAGCCGCTCGAGCAGCGTGGGACTCACTGCGCGGGAAGCGCGGTGGCCGATTCGAACTGCATGGACAGGTCGGCCACCGAACTGGTCATCAGGGCGCGCCGGGACAGGTCCAGGCGGCGCAGTTCGTCGGCGATCGGGTGCTCGCCCAGCGCCAGTGATGCGCCGCCGATCCGGCTGCGCGAGCCGACGGCCGAGGTGAGCCGCCACGGGGTCCGGCGCGTCACACCGTCGAGCTGCGAATAGGACTGCAGCACCGCGTCGGTGGAGACGGTCGGCGGCAGCGGCAGGCCCGGCTTGACGGTCAGATCGGCGATCAGCTGCCCGTCGGCACTGACCCGGCCGTGCTTGACCGGCCCGTCGTGGTCGACGTCGAAGTCGGCCATGATCTTGGGGTAGCCCCAGATGCCGCGGCCGGCGGCCAGGGTGAACTCGCCGTCCACCGGCAGCTGATGGATCAGGGCATGCGCGTCGCCGCGGGCCAGCGAACGCAGCGCCGAGAGCCGGGAGCCGGGCGGTGATGCCGGATCCTCGACCAGAAAGCACACGCCGAACTCGTGGTACGGGCCCAGGTCGTTGTCGATGTAGTCGACGAAGACGAGCATGCACAGGGTGCGCCCGGACCGGATCCGCACCGGCCGCAGCGGGGCGCCGCCGCGATCGGTGATCGCCCGGCCCACCGCGTCGGCATCGGCGGTGTACCCGGCCACGAAACAACGGGCGGAACGGACGCGCACCGGCATGGTGATCTCTGTGCCCAAAACGTCATAACGGTCAACAGTTGTCATGATTCTCGAGGTTAGGTCGCACTCCGCTGAGATTTGTCGTATCCGATGGATAGTCTGGCGTTAGGCAGGGACGGACACCGCGTTCGTCGAGTGGAGACGTCGACACAGGAGCGGCCGGGGGATGGACGAGAGCAGCGACGAGGCCCCAGCACCGGTAGACCCGGAACCGGTACTGCGCGTGGGGATGGTCGACGATCACCGGTCGCCGGTCTGGGGCGTGGAACGGATCCTGCAGGACGTGACCGATCTGGAGCTGGCGGCGTCCGCGGCCACGGTCGGCGAACTGCTCACCCAGACCACCGAACTCGATGTGGTCCTGCTGGATCTGCGGCTCGGCGACGGCACCACCCCGATGGAGAACGTCAGCCGGCTCGGCGAACACGGCATCCGCACCGTGGTCTACACCTCGGGCGAACACCCCGACCTGCTGCGCTCGGCCGCCCGGGCCGGCACCCTGGGCGTGGTCCTCAAAT
Organism: Gordonia sp. VNK21; assembly: GCF_046098115.1. Lineage (NCBI taxonomy): Bacteria > Bacillati > Actinomycetota > Actinomycetes > Mycobacteriales > Gordoniaceae > Gordonia > Gordonia sp. VNK21. Next base: position 204,485 of record NZ_JBJURU010000005.1, on the reverse strand, counting down.
CCGCGTCCGAGGAGCAGATCGTCGCGGCGGTGCGCGCCGCCGGCCGCGGCCAGGAGGTGCTCACCACCGAGTGGGCCGCCGCCATCGACGGCGACCCCAACCTCGATGCGGTGGATCTGAGCCCGCAGCTGCAGCGGGTGCTCACCCTGTACGCCTCGGGCGGCACCTCGGTGAGCGTCGGCCAGGAGCTCGGCGTGGCCCCGGACACGGTCAACGAGTACCTCAAACGGATCCGGCAGAAGTACGCCGATGCCGGCCGGCCCACCCGCACCAAACTCGACCTGTTCAAGCGGGCCGTGGAAGACGGCTGGCTGCCGATGCCGCACCGCTCCGGCCACGGCGAGGACTGAGCACCCGCACGCCCGTCTCGCTGTCCGCCGATCAGGCCAAAGTGGCGCGCCCGGACTTCTGCTGTCCGCGCAGGTCGCCATACCATGGGGGAGATGTCTTCCGAGGTGGCCGATTCTGCGCCCGAGCTGGCGCAACCGCCGCCCGCCCGGCGTTTTCCGGGATCCCGCGGCGCCCACCGCGGCGCCGCGTGGGGCCGGTGGCGCCGGAGCCCGGCACGCCCTCCCCGCGCCGACGCCGGGGAGTCGGCGTCGATCGAACGCGCGATGGCGCGGCTGGTGGCGGGCGGCTACCTGGTGTACGGACTGCTTTTCGCCCCCGACTTCGCCGACTCCGCCGCTGTGCGGCCCTGGCTGCCCGCGGTGGTGGTTGTGACGGTGATCCTTCCCGGCGTGGCCCTGGGCGCGGCCACCTGGACCCGCTGGTGGCCACGGGCGCTGCCCGCGCTGACCGTCGCCCTGCTCGTCGGCTATCTGCTCGGCGCCGCCGTGTGGACCCTCGCGGTGACCGATGCCGGGGCGGACGTCTCGCCGGCCTGGGCGCTCGAGTTCGGGGGTCTGCCGGCCCTCGCCTGGATCCTGCGGCGTCCGCTCTACGAGTCGCTCGCGGTGGTCGCCGTCGGCAAGAGCGCTTCGGCGGTGGTGCTGGCCGCCCCGTTCACCGACGGCTTCGGGAAGTCGGTGGTCATCGATGCGCTCTTCTCCTTCCTGTTCATGTCCACCTGCACGGTGCTGGCACACCGGGTGGTCCACGCCGGACGGCTGGTCGACGACGTCCGGCTCCGGGTGAGCCGCACCCTGGCCGAGAGCCTGCGCAGCGCCGAACGCGCCCGGCTCGACGCCCTCATCCACGACCGGGTGCTGGCCACGCTGATCGGGGCCACGGCCGCCCGCCCGGATCCGCGGCTGCCCGGCCAGGCCCGCGATGCGCTCGACGCGCTCGACGCGCTGGCCGCTCCCACCGCCGGGGCCGCAGTCGTCAGCGGCCCGGACCTGATCGCGCACCTGCGCCGCGACATCGCCAGTGTGGAACCGGAGATCCCGGTGACCGTGGTCGCCGGCGATGACGCCGACGGGCTGCGCCGGCTGGATGTGCCCGCACCGGCCGCGGCAGCGCTGGCCGAGGCGACCGGCGAGGCCGTGCGCAACGCGCTGCAGCACGCCGGACCCGGCGCCGACATCGCGGCGGTGATCAGCGGTGACCGCACCGGCGTGCGCATCACCGTCGTCGACAACGGCGTGGGCTTCGTTCCCGAGGCGGTGCCGCGCGGCCGGCTCGGTGTGGATCTGAGCATCCGCCGCCGCGTCGAAGGCATCCCGGGCGGACGGGTGCTGCTGGCCAGCGCCGCCGACCGCGGCACCACGGTGCAGCTGAGCTGGGCGGCACCGCAATGAGCCGGACGCCCGTGACCGCGGGTGAACGCGGCATCGTCGAACTGTTCGGCCTGAACCGGCCGGTGAGCCTGGCGGTGGCCGCGGCGATCATGGTCGCGCTGGCCTCGCTGGGCCTGGCGGCCGGCGGGGTGGATCACCCGGCAGGCTACCTCGCCGCCTTCGTGATCGCCGCCATCGGTGGGGTCGCGGTGCTGCGCGGGCCCGGGGATCCGCTGGCCGGCTGGGCCTCCGCCGTGACCGCCGCGACGAGTGTCGCCGCGACCGTGCTCGCGGCGTTGGTGTGCGATCCCGATGCGCGGCAGCCGAACCTCATGATCAACGGCCTGGTCTCGCTGATCTGGCTGCCGCTGTGCTTCCGGGGACGCAGCCCGGTCGCCTGGCTGAGCTTCGCCGCCTGCCTCGCCGCGCTGGGGATCGCGACCGCGGTCACCGGGCCGATGCCCGGCGCACTGTTCGGGCAGACCGGCAGCGCCGGCATCCTGGCGATAGCCACCGTCTTCGCCCGGATCGTGCGTCCGCGGGCACAGCAGCTGGCGCTGCTCTTCCGGCGCTCCCGCCGCGAAGAGGCCGTGCTCGACACCGAACTGGCACTGCAGGTGATGCGCGACGAACAGCTGTCCCGCCTCGATCAGGGCGCCCGGCCGCTGCTCGAACTCATCGCCTCCGGGGCGGCCCTGACCCCGCAACAGGTGGAGGACTGCCGGCTGGTCGAGGCCCAGCTGCGTGACCGGATCCGGGCCCCCGGCCTGGACACCCCGGAGATCGCCACCGCCGCCTGGCAGGCCCGCACCCGCGGCGCCGCGGTACTCTTGCTCGACGATCGCACCGGCGGCGACGACGATCCGAGCCTGCTCGAACCGGTCCGGCGCCGGGCGACCCGGGTCCTGGCCGGTGCGCGCCGCGGCGAGGACATCACCGTCCGGCTGCTGCCGCGCGGCCGCGACCTGATCGCCACCATCGCCGTCGTCGACGACACCGGCGTCGACCGCACCGAGTTCGACCTCACAGGGCTTCCTGTCGCTCGGTGAAGTGTCCCTAATTCTGGGTCTACCGGCCGTGACGGCACCCCCAATAATCTGTGAGTTGCCTGAGTTGCAGGGCATTCGATCGGGTCGGGGGATTCCGGGAGGGTGAGCAGATGTCGGTATTGGCGTCCGAAGTCGTTGGTGCGAGGGGAGCGGGGCTGTCGTCGATGCGGCAGGCGCCGTCGATGACTGTGGTGCGGGAGGTCGTCGCCGACCCCGCCGCGGAGCGGACCCGTCCGACGCTGTCGCGTCGTGAGGTGGAGGTCCTGCTCGGCTGGCTCGCCGCCGAATCCAAGGAGGAGGCCGCGAGCAAGCTCTTCATCTCCGCCTCCACCGTCAGCACCCACATCTCCCGTATCCGGGCCAAGTACGCCGCGGTGGGGCGTCCGGCGCCCACCAAGGCGCACCTGCTGGCCCGCGCCCTGCAGGACGGCCTCACCACTCTCGACCGCTGGTGACTCCGCAGCGGCCTGGATTTGCCCCTGGCCTGCGCGAACACCTACACTAGAGCGGTTGCCTGCGGCGAATGCGCCGCGAGTCGGCACACGAACCCACTGGGATGGACCGCGTTCGCGTGGAAAACGCCAGGCAGGCGTGTGTTCGGCGGCAGCAGACCGCGCGCGTCGGGTCGGCAATCCGGCGGGCATACACATCCAGGTCAAGGAGACTAGCGAAGTGATTCAGCAGGAATCGCGCCTGCGAGTCGCCGACAACACCGGTGCCAAGGAAATCCTGTGCATCCGTGTTCTCGGTGGATCCTCGCGGCGATACGCCGGCGTGGGTGACGTCATCGTCGCCACCGTCAAGGACGCCATCCCCGGCGGAAACATCAAGAAGGGCGAGGTCGTCAAGGCCGTCATCGTGCGCACCGTCAAGGAGCGCCGGCGCCCGGACGGCTCGTACATCAAGTTCGACGAGAACGCGGCCGTCATCCTCAAGAACGAGAGCGAGCCGCGCGGTACGCGCATCTTCGGCCCGGTCGGGCGCGAACTGCGCGACAAGCGCTTCATGAAGATCGTGTCGCTGGCTCCGGAGGTGATCTGACATGAAGGTGCACAAGGGTGACACCGTGATCGTCATCGCGGGCAAGGACAAGGGCGCCAAGGGCAAGGTCATCGAGGCCTACCCGAAGCGTGAGCGGGTCCTCGTCGAGGGCGTCAACCGCATCAAGAAGCACACCAGCGCTTCGGCCGACGAGCGCGGCGCCTCCTCGGGCGGCATCGTGACTCAGGAAGCCCCGATCCACGTCTCGAACGTGATGGTCGTGGACTCCGACGGCAACCCGACGCGCGTGGGCTACCGGATCGATGAGGAGACCGGCAAGAAGGTCCGCATCTCCCGCAAGACCGGGAAGGACATCTGAGCATGACCACCTCTGAGAAGACCCAGCCGCGGCTCAAGACCAAGTACCGCGAAGAGATCAAGACCAAGCTGAACGACGAGTTCAACTACGCCAACGTGATGCAGATCCCGGGCGTGGTGAAGGTCGTCGTGAACATGGGTGTGGGCGACGCCGCCCGCGACGCCAAGCTGATCAACGGCGCCGTGGCCGACCTGGCCCTGATCACCGGCCAGCAGCCGGAGATCCGCCGCGCCCGCAAGTCGATCGCGCAGTTCAAGCTGCGTGAGGGCATGCCCATCGGTGCCCGCGCCACCCTGCGCGGCGACCGCATGTGGGAGTTCCTGGACCGGCTCGTGTCCATCGCGCTGCCGCGTATCCGCGACTTCCGCGGACTGAGCGACCGTCAGTTCGACGGCAACGGCAACTACACCTTCGGTCTGAACGAGCAGTCGATGTTCCACGAGATCGACATCGACTCGATCGACCGGCCGCGCGGTATGGACATCACCGTCGTCACGTCGGCCACCAACGACGAGGAAGGCCGCGCGCTGCTGCGTGCCCTCGGCTTCCCGTTCAAGTCCAACGACGCGAACAACTGAGATAGGGACAACTGACATGGCAAAGAAGGCTCTGGTCAACAAGGCCAACAAGAAGCCCAAGTTCGCCGTGCGGGCCTACACGCGCTGCAACAAGTGCGGCCGTCCGCACTCGGTGTACCGCAAGTTCGGCCTGTGCCGCGTGTGCCTGCGTGAGATGGCGCATGCCGGCGAGCTGCCGGGCGTGCAGAAGTCCAGCTGGTGAGCTGACTTCCACGTACTGACGCACTGACGACGATCCCCGCCGCCCTATCCCGGGTGGCGGGGATCGTCGTCTGCGGGCGCTCAGGCCGACCGCCGGCGGCGCCGGTCCAGGAAGTTCGCGATCGATCCCACGGCTCGGTCCAGTACCTCGCCGTCAGGCAGGCAGACGATCCGGAAGTGGTCGGGCTCGGGCCAGTTGAAGCCGGTCCCGTGAGTGACCAGGATGTGCTCCGAGCGCAGCAGATCCAGCACGAACTCCTCGTCGCTGACGATGCCGAACAACTCGGTGTCGACCCGCGGGAAGCAGTACAGCGCGCCGCGCGGCGCCACACAGCTCACGCCGGGGATCGCGTCGAGTGCGGCCGCGGTCCGGGCCAGCCGGTCCTCGAGCAGCCCGCCCGGGTCGACGATGTCGGCCGCCAGCGGCGAGCCGGGGGTGCCCGCCGACAGTGCGGCCGGGATGGCGTACTGCCCGGTGGCATTGGGGCACACCCGCATGTTCGACAGCAGGGTCAGCCCCTCGAGCAGGTCGGCTGCGTCCTGGACCGGCCCGGTGACCGACACCCAGCCGGCCCGATAGCCGCAGACCCGGTAGGCCTTGGACAGGCCGCCGAAGGTCAGGCACAGCACATCGTCGCCGGCGCTGCGTGCCGCGTAGTGATGGCGGGCCCCGCCGAAGACCAGGTCGGCGTAGATCTCGTCACTCAGCAGGATCAGCCCGTGCCGGCGGGCGACGTCGACGATCCCGCGCACCGTCGCCTCGCTGTAGACCGCACCCGTCGGATTGTTCGGATTGATCAGCACGATCGCCGTCGTAGCGGGGGTGATCTTGGATTCGATGTCCTCGACCGACGGGTTCCAGCCGTCCGCCTCGTCGGCCAGATAGTGCACGGGCACGCCTCCGGTCAGGTGTACCGCACCGGTCCAGGTGGGGTAATCCGGTGCCGGGACCAGGATCTCGTCGCCCGGATCGACCAGTGCCTGCAGAGTGAGCGTGATCAGCTCGCTGACCCCGTTGCCCAGAAAGACGCTCTCGGCCGAGGCGCCGGAGATGCCGTGGCCGCGGTAGTGCTCGGCGAGGGCCTCACGGGCCTGCGGAATGCCGCGCGAGTCGGAGTACGCCTGCGCCGCATCCAGACCGCCGGCGACCGCCTCGAGGATCTCTGGCCGCGCCTGATGGCCGAACGGACGCATATTGCCCAGGTTGAGGCGGAGCACGTCGTGCCCCTGTGCTTCGAGGCGGGCGGCCTCGGTCAGGATGGGGCCGCGTACGTCGTAGCGGACATTGCGGAGTCGATGTGCCTGTCGGAATCTGGTCATGGACCCATTCCAGCCGGATAGTGGACTCGCAGGAAGGTCCACTCTTCCGCAATCAGTCGGGACCACTTGTGCCGGTGGGCGGAACCGGCGTCCTAGACTCGGCCCCATGACAGGTCCGCGTCTGACAGGTCCGCGTCGCACAGGCACCCTCGTCCTCGGGGACATGCGGGGCGCGGCGGATCTGGCCGCGGCGATCGTCGACCGCATCGCCGACGGCAGTCTCGCCGACGGCGACCGGCTCCCGTCCAGCCGTGCGCTGGCCGGTCAGACCGGACTCTCCCGCGGCACCGTGGTCCGAGCCTTCGACGAGCTTGCCGCCGCCGGCTTCGTCGTCGCCGTGCACGGCTCCGGCACGCGGATCAGCGACGGCGCGGGCCTGGCCGCGCGCCGCGGGGCACGCACCCGCCGTCCGGCAGATGCCGCGCCGCCGGCACCGGCCTTCCCTCCGCGGCAGGGGCGCTCGCGCCGTGACCTGCGGCCCGGCATCCCGGACGCGGAGCTGGTGGACGGGCGGGCCTGGCGCAGCGCGGTCCGCGCGGCCGCCGCCCGGCCGCTGGCCGGGCTCAACCCGTGGGAGGAGCCCAGTCCGGTGCTGCGCTCGGCACTGTCGACCCATCTGCGCCGGCACCGCGGCATCCCGGCCGCCGACCCGCTGCTCTTCGACAGCTCGCGCTCGGCCGTCGCCGCACTCTGCGCGGCCTTCGCCGCCGACCGGCACGGCGTGGCCTTCCACATCGAGGACCCCGGCTACCGCGGCGCCGTCCTGATGGCCCGCGATCAGGGACTGGATCTGCGCTTCCACCCCGTCGACCCGGATGGACTCGACGCCGCCCGCCTGGGCGACGAACCCGGGATCGTCTTCACCACCCCGGCGCACCAGTTCCCGCTCGGGCACCGGATGAGCGTGGACCGACGGGCCGCCCTGATCGACTGGGCGCAGCGCACCGGCTCGCTGATCATCGAGGACGATTACGACGGGGAGTTCCGCTACGGCGTCGCCCCGCTTCCGGCGCTCGCCACCCTCCCGGGCGCCGAGGGTGTCGTCGCCTATGTGGGCACGTCCTCGAAATCACTCGCCCCGGACCTGCGGGTGGCCTGGTGCCTACCGCCGGCGGCGCTGCGCCGCGAGGTGCACCGGTGGCTGGCCGTGCATCGGCGCGGACCGTCGTCGCTGCCCGCCGACGTCCTCGGTGAGTTCATCGGATCCGGGGCGATGGACCGCCACCTGGCACGGGCCGCCCGCGTCTACAGTGACCGACGCTCGCGGCTGGTGGCCGCACTCGCCCGCGAATGCCCCGAACTGACGGTCACCGGCGTGGAGGCGGGCCTGCATCTCTGCGTGCTCCTGCCCGGGCGCGACGACGAGCGGGTGGCCGCCGAACTCGAGCAGGCCGGCTGGCGGACCCGGCCGCTGAACAGTCAGTCCGCCCGCTACCGGCTGCCCGGTCTGGTGCTGAGCTATTCGCGGCTCGCCGGGCGGGATGCGGCGGCCTTCGGCGTCGCGCTGCGCAAGGTGCTCGACGATGGCCGCTGACCGCTCGGACGGCTCCGCGCGCGGGCTGATACTCAACTCGGTCACCGCATGCGGTTGGCCGACCCTACGGGCCGTGATCCCGGCCCGCTCCCGGTGCCGAGCCTCGATGAAACGGTCGTGACCTGCACTGTTTCTGCGACGTTTCTGCTCTGTGACGTTCTGGTAACCGGGCGGGCGGCGACCTCGGCGTACCCGTTCGCGCGGCGCTCGTCCGGCGGAAACGACAGGCGCGCGGTGGCAGGATCGTCCCCAGCAACCGACGGCCGAGTGGAGTAGAGGAGAGCGGCAGTGCACATCACCCCCGCAGAGTCTGAGAAGTTGTTGCTGGCGGTGGCCGGCATGGTCGCCCGCGACCGGCACTCGCGCGGGGTGCTGCTCAACTATCCGGAAACGGTCGCACTGCTCTCCACCTGGGTGATCGAACGCGCCCGCGACGGCCTGCCGGTGACCGAACTGATGGAGCGGGGCCGCAGCGTGCTGACCCGCGACGAGGTGATGGACGGGGTGCCGGAGATGCTGGCCGACGTTCAGATCGAGGCCACCTTCCCGGACGGGCGCAAGCTCGTCACCCTGCATCACCCGGTCGACTGAGGAGAACCGTGATGTCCGCGACCAGCAGTTCTGGGCCAGGTGCCATCCGGGTGCGCCCGGGCACCGTCGAACTCAACGCCGACCGCAGCGACGCCGAGCGGCGCGAGTTCGTCATCGTCAACACTGGTGACCGGCCCGTGCAGATCGGTTCGCACGTGCACCTGCCCGACGCCAACGGCGCGCTGGACTTCGACCGCGCGGCCGCCGCCGGATTCAGGCTCGACGTCCCGGCCGGCACCTCGCAGCGGTTCGAGCCCGGCGCCTCCCGCTCCGTCGCCGCCGTCGCCCTGCGCGGCCGGAGGCGGGTGCCCGGTATCCAGCGGGACAAGACCGGCACGACGTTTCCGGGGCAGGAACACTGATGGTGGAGATCGACCGGGAACGCTACGCCGCCCTCTACGGCCCCACCGTCGGGGATCAGATCCGGCTCGGCGACACCGATCTATGGATCGAGATCGAACGCGACCACACCGTCGGCGGTGAGGAGTCCGTGTTCGGCGGCGGCAAATCGATCCGCGAATCGATGAACCAGTCGACGACGACTCGCGCGCAGGGCGCCCCGGACACCGTCATCACCAATGTGATCGTCCTGGACTGGTGGGGTGTGGTCCGCGCCGACGTCGGCCTCCGGGACGGGCGGATCGTCGCCCTGGGCCGCTCCGGGAACCCGGACATCGCCGACGGCGTTCATCCGGATCTGCAGATCGGGCCGTCGACGGACGTCATCGCCGGGGAGGGACGGATCCTCACCGCGGGCGGCATCGACTCGCATGTGCATCTGCTCTCGCCGTCGCAGTGCCACGAGGCGCTGGCCACCGGCATCACCACCGTGATCGGCGGCGGCACCGGACCGTCGGAGGGGTCCAAGGCCACCACCGTCACGCCGGGCGCCTGGCATCTGGCGCAGATGCATCGCGCTCTCGATCCGCTCCCACTGAACGTGGTGCTGCTGGGCAAGGGCAACACCGTCTCCGCCGAGGCGCTCGCCGAACAGGCGCTGGCCGGGGCCGGCGGACTCAAAGTCCACGAGGATTGGGGATCGACGCCTGCGGCGATCGATGCCGCGCTCACCGCCGCGCAGGACTGGGGGCTGCAGGTGGCGCTGCACTCGGACTCGCTCAACGAGGCCGGCTTCGTCGATTCGACGGTCGCGGCGATGAAGGGCCGCAGCATCCACGCCTTCCACGTCGAGGGTGCGGGCGGCGGGCATGCACCGGACATCCTGTCGATCGCCGCCCTGCCGCATGTGCTGCCCGGCTCGACCAATCCGACGCTGCCGCATACGGCCAACACCGTCGCCGAACACCTGGACATGCTGATGGTGTGCCATCACCTGAACCCGGCGGTGCCCGAGGACCTGGCCTTCGCCGAGTCGCGGATCCGGGCGACGACCATTGCGGCCGAGGACATCCTGCACGATCTGGGCGCCCTCTCGATCACCTCGTCGGACGCCCAGGCGATGGGCCGGATCGGGGAGGTGATCACCCGCACCTGGCAGGTGGCGCATGTGATGAAGGCGCGCCGGGGAGTACTCGACGGCGACACCGGCCCGGCAGACAATCTGCGCGCCCGACGGTATGTGGCCAAGTACACCGTCAACCCGGCCATCGCGCACGGACTGGACCGCGAGATCGGCTCCGTCGAACCGGGCAAGCTCGCCGATCTGACGCTCTGGGATCCGAAGTTCTTCGGGGTGCGTCCGGCACTGGTGATCAAGGGCGGGGCGATCGCCTGGGCCTCGCTCGGCGATGCGAATGCGTCCATCCCCACCCCGCAGCCGATCCTGCAGCGGCCGTCGTTCGGTGATGTCAACGGCGCCGACCATGCGGTCACCTTCGTCTCGCCGGCCGCCCTGGATGCGGGACTGGCCGAGCGGCTGCGGTTGCGCCGCAGGCTGATGCCGCTCGCCTCGACGCGGGAGGTGGGGAAGAAGGACATGAAGCTCAACGACGCGATGCCGGCCATCGACATCCGGCCGGACACCTTCGAGATCGCCATCGACGGCCGGCCGGTGGTCCCGGCCCCGGCGGAGCGGCTGCCGCTGGCGCAGCTGTACTCGCTGTTCTGATGCCCGCCGCCGGGAGCGTAGTGAGCGGGGCGAATGTGGCCGCCGCCGGGAGCGTAGTGAGCGGGGCGAATGTGGCCGCCGCCGGGAACGTAGTGAGCGGGGCGAATGTGCCCGCCGCCGGAAACGTCGTGAGCGGGGCGGAGTTCACCGCCATGCTGCTCGCCGACGCACGGCTGCCGACGGGTGGCCACGCGCATTCGGCTGGGGTGGAGCCGGCCGTCCTCGGCGGCCTGGCACCGGGCCGGGTGCGTGAGCTGATGATCGGCCGGGCGGTCACCGCGTCCCGGGTCGAGGCGGGCGCGGCCGTCGTGGCCCGGCATGTGCTGGTCAGCGGCTCGGGGGCGCTGGCGCAGGTGGCGGCGGAGTGGGCGGCCCGCACCCCGGCGCCGGCGCAGCGGGACGCATCGGCGGAGCTCGGCCGCGGCTACCTCCGGCTGGGCCGCTCGCTGTGGCCGTCGTCGCCCCATCTGGCTGACGCCGGTCGGCTGGACCGGCCCTACCGCCCGCTGATCCTCGGCGCGATCGCCGCCGAATCCGGCTTGCCGGCAACGGATCTGGCGAGACTGGTGATCTACGACGAGGCGGCCGGTGCCGCCGCGGCGCTGCTGAAACTCGAACCCGGCGATCCGGCGGAGGCGACTGGATGGATTCTGGATGCCTGCGCGGCGTCCGAGCCGCTGCTCGGTGAGCTCGCCGCACTGACCGACCCGGTCGCGATCCCCGCGTCCGGCGCACCGCAGACCGAGGAGTGGGCACAGGCTCACACCACACGAGACCGGAGGTTGTTCCGTGCCTGAGACCGCATCGACCACACCCGACACCCGTTCCCTGCGGCTCGGCGTCGCCGGCCCGGTGGGAACCGGCAAGTCGTCGCTCATCGCCACCGTCTGCCGGACGCTGGCCGACGATCTGCGTATCGGGGTGATCACCAACGACATCTACACCGACGAGGATGCGCGCTTCCTCAAGTCGGCGGGGGTGCTCGATCCCGAGCGCATCCGGGCCGTGGAGACCGGGGCCTGCCCGCACACCGCCATCCGCGACGACGTGACCGCGAATCTGCTGGCCGTGGAGGATCTGGAGAGCGACTTCGCACCGCTGGATCTGGTGCTGATCGAATCCGGCGGTGACAACCTCACCGCCACCTTCTCGCCGGCGCTGGTGGACGCGCAGATCTTCGTCCTGGACGTGGCCGGCGGCGGCGATGTGGCGCGTAAGGGCGGACCGGGTATCGCACGCGCGGATCTGCTGGTGGTCAACAAGACCGACCTGGCCCCGTATGTGGGCGTCGACGTGCCGCAGATGGTGGCCGATGCGACGGCGGCCCGCGACTCGGGCCCGGTGCTGGCACTCTCGCGCACCGATCCGGATTCGGTTGCCCGGCTGCGGGATTGGGTGCTCGGGGTGCTCTCCGAACATCGGTCGGGTGAGCACGTGCCGCTGGATCCGGGGCCGATGGCGCCGCACTTCCACGCCGATGAGGGGCATCCCGAGGGCGGCTACGTGCACAGCCACGCCCCGGTGGCACCGGAACACCCGCACGCCCACTGATGGCCGATACCCGGATCGCGGTGCGCGGCGACCCCGTCCGGGCCCGGGTGGAACTGTCGTGCGGGGCCGGGCCGGTGCTGGTGCCGCGGCTGATCTCCCGGACCCGGGACCGCGCGCAGGTGGCGCTCGTGGCCGGTGGCGCGCTGCTGCTCGGCGGCGACCATCTGGTGCTGGAGGTGGACGTCGGCGACGGCTGCCTGCTCGAGTTGACCGAGGTGGCCGGCACCGTCGCCTACGGCGCGGACGGTGCGGCGTCGTCGGTCACCGTGCACATCAGGCTCGGACGTGGTGCCGTCGTGCTGTGGCTGGGCCTGGAACTGGTGGTGGCCGACGGCGCCGACACCCGGCGCGAGTTGACCGTCGAGCTGGCCGACAGGGCGATCGCACTGATCCGGGAGACCACCGTGCTGGGCCGGACGGGGGAGGCAGGCGGGCGGGTGGTGACCGCGAGCAGCTACCGCACCGAGAGTGCGCCGGTGCTGGTCGAATCGCTGGAGCTGTGTGGGGACCGGCCGGTGCCGGGAATCGCCGGCGGCCATCGGGTGATCGACACGATGGTGCTGGCCGGGCTGCGGCCGAGCGCCGGTGACGGTGCCTTCGCCCTGGAACAGCCGGGAGCGCTGGCCCGGCATCTCGGCGGGCAGACCCATCAGAGTCCGATCCCGGAGTTGTTCGGCGCCTGGCGCGCCGAGGTGTTGAAGGAGTCTGACCGATGACCGTCACGACGGGTGAGTCCCGGCTGTCGGACTGGCGGGTGGCCGCCGGGGTGATCGCGGTGCTGCATGTGGCCGGCTTCGGAGTGCTGCTGGCGGTGGTGCTGCCGTCCGGGGTGGCCTACGGCTCCGGCGGCGGTGGCTTGAGTGCGGTCGCGGTGGGGCTCGGGGCCTATGCGCTGGGCATGCGGCACGCCTTCGATGCCGACCACATCGCCGCGATCGACAACACCACCCGGCGGCTGCTGCGCCGCGGCCGGCCGTCGACGACCGTCGGGCTGTGGTTCTCGCTGGGGCACTCGAGCGTCGTGATGGGGTTGTGCGTCCTGCTGATAGCCGGACTGAGCGCGATCGGGCGGACCCTCGACGACGACTCGTCGGCGCTGCATACGGTGACCGGGGTGTGGGGTCCTGTGGTGTCCGCACTGTTCCTGCTGGTGATCGCCGGAGTCAATGCGTGGTCGCTGCGCGGCGGTGCGGACGCGCCCGCGGGCGGTCCGGTGTGGCGGCTGGTGGGGCGGATGGAGCAGGTGATCGACCGGCCGTCGCGGATGTTCGGGGTGGGCTTGGCGTTCGGGCTTGGCTTCGACACCGCCACCGAGATCGGGCTGTTGGCGCTGGCCGGCGGTGCTGCGGTGTCGTCGGCGCCGTGGTGGGCGGTGCTGGCGCTGCCGCTGCTGTTCGCGGCCGGCATGTCGCTGCTCGACACCGCGCAGGGGGCGGTGATGCGCCGGGCATACGGCTGGCCGGGCGGCAGCAACTACCGGCTGACCATGACGCTGATCTCGGCGGCGGCGGCGCTGGCGATCGCCGGGGTGCAGCTGGCCGGGGTGGGTGCCGAGCGACTCGGCTTGGGCGGGCCGGTGGGCTGGGTGGCCGGGATCGATCTGGAGACCGCCGGAATCGGTCTCACCGTCGTTCTGCTGTGCCTGTGGGCCGTCGTCTTTGTCCGGGTTCGGCGGCTCACTTAACATTCCGCGGCGCTGGGCATCCTCACCGAAACATTCGGGTAGGCCACGGCTTACACGACGGCCATAGCGTCTCACTCGGCACGCCCGTGCGATACCGACGTGGAGGAGACGTATGACCGACCAGTTGATCAAACCGGGTGGACGCTCGGTTTCCGATCCCGCAGAGCGCGAGGCGCTCAAGGAGACGCTCGAGGACTACACGCTGCGGTTCGCGCCGCGCAGCTACCGCAAGTGGGGCCCGGGGGTGGTCGCGGTGTCCGCGCTCGGCGGCATCGCCTACCTCGCCGACTTCGCGATCGGCGCGAATGTGGGCATCGCGAACGGCACCGGCAGCGCCCTGTGGGGCATTCTGTTCTTCGCGGTGGTGATCGTGGTGACCGGCTATCCGCTGGCCTACTACGCTGCCCGCTACAACATCGACCTGGATCTGATCACCCGCGGCTCCGGCTTCGGTTACTACGGATCGATCGTCACCAACGTGATCTTCGCGTCGTTCACCTTCATCTTCTTCGCCACCGAGGGTGCGATCATGGCGCAGGGTCTGAACCTGGGCCTGCACATACCGATGTGGGCCGGCTATCTGCTGTCGTCGCTGGTGGTGATCCCGCTGGTGATCTACGGGATGAAGGCGCTGTCCAAGCTGCAGGTGTGGACCACCCCGCTGTGGCTGGTGATGATGGTGCTGCCGTTCGCGTATCTGCTCATCCAGCATCCCGGAGCCTTCGACACCTTCATGGGATTCGGCGGTATCGACCCCGAGACCGGCGAGCACCTGAACAAGGGCGTCAGCTTCGCCGGGGCGATGCTCTCGGCCGGTGTCTGTCTGGCGTTGATCGCGCAGATCGCCGAGCAGATCGACTACCTGCGCTTCATGCCGCCCAAGACCGAGGAGAACAGCCGCAAGTGGTGGACCGCGGTGCTCACCGCCGGCCCGGGCTGGGTGCTCTTCGGTGCGATCAAGCAGATCATCGGCCTGTTCCTGGCCGTCTACCTGATCTCGGCGACCATCGACAATGTCGGCATCGCCAATCAGCCGGTGCACCAGTTCGTCGAGATCTACCAGGACTTCCTGCCGCACTGGCTGGCGCTGACGCTGGCCGTGATCCTGGTGGTGATCAGTCAGATCAAGATCAACGTGACCAACGCCTACTCGGGCTCGCTCGCCTGGACCAACAGCTTCACCCGGGTGACCCGCACCTACCCGGGTCGGCTGGTGTTCGTGGTGCTCAACGTGGGGATCGCGCTGGCTCTGATGCTCAGCGACATGTTCAGCTTCCTGAACAACCTGCTGAACTTCTACGCCAACTGCGGTATCGCCTGGATCGCGGTGGTGGCCACCGACATCGTGGTCAACAAGTATCTGCTGGGGATCTCGCCCAAGCACCCGGAGTTCCGGCGCGGCATGCTCTATGCAGTCAATCCGGTCGGCTTCGTCTCGGTGATCGTCTCGGCGACCGCCTCGATCCTGGTGTACTTCCACGTCTTCGGCGATGCGGTGCAGCCGTACTCGCCGCTGGTGGCCCTCGGATTGGCGATCGTGCTGCCGCCGATCCTGGCGATCGCCACCCGCGGCAAGTACTACCTGCGGCGCAGCGATGACGGTATCGATCTGCCGATGTACGACGAGAACGGCAATCCGTCGGATGCGAAGCTCTGGTGCTGCGTCACCCAGACCGAGTTCGAGCGTCCGGACATGATCGCCTCGGCGCTGCCGGGGCCGGACGGGGAGAAGCAGTACATCTCGTCGCTGGCACTGGCCTGCGACAAGACCGGCGAGCACGTGCTGCCCGCTGATCCGCCGGTGCGCTGACCGTCGCGGGACGTCTCATCGTCTCCTGCAGAGTGTCGAATCGACCCGCTCATGGCGGGTCGATTCGACACTCTGCCGGCGATCCTCCGCGTGGTGGCACGGGTTGGTCACTAAGTTGGCGGCACCGCTGACGATCTCGGCGCCGCACGCCGCCCCGGTGCGGCCCTCGGTGTCGGCGGGGATGACCCTGGTCGAGGGAGAGAACTATGCGTCGGCGGCCCGTCGCGCCGACGAGGCCCTGTACCGGGGTCGGCGGCCCGTCGCGCCGACGAGGCCCTGTACCGGGCCAAGCAGGACGGGCGGGGGTGCCTCCGGGAAGTGACCGTAGAGCAGGCGCGCAGTACCGCCGCTCGCTGACGGCGCGTCGCCGTGTTCGCGGCGACGCCCCCGGGAATTAACCGGACTAAGGTCCGGTTATGCTGAGTGACAGAGCAGCGCCCAGCCTCGGGAGGCAGACATGCAGATCGGACTCTTCAGCGTCAGCGACATCACCACCGACCCCACCACCGGGGTGACGCCGACCGAACACCAGCGGATCAAGGACATCGTCGCGATCGCGAAGAAGGCCGAGGACATCGGCCTGGACGTCTTCGCGCTCGGCGAGCACCACAATCCGCCGTTCTTCTCCTCGTCGCCGACCACCACCCTGGCCTACATCGCCGCGCAGACCCAGCGGCTCCAGCTGTCCACGGCCACCACCTTGATCACCACCAACGATCCGGTGAAGATCGCCGAGGACTTCGCCATGCTGCAGCACCTGGCCGACGGCCGGGTGGACCTGATGCTCGGCCGCGGCAACACCGGACCGGTGTACCCGTGGTTCGGCAAGGACATCCGCCAGGGCATCCCGCTGGCCATCGAGAACTACGCGCTGCTGCACCAGCTGTGGACCGAGGAGGTGGTGAACTGGGAAGGCACCTTCCGCACCCCGCTGCAGTCGTTCACCTCCACCCCGCGCCCGCTCGACGGCGTGGCCCCGTTCGTGTGGCACGGCTCCATCCGCAGCCCGGAGATCGCCGAACAGGCCGCCTACTACGGAGACGGCTTCTTCGCGAACAACATCTTCTGGCCCAAGGAACACTTCCAGCGGCTGATCGGCTTCTACCGCGAACGCTACGAGCACTACGGTCACGGCACCGCCGAACAGGCCGTCGTCGGACTGGGCGGACAGTTCTTCATCCGCAAGAACTCCCAGGATGCGGTCCGCGAGTTCCGGCCATACTTCGACAACGCCCCCGTCTACGGACACGGACCCTCCCTCGAGGACTTCAGCCAGGAGACTCCGCTGACCGTCGGCAGCCCCGCCGAGTTCGTCGACCGCACCCTCTCGTTCCGGGACAGCTTCGGCGACTACCAGCGGCAGCTCTTCCTGGTCGACCACGCCGGACTGCCGCTGAAGACGGTCCTCGAACAGCTCGACGAGCTCGGAGCCGTGCTGCCCGAACTGCGCGCCGGCTTCGCCGAGAACCGTCCGGAGAGCGTGCCCGACGCCCCCACTCACGCCTCGCTGGTGGCGGCCCGCGATACCGCTGCGGCCGCCGGCACCACCGCGGACGCCGGTACCGCCGGAGAGCGGGTGCACGCATGAAACCACTGACCGTGGTCGCCGTCAACGCCGGACTCTCCGAGCCGTCGTCGACCCGGCTCCTCGTCGACCGTCTCGCCGAGGCGACCGTGGCCGCCCTGGACGGACGGGAGGTACAGGTGCAGGTGATCGACCTGCGCGACCTGGCCGTCGACCTCGGTGCCTCGATGGCGGCCGGATTCGCCACCGGCGCCGCCGCTCCGGCGGTGCGCAGTGTGCAGAACGCCGACGCGCTGATCGCCGCCACCCCGGTGTTCAACGGCTCCTACTCGGGGCTGTTCAAGGCCTTCTTCGACCTGGTGGACGTCGACGCCATGACGGCCACCCCCGTGCTGATCGCGGCCACCGGCGGCAGTCCCCGGCACTCGATGGTGCTCGACCACGCACTGCGGCCGCTGTTCAGCTACCTGCGCACCGTGGTGGTCCCCACCGGCGTGTACGCGGCGAGTGAGGACTGGGCGGCCTCCTCCGGCGACACCACAGCCCTGGCCGAACGCATCGACCGGGCCGCCGGCCAGCTCGCGGCGTTGCTCGGCGCCACCGCACCGTCGTCCGCGGAGCAGTCACCGCCGGAGCATGACGGCACTGCTTCCGCCGAGGCGGCGGGCATCGCGAACTTCGCCCGGTTGCTCGGCGGTTCCTGACCGCCGCCGATTGTCGCCGACTGTCGAATCGACCCGCTCCTGGCGGGTCGATTCGACACTCTGCCGGCGATCCTCAGGTGACGCCGGCCGGTACCCGGAGTGTCGGTGGAACCGGGTGGCCCGCTGTTGCGTCCAACAGGGCATGGGAGATACCGGGACGGTGGCCCGCTGGCTAGCCGATCACGACGGCGTCATCGGCCGGACCGAGGCGTTCGCACTGGGGATGTCGCGGCATCAGATCGACGGGCGTGTCAGCCGCGGAGAGTGGGTGGTGATGGCCCGCGGCGTCTATCGCTGTGTGACGCACCCGTTCTCGGAAGCGGCGCTGGTACGTGGGGCGGTACTCGCGCACGGCGGGGTCGCCGATCGGTCGACGGCCGCGTGGTGGCACGGGCTGGTCACCGAGTTGGCGGCACCGCTGACGATCTCGGCGCCGCACGCCACCACCGGTGAGCGGTGGAGCCACACCGGCGTGGACCTGGTGCGGCGCAGCTTCCTGCCCGCCGATGTGGCGGACTGTCGCGGCCTGGCGGTGACGGGAAAGCCGCTGACCGTGCTGCTCGCGGCGGCCGGAATGGAGTACGGCGCCCGGCTGATCGACCGGACTCTGCAGACCAGGGCGGTGGCACTGCAGGAGTTGCGCGATGCACTCGACCGCAACAGTGGCCGATGGGGACTCGCGGCAGCGCGGCACTGGTTGGCGATCGCCTCCGGTGACACCGAGTCGTACGCTGAACGACTGTTCGCGAAGCTGCTGCGCTCCGAAGGCATCACCGGCTGGGTCGAGCAGCTCCCGATCGCCGGCTGGCGCATCGACTTCGCCTGGCCGGAACTGCGGCTGGCGGTGGAGATCGACGGCTGGGCCTATCACAGCAGTCTGGACTCGTTCCGGTCCGATCGGCAGAAGGACAACGCGCTGCAGGCCGCCGGGTGGGCCCGCCTGCATTTCACCCTGCACGATCTGGAAGAGGACCCGATCGGTTGTGCAGAGAAGGTGGCCGCGATGCTGTCCGCGCAGGCGATCCAGCGCGACTGCTGAGCTTCGCGAACGGCAGGAGTGTCGAATCGACCCGGTATGTGCGGGTCGATTCGACACTCCTGTTCGTCAGAGGCAGTTCAGAGGCGGACGGTGAGCAGGACCGCCGAGTCCTCCTCGGCGGTCAGTCCGTGCCGCACCGGAGGGATGTCGGTCAGATCGCCGGCACAGCCGGTCCAGCCGTCGCCGCCGCCGGTCGCATCGGTCAGCCGCACCCGGCCTGCCAGCACCAGCAGGGTCGCCTCGTCCGGGCTCTCGTGGTCGGCCAGCACGCTGCCGGAGGTCAGCGCGATCACGGTGTGCCGCAGCCGATGCTCGGTGTGGCCGCGGACGGTGCGCGCGGCCCGGCCCGACGAATGGGCGCGCGCCTCGTCGAGCAGTTCGGGAACCAGGGTGGACAGGGAGGTGCTCACGGGCTGTGACCTTTCATCGAGGACGAGTGCATCGGTCGGGGCCGGGATGGCCGGCGCGGGCGGTAGCGCACCCCTCGGACGCTACTTTCCGGTGGCCGTCTCCGACTCCTTTCGCGGAATGCCGAAGACGGTGAACAGGCAGGCGACGGCGGCGAACGCCACCAGCAGCGACAGCCCGATCGTGTACGAGTGCGCCTGCGCGTCGTAGGTGGCGCCCATCAGCATCGGTGGGAAGAAGCCGCCGAGACCGCCGGCCGCACCCACCAGGCCGGTGACCGCACCGACCCGCTCGGGCGGGGAAGCGGTGGACACCCAGGTGAACACCGAGCCCGAGCCGAGCCCCATCATGATCGCCATCAGGATGAAGTCGATCGCGGCGAGCCCCGAATCCAGCTCGGGTTTGAAGATCATCCAGACCGCCAGGACCGCGGCGCCGCCACAGGAGATCGCCGTGATCAGCCGGGCGCCGAACCGGTCCGAGAGGGCGCCGCCGACCGGCCGGGCGATCACCGCGGCGATCGCGAACCCGGCGGTGCGCGCCCCCGCGTCGGACAGGTTGTGCATGTCGTAGACGTCGTTCAGGTACGTCGGCAGATAGGTGGAGAAGGCCACGAAACCGCCGAAGGCCGCCGCGTAGAGGAACGACATCTGCCAGGTGATCGGCAGTTTGAGGGCGTCGGCCAGTTTGGGCAGCGGTGGCTCGGTGTTCGGGGTGAAACCGGGGGCGTCGCGCATGAACGCCCAGCACACCAGGGCCACCGCGACCAGGGCGATGGCGATGATCAGGTGGGTGGGGAAGTAGCCGAACCAGTCGACGAAGCGAGGGGTGAAGAACGCCGACAGGGCGGTGCCGCCCATGCCGGCGCCGAAGATGCCGGTCGCCAGCCCGCGCCGGGACGGCTCGTACCAGGTGTTCAGGAACGGGATGCCGACGGCGAAGGTGGTGCCGGCGATGCCCAGGAAGAAGCCCATCACCAGCAGCAGGGGGTAGGAGCCGAGGTCGCCGGCGACGGCCACCAGGATCACGAACGGCGCCGAGATCAGCAGCAGCGCGGTGAACATCACCCGGCCGCCGAAGCGCGGGGTGAGCACCCCGGCCACGATCCGGCCCAGCGAGCCGACCAGGATCGGCACCGCCACCAGGATCGACTTGTTGGTCGACGACAGGTCCATGTCCTTGGCGTACTGCACGCCCAGCGGGGCGATCATGTTCCAGGCCCAGAAACTGATCGCGAAGGCCAGGGTGGCCAGCACCAGATTCCGGGTCTGTCCTTCCCGGGGGAAGACTTCGGTACTCGTCGGCGCTGTGGTGGTCATGATCGGTCCTTCACTCCGACGGGTGCCCAGCCGCGGCGGGAGGGCTGGTTTCCGGGCGCGGGGAGGGCGTCGCGGCTGCGGTAGACGATGTACGGGCGGAACAGGTAGTGCAGCGGGGCGGTGAAGATGTGCACCAGCCGGGTGAACGGCACCAGGATGAACAGGCACATGCCGATCACCACGTGGACGTGGAAGCGCAGCGGAGCCGCGGCCATCGCGTCGATGTCCGGCTGGAAGGCGAAGATCGACCGGAACCACGGGGAGACGGTCTCCCGGTAGTTCACGCCCTCACCGTGCGGATCGATCATGCCGACGACGGTGATGTAGGTGCCGGCGACCAGCGCCGAGACCAGCACCAGGTACATCAGCTTGTCGTTGCGGGTGGTCGCCATGAACACCGGGCCGGTGGCGCGGCGGCGGTAGATCAGGATGGCCACGCCGGCCAGCGTCGCGGCCGCGGCGATGACCCCGCCGACGGCGGCGATCCAGTGATAGCCGGTCTCCGACAGGCCCACCGCGCTGGTCCACGACTCGGGGATCACCAGGCCGATCGCATGGCCGGCGATCACCATCAGGATCCCGTAGTGGAAGAGCGGGGAACCGATGCGCAGCAGCCGGGATTCGTACAGCTCAGACGAGCGGGTCGTCCAGCCGAACTTGTCGTAGCGGTAGCGCCAGATGGTCCCGCCGATCACCATCAGCAGTGCGATGTAGGGCAGGACGCCCCACAGGAAGATGTCCATCGCTGCTCACCTCGGTCCGGTGTCGGGTCCGGCGCCGAAGGCGTCCGGAAGGGTCGGGGGCCGGCCCGGCTGCCCGTCCACCGACAGCGGCAGCAGGCGCGGGTCGTACGGTTGCAGGCCCACCAGCTCGATCGGGGTGGTGGCCTCGCGTAGCGCGCGGACCGCGGCCTTGTCCGCCGGCGACGGTCCGGGCAGGGTGTGGCACACCCCGACCAGCGCGTCGGCGTAGCCGCTGTCCTTCTCGAGCAGCGCCAGCCGGATCAGTTCGATGGCCGGCCGGTTGTCCTGCAGGAGCTGCGCGCCGCGCACCGGGTCGACGCGGGCGGCGAACTCGAGGACCATCGGCAGGTAGTCGGGCAGCTCGCCGTGGGTGTCGACCAGAAACCCCGACTCCCGGTAGACCTGCTTGAACTCGGTGAGCACCGTGCCGCGATGGCGGGTGTCGCCCTCGGACCAGAAGCTCAGATACAGGGTGTGCCGCCGGGACAGGTCGAAGACGTCGACGTAGTCGCGGCGCAACTGCTCCGGGTCGGTCCGCCCGAGCCAGTCCACCAACCGGGTCAGCGCCGCGGCGGCCTCGTCGCCGGGCGGCTGCTCGGCCAGGGCGGCGGCCATCGACGGCAGCCGGGCGAGCAGTTCGTCGTCCGGGTATCCCAGGGCCAGCGAGGCCACCAGGTGGGCGACGCGGTGATCGCGCAGCGCCGGTGCGGTGGTGTGCCGCCGGCGCGTGGAGAAGGGAGTGCGCATCACCGGCTCTTCTCCGGGAAGAGCCCGGCGGGAGTGCCGTTGCCGTCCCAGTTGAGCAGATTGGTGCGGCCCCGCAGCGTGCTCTCGCCGGCCGGGGTGTCGCTGGTCTGCCGGTTCTTCAGGGCGTGGAAGGTCTCCACCGAGACCGGCTCGGGACGGCCGCTGGCCTCCCCGAACGGACCCGACTCGTACATGCCCGGACCGTCGTCGTAGTCCAGCGGGCAGGCCGTCTCCTCCAGAGCGTGCGCCTGCTCGAGGTGCGCGGTGGGGATGACGTACCGCTCCTCGTATTTGGCGATCGCCATCAGCCGGTACATCTGGTAGATGGTGTTCTCGTCCATCCCCACCGAGGCGGGGATGAGCGGATTCGGTTCCCGGCCCAGCGTCACGTCGCGCATGTAGGCGCGCATGGCGGCGAGCTTCTTGAGCACCGCGGTCACCTTCTCGGTGTCGCCGGCGGTGAACAGCTCGGCCAGGTAGCCGACCGGGATGCGCAGGGTGTCGATGGCCCCGAAGAGGTTCTCCTGCGATTCGCCGTCGTGGCCCTGCTCGGAGAGCAGGTCGACGATCGGGGACAGCGGCGGCACGTACCAGACCATCGGCATGGTGCGGTACTCCGGATGCAGGGGCAGCGCCACCCGGTAGGTCTTGGCCAGCGCGTACACCGGGGAGCGTCGTGCCGCGTCCATCCAGTCGTCGGGGATGCCCTGATCCCGGGCCGCCCGGATCACCTCCGGGTCGGTCGGGTCGAGCATCAGATCCAGCTGCGCCTCGTACAGGTCCTTCTCGTCGGGCGTCGACGCGGCCTGCGTGACCCGGTCGGCGTCGTAGAGGAAGATCCCCAGATAGCGCAGGCGCCCCACACAGGTCTCCGAGCAGACGGTGGGCTGACCGACCTCGATGCGCGGGTAACAGAACGTGCACTTCTCGGCCTTGCCGGAGCGGTGATTGAAGTAGATCTTCTTGTACGGGCAGCCGGTGATGCACTGGCGCCAGCCGCGGCACCGGTCCTGGTCGACCAGCACGATCCCGTCCTCGGCCCGCTTGTAGATCGCCCCGGACGGGCACGAGGCCATGCACGACGGGTTGAGGCAGTGCTCGCAGATGCGCGGCAGATAGAACATGAAGGTCTGCTCGAAGGAGAACTTGATCTGCTCGGACGCCTCGTCGCGCAGCTTCTTGACGATCGGATCGAGGTCCCCGTGCTCGGGGGCGCCGCCGAGGTTGTCGTCCCAGTTGGCCGACCAGGTGATCTTGGTGTCCTCGCCGGTGATCAGCGACTTGGGCTTGGCGACCGGGAAGTCGTCGCCGAGCGGAGCGTTGATCAGCATCTCGTAGTCGTAGGTCCACGGCTCGTAGTAGTCGTCGAGGGTGGGCTGGACGGGGCTGGCGAAGATGGTGAAGAGCTTCTGCAGCCGGCCGCCGGTGCGCAGCCGCAGCCGGCCCTTCCGGTTCAGATGCCAGCCGCCCTTGAACTTCTCCTGATCCTCGTAGCGGCGCGGATAGCCCTGACCGGGCCGCGTCTCCACATTGTTGAACCACACGTATTCGGTGCCGGCCCGGTTGGTCCAGGCCTGTTTACAGGTCACCGAACAGGTGTGGCAACCGATGCATTTGTCGAGATTCATCACCATCCCGACCTGCGCCATGACTCGCATCAGTAGGTCACCTCCTGGCTGCGCTTGCGGATGGTCGAGACGATGTCCCGCTGATTCCCGGTGGGCCCGAGATAGTTGAAGGCGTACGAGAGCTGTGCGTAGCCCCCGATCAGGTGGCTGGGTTTGACCAGCAGCCGGGTCGCCGAATTGTGGATGCCGCCGCGCCGGCCGGTGGCCTCGGACTTCGGCACGTCGATGGTGCGCTCCTGCGCGTGATAGACGTAGGTGACGCCGGCCGGGATCCGGTGGCTGACCACCGCACGGCAGACGAAGACGCCGTTGGCGTTGACGCACTCGACCCAGTCGTTGTCGTGCACGTCGATCGCGGCCGCATCCTCCTGCGACAGCCAGGCCGTCGGCCCGCCGCGGGAGAGCGAGAGCATGAACAGGTTGTCCTGGTACTCGGAGTGGATCGACCACTTGTTGTGCGGGGTCAGGAAGCGGACCGTGATCTGCTGATCGCCGTGCGGACCGAGCTTGGGTTCGCCGAAGAGCTTGTGCATGTCCAGCGGCGGCCGGTACAGCGGCAGCGATTCGCCGATGTCGATCATCCAGTCGTGGTCGAGATAGAAGTGCAGCCGGCCGGTGAGGGTGTGGAAGGGCTTGTCCCGTTCGATGTTCACGGTGAACGGGGCGTACCGCCGGCCGCCGGTCTCCGACCCCGACCACTCCGGCGAGGTGATCACCGGCACCGGTTGCCGCTGGGTGTCGGCGAAGGTGATGCGCTTCTCCTCGGCACCGGCCGCATAGTCGGCCAGTGGCTTGCCGACCCGCTTCTCGAGCTTTTCGAAACCGTCGACGGCCAGTGCGCCGTTGGTGGTGCCGGAGAACAGCAGGATCGCCTCGGCCAGTTTGCTGTCGGTGTCGATCGCCGGCCGGCCGTCGCCTGCGCCGCCGAGCATCACCCCGTTGGCGGCGGCCAGTTTGGGGATCTGCGATTCGATGTCGAAGACCACGTTCTTCACGCCCAGCCCGAGCTTGTCGGCCAGCGGTCCCACGCTGGCGAGCTTGTCGCCGATCGCGGTGTAGTCGCGTTCGACGACGGTGAAGGCCGGCATGTTCTTGCCGGGCACCCCCGGGGTGCCGCTCTCGCGCCAGTCCACCACCCGGCCGTGCGGCTGGGCGGTCTCGCCCGGAGTGTCGTGCTGCATGGGCACGCTCACCAGGTCGCGCCGGGTGCCCAGGTGGGTGCGGGCCTGCTTGGACAGTTCCTGGGCGAGCAGGTGGAAGAGTTCGAAGTCGCTCTTGGCCTCCCACGGCGGGTCGATGGCCGGCGAGAAGGCGTGCACGAACGGGTGCATGTCGGTCGACGACAGGTCGTGCTTCTCGTACCAGGTGGCCGCGGGCAGCACGATGTCGCTGAGCATGGTGGTCGACGTCATCCGGAAGTCCGCCGACAGCATCAGGTCGAGCTTGCCCTCGGGGGCCTGCTCATGCCAGCGCACGTCCTTCGGGCGCGGGGTGTTCGGATTCTCGGTGCCGAGCACGTTGTGGTGGGTGCCCAGCAGATGGCGCAGGAAGTACTCGTCGCCCTTGGCCGAGGAGCCGAGCAGGTTCGAGCGCCACAGCACCAGGGTGCGCGGCCAGTTCTCCGGGGCGTCCACGTCGGCGATCGCCGGGGTGAGCCCGCCGTCGCACAGCTGCTGGGCCACATAGGCGGCCGGGGTCTCGGCGGTTCCGGCGTCGACGGCGGCCTTCGCCTGGTCGGCGACGTCGAGCGGGTTGGTGGAGAACTGCGGATAGAACGGCATCCAGCCCAGCGCCGCGGACTGGGCGATGGCATCGGCGGTGTGCTTGCCGTCGAGAGTGCCGCGGGAGAGCGGGCTGGCCAGCGCCGATGTGGAGTAACCGTCGTTGCGCCACTGGTCGGTGTGCATGTACCAGTACGAGGTGCCCGGCATGGTGCGCGGCGGGCGCGTCCAGTCCAGGGCGTTGGCCAGCGAGATCCAGCCGGTGATCGGCCGGCACTTCTCCTGGCCGACGTAGTGCGCCCAGCCGCCGCCGTTGCGGCCCATGCAGCCGGTGAGCAGCAGCAGCGACAGACTCGCCCGGTAGGTGGCGTCGCCGTGGAACCACTGGCAGATGCCGGCGCCCATGATGATCATCGAACGGCCGCCGGAGTCGATGGCGTTGCGGGCGAATTCGCGGGCGATGCGGATGGCGGCCTCGGCCGGCACGGAGGTGATCTCCTCCTGCCAGGCGGGGGTGTTGGGGCTGGTGACGTCGTCGTAGCCGCCGGCCCAGGTGCCGGGCAGGCCGTCGCGGCCCACGCCGTACTGCGCCAGCATGAGATCGAAGACGGTGGTGACCAGCCGGCCGTTGACCTCGCGGGCGGGGACGCCGCGGTGGATCACCTCGCCGCTGCCGTCGGGTGCGTCGAAGACCGGGAAGCTCACCTGCACGCCGTCGGCGCCGTCGGTGCCGTAGAGGCTCAGCAGCGGGGTGACGCCCTGCAGGTCCAGGTTCCACTTGCCCTCTCCGGAGGCGGCGTAGCGGAAGCCGAGCGAGCCGGTCGGGACGACGGGGTCGCCGGTGGCCGAGTCGATCAGGACGGTCTTCCACAGGTCCTCGTCGGCGGCGTCGTCGCCGGGTGAGCCGAGTTCGTCGGCGGTCATGAACTTGCCGGGCACCAGGGTGGGGCCGTCGGGGGTGTCCTGCCGGTCGAGGTGGATCAGGAACGGCAGATCGGTGTACTTGGTGGTGAAGTCGGTGAAGAACGGGGTGTCCCGGTCGACGAAGAACTCCTTGAGGATGACGTGACCCATGGCCATCGCCAGGGCGGCGTCGGTGCCGGCCTGGGCGGGCAGCCATTCGTCGGCGAACTTGGTGTTGTCGGCGTAGTCGGGGGAGACGGTGACCACCTTGGTGCCGCGGTAGCGGACCTCGGCCATCCAGTGGGCGTCCGGGGTGCGGGTGACCGGGACGTTGGAGCCCCACATCATCAGGTAGCTCGCGTCCCACCAGTCGCCGGATTCGGGGACGTCGGTCTGGTCGCCGAAGACCTGCGGGCTGGCCACCGGGAGGTCGGCGTACCAGTCGTAGAAGGAGGTCATCACGCCGCCGATGAGCTGGATGAAGCGGGTGCCGACGCAGTGGCTGACCATCGACATGGCCGGGATCGGGGAGAACCCGGCGCAGCGGTCCGGGCCGTAGGTCTTGATGGTGTGCACGTGCGCGGCGGCGGCGATCTCGACGGCCTCGGACCAGTCCACCCGCACCAGGCCGCCTTTGCCGCGGGCCTGCTGGTAGGAGCGTCGCCGCAGCGGGTCGCCGACGATGTCGGCCCAGGCGAGCACCGGGTCGCCGCCGAGGCGGGCCTTGGCTTCGCGGAACATCTCCACCAGCACGCCGCGGGCGTAGGGGAAGCGGACGCGGGTCGGGGAGTAGGTGTACCAGGAGAAGGCGGCGCCGCGCGGGCAGCCGCGCGGCTCGTATTCGGGGCGGTCCGGACCCACCGACGGGTAGTCGGTCTCCTGGGTCTCCCAGGTGATGATCCCGTCCTTGACGTAGACCTTCCACGAGCAGGAGCCGGTGCAGTTGACGCCGTGCGTGGAGCGGACGATCTTGTCGTGGCTCCAGCGGTCACGGTAGAAGACGTCGCCGGCGCGACCGCCCTCCCGGAACACGGCGCGGGCGTCGTCGGTCTCATCCCATCGGGTGAAGAACCGCCCTACGTCGAGAAGTGCCTGTGCCGCCTGACCCTGAACTCCGGACGAGTCGCTCATAACTACGAAGCGTAGGACTTAATTGTGAGCAGGAAGGCTCGTTTAAACGGACTTCAGGTGACGCTTCCCGGTGGAATCTGATACTCACAATTGCCTGTTTATTGCTGTGAGGTGTTTGCGTGCGGTTCACCCTGTCCGTCGCCCGGTGCGTCGGCGCAGGTATGGACCGTGCGCGGGGCGCCGGGCGGTGCCGTCGGTCTCTCCTGGCCGGGTTCCCGGAGTGCGATCCGGGCCTCGGTATCACGATTTTCGTGGTTCTCGACACACTGCTGAAACTGCAGGTCAGACAGGGTATTTAGGCCCTGTTTCCCCGGGAGGTGCGGCCCTGGCGCCCACGTCCGCCGGTGGTGTGGCGGGCAGGACGGCGGCGCGTTCGACGGACAGCAGATCCTGCGCGCTGTGCTCGGCCCGGTACGCGGCGGCGCCTCCGCGGACGCCGAACAGCCGTTTGCGCCAGACCAGCCAGAGCACCGCCGCCACATTGATCGCCAGTACCAGGACCTTGAGGACGGAGACGCGCTCGGTCAGCTCGTAGATCTCCACCGGGATGAAGACGCCCGTGACCACGGCCGAGAAGTACTCGCCCCAGCGGCGCAGCAGCCACAGTCCGACGGCCTCGACGAGCTCGAGGACGCCCAGGGCGATCAGGGCCGTGCCGATCAGGGTGATGGCCGTCGGCGACAGCCGGAACGAGGACTCGATCAGCCGCACCGTCGGGGAGTCGTCGAGGTGCCAGCCGAACTGTCCGGCGATCGGCTCGAGCAGCGGCATCTCGCGGGTGACGTCGTCGCGCAGCGCATCCTGACTGTGGCGCAGCCCGATCACCACGATTCCGGCCGTGAGCAGGACGAGGAAATGGATCAGCCGGTCGAGGGCCAGCAGCCGCTGGATCACCAGATCCCGCAGCATCACCCCGCGCGCCACCGCCGGGGCCTGATCGGCCGGGCCGTGGCCGGACGGTTCGCCCGGAACGAACGAGCCGCAGCGCAGGCACCGCCAGCCGGTGCCCGCCGCGGTCTCCACGCGCAGCAGTCCGGCCAGGGCCGCCTCCGTCGGCCGGTACGTGGCATGCCCGCCGACCGCGCACCCGATCAGCTCCCAGTCCCAGCTCATGCGGTCAACGTACGCGGGCCCACCCGGTCCGGCGCGCGGCGCACCGGCCGTGGCACAGACCGCATGGGCGGCCGTCGCCCCTTGCCGCTGCGGGCCGCCGCCGATCGGTGTGGGCCGGTTGTTGCGATCGGCGGAAAGCCGGCACGGACCGGTCGGCCGACCGGGCCCGGCGGCGGGTGCCGGACGCTTAGGCTGTGGGCGGACGCCAGGGGTGGCGCGCGGAGGGGAGCGACGATGGTCACGACGCACGCGAAGGGGGCGCCCGGCGCCGAGAGCGGTGCCACCGGGCTGCGGCGCTGGTGGGCGGGGCTGACCGGCGCGCGGCCGGACCAGTTCACCTATGTGATGGCCACCGGGATCGTCTCGACCGCGATGCACAACACCGGTGCCGATCAGCTCTCGCTGATCCTGTTCTGGCTGGCCGTCGCCGGCTATGCCGGGCTGGTGGTCGGCGTACTGGCGGGCACCGGGCCGCGGGCGCTGCTCGAGCAGACCCGGACCCGGCGCTTCGGGACGCTGGCGTTCACCGCGGCCGGCGGGGTGCTCGCGGCCCGGCTGGCGGCGATGGGGCAGACGGCGTGGGCGCTGGCCCTGATCATCGTCTCGACCGTCTCCTGGGTGCTGCTCGAGTACACCGTGATCCCCGGAATCCTGCTGGGCCTCACGCGCGGCGAGACGCCGGGCCTTCAGCGGGTGGACGGCACCTGGTTCCTGTGGGTGGTCGCCACCCAGTCGATCGCGGTCTCCTCGGGCGCCTACGCGCATGAGACCGGGAACGCCGGGATGGCCACCTTCGCCACGATCTGCTGGGGCATCGGCATCCTGCAGCTGGTGATCGTCGCGGTACTGGTCGGCGCTCGGCTGCTGCTGATACCGCTGCAGCCGGACGACGAGGTGTCGCCGTACTGGGTGTTCATGGGTTCCGGGGCCATCTCGGTGCTGGCAGCCGCGGAGGTCCTGGCCACCGGAACCGAACAGGCGGTGATGTCGGAGGCCGTCGTCGGCGCGGTGGCGATGGCCGTCTGGTCGTTCGGGACCTGGCTGGTGCCGATGCTGATCCTGCTGACCGTCTGGCAGACGATGCGGCCCGGCGGGATCCGCCGCTACCGGACCGCGTTGTGGGCCATGGTGTTCCCCATCGGCATGTACGGCGAGTCCACCCGGCAGCTCGGCCACATCCGCGGCACCGGATGGCTGGTGGACGTGGGTCTGGCGGAGAGCTGGGTGGCGCTGGCGGTGTGGGCCGTCGTCGCCCTGGCCATGCTGGTGGCCTTCGCCCGCTGGGCGTCGGCGGAGCCGGTGGCCGCCGCGCCGGCGGCCGGGCCCGCGGCGGCGCCGTGACCCCGCGCACGAGCAGCCGGGTCACGGCGCGTATCGGTGCGGTTCACCAGTACGGTGGAAGCGATCACCGGCCGCGATCAGCAGGGCGGACCGGAATCCGACCTCAAGGGAGTTGATGGGCTGTGTCGACGCTGAACGCACCGATCGTGGTGGCGGTGGACGGATCGAATCTGGCGCTCGAAGGAGTCCGGTGGGCGGCGTCGGCCGCCGCCCGGGAGAACCGCGCGCTGCAGGTGGTCTCCGTCGTCGAACCCGAACCCCTGCAATACGGTTCGGCGATCGCGCTCGCCCAGGCCTACACCGACGCCTCCCGTGCCTTCGCCGAGGGCGCCCTGCAGATCGCCCGCGACCTGGTGCGGGAGGTGGCACCGGAGGTGGAGGAGTCCGGCGAGGTGCTCAGCGGCCGGCCCGCGCACGTGCTGCGCGAGGTGTCCCAGCGCGCCCACCTGCTGGTGGTGGGCCGGCGCGGACTCGGCGGTGTGGAGGGTCTGGTCCTCGGTTCGGTGAGCTCGGACCTGGCCGCCAACTCGGCGTGCCCGCTCGTCGTCGTCCCGGAAGGCGCCCGCACCGACGGTCCGGTGGTGGTGGGTGTGGACGGTTCGCCGGTCTCCACCGCGGCGATCGCCGCCGCCTTCAGCGCGGCCGCCCTGCTCGGGGTGCCGCTGGTGGCCGTGCACACCTACGACGCGCACCCGCGGTTCTCGTTCCGTGAGCACGGCGAGGACTGGGAGCAGCGCGTGGTCGACGAGGCCCGCGAATCGCTCGGCTCGCAGCTGGCGGGCGGGCAGGCCGACAACCCCGATGTGCCGGTGGAGACCGTGGTCGGCACCGGCGGCGCCGCAGGCGAGATCCTGGGTGCGGCGCGCGAGGCCCAGCTGGTGGTGGTGGGCAGCCGCGGCCGCGGCGAGCTCAGCGGTGCGCTGCTCGGCTCGACCAGCCGGTCGGTGCTGCACGGCGCCGACTGCGCGGTGATGATCGTCCGCGACTGACGTCCGGCGCTGAGGCCGTGTTCGGCGCCGTGGGACGCCCGCGGCGCCCCACGAGCCCCATTCCGCTGCGCCGTTTCGGGTTCGCGGCCTGAGCTGAGGCCGCGAACCCGAAACGAGGATGCGAACGGCGGATCGAGGCGGTACCCGTGGCCGGGCCGCTCGGGTCAGGCCTTGCGGGCCTGCCACATCCAGTGCAGCTGCTCGAGCCGGGCGGCGATGCCGATGAGCAGGTCCTCGGTGACCGGGTCGACGTCGCCGGTCGCGGTGATCCGCTCGCGGATGCCGCCGGTGACCGCGGCCAGGTTCTCGACGATCACCGAGACGGTGTCGGTGTCGCCGATCCAGCCCTCGCCGATGCCGCGGGCGCCGGTGGTCTTGGCGACGGTCGCGCTCCGGCCGTCCGGGCTCACGCCGATGGCGGTGGCCCGCTCGGCGGTGGCATCGGAGAACTCGCGGGTCACGTCGACGAGCTCGTCGAGGTCGGCGTGCACGGCGGTGAAGTTGACGCCGACGACGTTCCAGTGCGCCTGCTTGGCGATCAGGCTCAGGTCGATCAGGTCGACGAGGGTGGCCTGCAGGGCGTCGCCGGCGATCTGCCGGGCGTCGTCGTCGAGCAGGCCCTTGATGGGTGCGGTGGTGTCGGTCATGGTGACTCCTCTCCCGGCGACTGTGCTGCCGAGACCGTTCCGCCGACGCCTGGTGGGCGTGCGGTCGGACACTTCGATTTCCGGACTTTCCAGACGGCGGCGAGGGGCTGACGACGGACCGTGTGCTCCGGGCTGGGGAGCGGTGGATCCGTCCTCGCCGTCGTTGCTTCCACTCTATCAGCTAATCTGGATTGAGTCCAGATTAGTTGGGGGCAGCCGGCGACGCGAAGCTGGAGAAAGCGCGAGGCGGGAGTGGGAAAGCCCAGGATTTGGGTTCTGGGCGCGGGTTTTCTACACTAGAGCGGTTGCCTGGGTGAACTGTGCCCCCGGGAGCAACAACTTCATACCTTTTCCGGTCCCGGTGAAAAGCCAATGGAACCGGACAAGGTCGCGGCCCGAGCGATCAGCCGCAGAACCTTGCACAACTATCCACTTCGTGGAAGGCCCACCGACGGTGCGGGCGTCAGCCCGGTTCGTCGTTGTATGGGAACCGCCACGAGAAAGGTTGACGGTCAACCATGACCATGACTGACCCGATCGCAGACTTTCTGACGCGTCTGCGCAACGCCAACTCGGCGTACCACGACGAGGTGACCCTCCCGTCGTCGAAGATCAAGGTGAACATCGCCGAGATCCTCAAGCGTGAGGGCTACATCACCGACTACCAGGTCACGGACGCTGAAGTCGGCAAGAACCTCACCGTCACCCTCAAGTACGGCCAGAGCCGGGAGCGCAGCATCGCTGGTCTGCGCCGCGTCTCCAAGCCGGGTCTGCGGGTGTACGCAAAGTCCACCAACCTGCCCAAGGTCCTGGGCGGCCTCGGCGTGGCCATCATCTCCACGTCGTCCGGCCTGCTCACCGACCGTCAGGCAGCCAACCAGGGCGTGGGCGGCGAAGTCCTCGCCTACGTCTGGTAGGGGAGCGCTAAGAACATGTCGCGTATTGGTAAGAATCCCATCGCTATCCCCGCCGGAGTCGACGTGACCGTCGACGGCCAGGACGTCAAGGTGAAGGGCCCCAAGGGGGAACTGAGCCTGACCGTCACCGAGCCGATCGCGGTCGCCAAGGAAGACGGCACTATCGTCGTCACCCGGCCCAACGACGAGCGCCGCAACCGCGCTCTGCACGGCCTGAACCGTTCGCTGGTGAACAACCTCGTGGTCGGCGTGACCGAGGGCTACACCACCAAGATGGAGATCTTCGGCGTCGGCTACCGCGTGCAGGCCAAGGGCAAGGACCTCGAGTTCGCCCTCGGCTACAGCCACCCGGTGCCGATCGAGGCCCCCGAGGGCATCACCTTCGCCGTCGAGTCGCCCACCAAGTTCTCGGTGTCGGGCATCGACAAGCAGCTGGTCGGCCAGATCTCGGCCAACATCCGCCGGCTGCGGCGCCCGGACCCCTACAAGGGCAAGGGCATTCGCTACGAGGGTGAGCAGATTCGCCGCAAGGTCGGAAAGACGGGTAAGTAAGCCATGACTGATACAGCAACTCGCAAGGCCCTCGGCACGGACGTGTCGACTCGGCGTCGCACCGCGACCAACCGTCGTCATGCCCGTCTCCGCAAGAAGGTCAACGGCACCGCGGCTCGTCCGCGCCTGGCCGTCAAGCGCAGCAGCCGGCACATCCACGTGCAGGTCATCGACGATCTGACCGGCCACACCCTGGCCGCCGCCAGCTCGATCGAGGCCGACGTGCGTGCCGCCGGCGGTGACAAGTCGGCTCAGGCCGCCAAGGTCGGCGAACTCGTCGCCGCCCGCGCCAAGGCCGCCGGCATCGACACCGTGGTCTTCGACCGCGGCGGCAAGGCCTACCACGGCCGCATCGCGGCCCTGGCCGACGCCGCCCGCGAGGGAGGACTGAAGTTCTGATGATGACGATGACCAACACCATGACCATGACCGGAGGGAACCTCTGATGCCCGGACGTCAGCGTGACGGCGGAAACGGACCCGCCGGAAACAGCAACAGCAACGATCAGCGCGGGGGCCGCGGACGCGGCGACCGTCGTGACAACCGCGGAGGCCGCGACCGCGAAGAGCGGAACCAGCTCGAGCGCGTCGTCACCATCAACCGCGTCTCCAAGGTGGTCAAGGGTGGCCGCCGGTTCAGCTTCACCGCCCTCGTGGTGGTCGGCGACGGCCAGGGCATGGTCGGCGTGGGCTACGGCAAGGCCAAGGAAGTGCCGGCAGCCATTCAGAAGGGTGTCGAAGAGGCTCGCAAGAACTTCTTCCGCGTCCCGATGATCGGCGGCACCGTGACCCACCCGGTTCAGGGTGAGGCCGCGGCCGGCGTCGTCATGCTGCGCCCGGCCAGCCCGGGTACCGGTGTGATCGCCGGCGGCGCCGTGCGCGCCGTGCTCGAGTGCGCGGGCGTCAAGGACGTCCTCGCCAAGAGCCTCGGCTCGGACAACGCGATCAACGTGGTGCACGCCACCGTCGCCGCGCTCAAGTCGCTGCAGCAGCCCGAAGAGGTCGCGGCCCGCCGCGGTCTGTCGGTGGAAGAGGTCGCTCCGGCGGGCATGCTGCGTGCCCGTGCTGCGGCCGCTGCTTCCGCCACCACTGAAGGAGCATGACCATGGCTGAGCTGAAGATCACCCAGATCAAGGGCACCATCGGTACCAAGAAGAACCAGCGTGACAGCCTGCGCACCCTTGGCCTCAAGGGCATCCGGCAGACCGTCACCCGCGAGGACACGCCGATCAACCGTGGTCTGATCAACGTGGTCCGGCACCTCGTGACCGTCGAAGAGGTTAAGTAATGAGCGCTATCAAGCTGCACCATCTTCGCCCGGCTCCCGGGTCGAAGACCGAGAAGACCCGCGTGGGTCGCGGTGAGGGCTCCAAGGGCAAGACCGCCGGCCGCGGCACCAAGGGCACCAAGGCCCGCAAGAACGTGCCGGCCGGCTTCGAGGGCGGCCAGATGCCGATCCACATGCGGCTGCCGAAGCTCAAGGGCTTCAAGAACCGCAACCGGGTCGAGTACCAGGTCGTCAACGTCGGCGACATCTCCCGGCTGTTCCCGCAGGGCGGCACCATCGGCGTCGACGAGCTCGTCGCCGCCGGCGCCGTGCGCAAGAACCAGCTGGTGAAGGTGCTCGGCGACGGTGAGCTGACGGTGAAGGTCGACATCACGGCCAACAAGTTCACCGGCTCCGCCAAGGAGAAGATCACCGCCGCCGGCGGCACCGCCACCGAGCTGTGAGTCGCTACCCGGTGATCACCGCCACGCGAAAGCGATGACACACCCCGGTCAGGTGAGCCGGGCAAACGGTCGAATACCGACTGCGCGCCCGCTCACCTGACCGGCTGTGTCTGGCGGACTGTTAGAGTTTTTCCTGGTGTCTCCGGTCGGTCCGACCGCCGAGCGGCACCTCCTGATTCTTGTCGAGTAGTAGCCCGAAAGCACCGACCGGCCGACCGGCCCGAGGTGGTAGGAGGATTTAGTGCTTTCCCCCCTGGTGGCGACCTTCCGGACGCCCGACCTGAGGAAGAAGATCTTCTTCGTCCTCGGAATCCTCGTGCTGTACCGCCTGGGTGCGACCCTGCCGTCGCCCGGCGTCGACTTCCGGGAGATCAACAACTGTGTGGACGCCGCCAGCCGTGGTGACTCCGGGCAGATCTACTCACTGATCAACATGTTCTCCGGCGGCGCACTGCTGCAGCTGTCGGTATTCGCGATCGGCATCATGCCGTACATTACGGCGTCGATCATCGTGCAGCTGCTGACCGTGGTGATTCCGCGCTTCGAGCAGCTGCGCAAGGAAGGCCAGTCCGGCCAGAACAAGATGACGCAGTACACCCGCTACCTGACGGTGGCGCTGGCACTGCTCCAGTCGACCGGCATCGTGGCCCTGGCCTCCAACGGCACCCTGCTGCCCACCTCGGGCGCGGACTGTGACGCGCAGGCCATCCTGCACGACCATTCGATCCTGGCCCTGTCGATCATCGTCCTGGTGATGACCGCCGGCGCCTGCGTGGTGATGTGGATGGGCGAGCTGATCACCGAGCGCGGCATCGGCAACGGCATGTCCCTGCTGATCTTCGCCGGTATCGCCGCGCGTCTGCCCGCCGAGGGCCGCAACATCCTGCAGAGCCGCGGCGGTCTGGCCTTCGGCCTGGTCTGCGTCGCGATCCTGGTGATCCTGCTCGCGGTGGTCTTCATCGAGCAGGGGCAGCGCCGCGTCCCGGTCCAGTACGCCAAGCGCATGGTGGGCCGCAAGATGTACGGCGGCTCGTCCACCTACATCCCGATCAAGGTCAACACCGCCGGCGTCATCCCGGTCATCTTCGCCTCCTCGCTGCTCTACATCCCGCAGCTGATCCTGAGCCTGACGCAGGGCTCCGGCGAGGTCTCCGGCTGGCAGGTGTGGCTGCAGGACAACCTGATCAACCCGGCCAGCTGGTTCCACATCCTGGTCTACTTCCTGCTGATCATCTTCTTCACCTACTTCTATGTGGCCGTCACCTTCAACCCGGAGGAACGCGCCGACGACATGAAGCGCTACGGCGGCTTCATCCCCGGTATCCGTCCGGGACGGCCGACCGCCGAGTACCTCGGCTACGTGCTGAACCGCATCACCCTGCCGGGCTCGCTGTACCTGGGTCTCATCGCGATCCTGCCGAACCTGTTCATGGAGGTCGGCAGCGGCGGCGGAGAGATGGCCAACATGCCGTTCGGCGGTACGGCGCTTCTGATCATGGTGGCCGTCGGCCTCGACACCATGAAGCAGATCAACAGCCAGTTGATGCAACGCAAGTATGAAGGGTTCCTGAAGTGAGACTGGTGATTCTCGGCCCGCCCGGAGCGGGCAAGGGCACGCAAGCCGAAAAGCTGTCGGAGGCGCTGGGCATCCCCCACATCTCCACCGGCGACCTGTTCCGAGCGAACATCTCGCAGGGCACCCCGATCGGCCTCGAGGCCAAGAAGTACCTCGACGCCGGCAACCTGGTGCCGCCGGAGATCACCATCAACATGGTGCGCGAGCGGCTCGCCGAGCCGGACGCGACGGAGGGCTTCATCCTCGACGGCTTCCCGCGTTCCACGGAGCAGGCGGTGGCCCTCGAGCAGATCCTGACCGATCTGAACGCCAAGCTCGACGGCGTGCTCTCGTTCACCGTCGACGAGGACGTGGTGGTCGAGCGGATGCTCGCCCGCGGCCGCGCCGACGACACCGAGGACGTGATCCGCAACCGGATGTCGGTGTACAACGCCGAGACCGCGCCGCTGCTGGACCACTACGCCGGCACGATCACCGAGGTCGACGGCATCGGCGAGATCGACGAGGTGCACCAGCGGGTGCTCTCGGCGCTCGGCAAGGCCTAAGACCCCGTGGGTCGCTTCCGCAGGCGGAAAGTCGTACCGTTCCGCTCCGCCGGTGAACTCGACGCCATGGCGGCGGCCGGGGCCATCGTCGGGGCGGCGCTGGTCGCCTGCCGGGACGCGGCGAAGCCCGGAGTGAGCACCGCCGACCTCGACGAGATCGCCGAAACGGTGATCCGCGAGGCCGGTGCGGTGCCCTCGTTCAAGGGCTATCAGGGTTTCCCGGGCTCGATCTGCAGCTCGGTGAACGACGTGGTGGTGCACGGCATCCCGTCGCCGAGCGTGGTCCTGGCCGAGGGCGACCTGGTCTCCATCGACTGCGGCGCCATCCTCGACGGCTGGCACGGCGACTCCGCCTGGTCGTTCGGGGTCGGTGGGCTCTCGGCCGCCGACGCCGACCTGTCCGAGGCGACCCGGCTGTCGATGAACGCGGGGATCGCGGCGATGGTTCCGGGCAACCGGCTCACCGACGTCTCCGCGGCGATCGAGGCCGGCACCCACGCGGCCGAGAAGCAGTTCGGCCGGGCCTTCGGGATCGTCGACGGCTACGGCGGGCACGGTATCGGCCGCGAGATGCATCTCGACCCGTTCCTGCCGAACCAGGGCGCACCGGGCCACGGCCCCGAACTGGTGGTCGGCTCCACCCTCGCCATCGAACCCATGCTGACTCTCGGCGTCGGCGAGACCACCACGCTCGACGACGACTGGACGGTGGTCACCGACGACGGCAGCCGGGCCGCGCACTGGGAGCACACCGTCGCGGTGACCGAGGACGGTCCGCGGATCCTGACCCTGCGGCCCTGACCTCGACGACCATGAGCGCACAGCAGGCGGCGGCGCCGCACTGGCGGAGCGATCGGCGCTGGGTGTGGGCCGGCTGGCTGGCCGCTCATCTGATCCCGGTGATCTGGATCAGCATCGCCGGCACCTCCACCGGCGACGTGCAGTACTACTTCCGCGGGATGACCGGCCGGGACGCGACCGCCATGGACGAGTATCCGGAGGTGGGCACCTGGCCCACCCGGCTGGTGTCGCTGCTGACCGACGACGAGGGCGCCTTCGTCGCCGGTTTCATCGCGCTGAGCCTGATCGTCTCGGCGGTCTTCACCTACTGCCTGCTGCGCTGGGACCGCGATCCCGGGCACCGGGCCGCCTGGTTCTGGGTGGCCTTCGCCGCAGTCTCCGGCCCGATCTTCCTGACCCGGCTGGACATCTTTCCGGGCATGCTGGTGGCCGCGACCGCCGCCCTGCTGGTGAGCGATTCGCCGGCCAGATCCCGGTGGGCGCCGGTGCTGCTGGCGGTGGCCACCATGATGAAGCTGTGGCCGGGTGTGCTGGCGGCCGGACTGGTCGGCGGCTGGCGACGGGCCGGCACCTGGACGCGCATCGCGTGGTTCGTGGGCGGGCTGGTGGTGTTGGCGCTGATCGTGCTGGCGATCGGCGGCACCGACCGGCTCACCTCGCCGCTGACCTACCAGACCGACCGCGGTCTGCAGGTCGAGTCGATCCTGGCCACGCCGCTGCTGCTGGCCTACGCGATCACCGGCGACACCGAACGCTGGCATGTGCAGCTCGCGGCCTCCAAGAGCTGGGAGATCTCCGGGACGGGTGCGCAGACCCTGCAGACGGTGAGCACCGTCGGGACGGCGCTGGTGGTGCTGGCCGCGCTCGCCTGGGCGGTGGCCCGGCTGTTGCGCGACGACTGGACGCCGCTGCGATCACTGGCCTTCTTCCTCGCCGCGGTCATGGGCATCATCGTCACCAACAAGGTCTTCTCGCCGCAGTATCTGGTGTGGCTGGCGCCGGCCGTGGCGGTGGCGCTGATCGTGAGCCGGCGCCGCATCGTCTCGACCATCGCCTGGCAGACCGTGCTTGCCGCCTTCTGCACTCTGCTGGTGTATCCGGGCACCTACGGCCTGGCCGTGGACAACCCGTCCAATCTCGGCGGGGCGCTGGTGTTCACCGTCCGCAACCTGGTGGTGCTGGTGCTGGCCGTGTCCTGCCTGCGCTGGTGCCTCACCGCCGGCCGGACCGCCGACCATCCGGACGATGCCGCGGCTCGGGCCGGATCCGGCCGATCAGACGTCGAGGATCAGGGTGACCGGACCGTCGTTGACCAGGTCGACCGTCATGTGCGCGCCGAACCGGCCGGTGGCGACGACGGCGCCCGCTGACCGCAACTCGTCGACGAGCCGATCGACCAGCGGTTCGGCCACCGGACCCGGCGCGGCCGCCTGCCACGACGGGCGACGGCCCTTGCGGGTGTCGGCGTACAGGGTGAACTGACTGACCACCAGGATCGGGGCGTTCAGATCAGCGGCTCCGGCCTGACCGTCGGGGCCGTCGAGGATCCGCAGCCGCCAGAGCTTCTCGGCCAGTTTCGCGGCCTCGGCGGGGCCGTCGTCGTGGGTCACCCCGACCAGGGCCACCAGACCCTGCCGGCCGTCGGACAGCTCCAAACGGCCCACCAC
Organism: Gordonia sp. VNK21; assembly: GCF_046098115.1. Classification (NCBI taxonomy): domain Bacteria; kingdom Bacillati; phylum Actinomycetota; class Actinomycetes; order Mycobacteriales; family Gordoniaceae; genus Gordonia; species Gordonia sp. VNK21. The sequence continues at coordinate 165,272 of NZ_JBJURU010000005.1, read as the reverse complement.
CTCGCCGTCGACACTGACCGACGCCGCACTGACCCGCTGCACCACTGCCCGCATGCCCGGCAGGCTACCGGGCCGCCGGTGCTACTCGGTGACCGGCCGGCCGGTGGCGGCCGGCGTGGTTCCGGGTTCGAGGCGCACGATGATCTGCTTGGACGCCGGGGTGTTGCAGCCGTCGGCCACCGCGCCGCGCGGGATGAGCGCATTGCCCTCCGGGAAGTACAGCGCCGCGCATCCCTTCTTGGTGGGATAGGAGTCCACCCGGTAGCCGCGCAGCACCCGGTCGGGCTCGCCCGGCCATTCGCTGAAGACGTCCACCGTCTGCCCGTCGGACAGGCCCAGGTCGGCCAGGTCCTCCGGGCTGACGAAGACCACGAACCGGCCGCCGCTGATCCCGCGGTAGCGGTCGTCGAGACCGTACATGGTGGTGTTGTGCTGGTCGTGGGCGCGCATCGTCTGCAGGATCAGCCGGCCGGGCGGCGCCGCGACGTGTTCGGCGGTGTGCACGGTGAAGCGGGCCCGTCCGGAGGGGGTGGGGAAGCGGCGGGCGTCGCGCGGCGGATGCGGCAGCAGGAAGCCCTTGTCGCGGTGGAGCCGCTCGTTGAAGTTCTCGAAGCCGGGGATCGTCGCCTCGATGGCATCGCGGATGCGGTCGTAGTCGGCCTCGAAGCCGGCCCAGTCGATGGTGCCGACATCGGGAACGAGGCGCTGGGCGAGCCGGCACAGTACCGACACGTCCGAGAGCAGATCCTTCGACACCGGCGGCAGTTCGCCGTGGGTCCGGTTGACGAAGCAGACGGTGTCCTCGACGCTGGTGGCCTGCCGGCCGGTGGCCTGCTCGTCGTACTCGGTGCGGCCGAGCACCGGCAGCAGCAGTGACTCGCGGCCGGTGACCACATGTGAGCGGTTGAGTTTGGTGGTCACCGAGACCGTCAGATCCACCCGGCGCATGCCGGCCTCGGCGCGGGCCGAATCGGAGATGGCCGCCACCAGATTGCCGGCCATCGAGAAGAACACCCGGATGCGGCCCTCCTCCATCGCGTTCATCGCGTTGACGCTGTCGAGGCCGTGCGCGCGCGGCGGTTCGAAACCGAAGGCGCCGGCGAGCGCGTCGAGGAAGGAGTCGGGCATCTGCTCCCAGATTCCCATCGTGCGATCGCCCTGCACGTTCGAATGCCCGCGGATCGGGGAGGCGCCGGCGCCCGGTTTGCCGATGTTGCCCTTGAGCATCAGCAGGTTCATGATCTCGGCGATGGTGCCGACGGCCTGCTTGTGCTGGGTGATGCCCAGAGCCCAGGTGACGATGGTGGCGTCGGAGTTCAGGTAACGCTCCGCGAGCTCCTCGATCTCGGCGGCTTGCAGGCCGGTCGCGGCGAGCACCTCGTCGTCGTCGATCGCCAGGATGTGGTCCCGGTAGGCCTCGAAGTTCTCGCAGTGCTCGTTGATGAAGTCCCAGTCGAGCACCTGCCCGGGCGTGACCTGTTCGGCCAGCAGCACCCGTTTGGCGACCGCCTGGATCAGGTGCATGTCGCCGCCGATCTTGATGTGCACGAACTGATCGGCCAGGGCGATGCCGTCGCCGATCAGGCCGACCGGCTTCTGCGGATTCTTGAAGCGCAGCAGGGAAGCCTCGGGCAGCGGGTTCACCGCCACCATGGCGCCGCCGCCGACCTTGGTGTCCTGGAGCGCGTTGAGCATCCGCGGATGGTTGGTACCCGGGTTCTGGCCCATCACGATGACCAGATCCGCCTCCGCGAAGTCGTCGTAGTGGATGGTGGACTTGCCGATCCCGATCGCCGGCACCATGCCGGCGCCGGTCGCCTCATGGCACATGTTGGAGCAGTCCGGCAGGTTGTTGGTGCCGTAGGCGCGGGCGAGGAGCTGGAACAGGAAGGCCGGCTCGTTGGTGATCCGCCCGCTGGTGTAGAACACCGCCTCGTCGGGGTCGTCGAGGCCGCGCAGGCGCTCGGCCACCAGATCGAGGGCCTCGTCCCAGGAGATGGGGCGGTAGTGGTCGGCGTCGGCGGGCTTGTACATCGGCTCGCCGATGCGGCCCTGCCGGCCCAGCCAGTACTCGGACTTGCCGGCCAGATCGGTGAGCGAATGCTCCTGGAAGAAGCGGCGCGGGATCACCGTCGGCGTGGACTCCCAGATCACCGACTTCATGCCGTTCTCGCAGAACTCGAGTGGTTTGGAGCGGTCCGGGTTGGCCCAGGCGCAGCTCGGGCAGTCGAAGCCGGCTTTGTGGTTGATGGAGAAGGAGACCTTGGCGGTGCGCTCGGGGTCCAGTTCTCCGAGGGCGGGCAGCATCGCCTTCTCGATGGCGGTCAGTCCCACCGCCCAGGTGGCGGGAGGACTCACTGTCAGATGTGCATCGGTGAAGTCGTCGACGGGCGGCGTATGGGTCATGCGGTCCTCGCTCGGGTGGGCTGTGAGCTGGAGGGGGGGTGAGTCCAGTCTATGAGCGACGGCCGGTCAGCGGCTGCTGATCGCCGCTTCTGTGACGACGCGCTCAGAGCGCGAGTACAGGACCGCCGTGTCACCCCGGACGAAGCCGGCCAGGGTGATGCCCAGACGTTCGGCCAGCTCGGCGGCCAGCGACGAGGGGGCGGAGACCGCCGCGAGCACCGGGACGCCCGCCATGCCGGCCTTCTGCACCAGCTCGAAGCTGCTGCGGCTGGAGACCTGCAGGACGGTGCCGTGCAGCGGCAGCCGGCCCTCGCGCAGCGCCCAGCCGATCACCTTGTCGACGGCGTTGTGCCGGCCGACGTCCTCGCGCACCACCAGCAGCTCGCCGGTGGCCGCGTCGAACAGGGCGGCCGCGTGCAGGCCGCCGGTCTTGTCGAACGCCGACTGCTCGGCCCGCAGCCGCTCGGGCAGATCCAGCAGCAGCTCCAGGTCGACGGTCACCGCGTCGTCGACGCCGGCGAAGCGCGCCGCCGCGGCGACCGCGTCGAGACTGGTGGATCCGCACACCCCGCAGGCGCTGCTGGTGGTGGTGCGCCGCACCAGGTCGGCCGACGGCGGGCGCACGTGCGGGGCGAGCGCCACGTCGAGGACGTTGTAGGTGTTCGCGGGCGGCTCGCCGGGGGCGGCGGTGACGGCGCCGGCGCAGTAGCGGGCGGTGAGGACGTCGCCGGGGGCGGAGATCACGCCCTCGGCGACCAGATATCCCAGCGCCAGGTCGACGTCGTGGCCGGGGGTGCGCATGGTGACACTGAGCACCGAGCCGTTCACCCGGATCTCCAGTGGCTCCTCGACGGCGAGTACGTCGGCCCGGGGACTCGGTGCTGCTCCCCGCCGGACGCGGACAACCGGCCGCCGGGCCGTGATGCGTCCCATGGGCGCGAGTCTATCCGCTCCCCGAGCCGTAGGGCGCCTTACATCGCCTCTTTGACCCCGGCCCGGATCAGCCACCAGTTCACCGGATAGGCCGTACAGAATCCGGCGAGCATCGCCACCTGCATCGTCAGCCAGAACACCGGGGTGTCCACCGCCACCCGGTCGCCGAGCCAGGCCGGGAAGACCGCCAGCTGTGCCACGGCCATCGCCCCGTACATGCCGATCTGCCAGGCCGAGAGCGAGAGCACGTCGGCCTTGGCCGCGGCCGCCACATTGGCCGCGACGCCGCGCTGGGGGTTCATCGGTGCGATCGCGAAGAACTGGAAGGCGATGCCGATGATCAGGGCCACCACGTAGGCGATCACCCAGCCGGCGTACAGCTCGTCGCTGAACAGCCAGTGCAGGCCGCCGACGACGGCCACCGACGGCACCGCGAAGATCGTCCATTCGACGATCAGGTCGGCCAGCGAGCAGCCGGCGCCGCAGTGGCTGGTCCCCACGAAGACCGAGACCGGCCGGCTGTGCGGTCGTCCGGACAGGCCGAGCGCCGGGCGCATGTCCATACCCGGCATGTCCATACCGCCCATGTCCGAGCTGCTCATGTCCATGCCCGGCATGCCCGTACCGCTCGTGTCCGAGCTGCTCATCTTCATGCCCGGCATGTCCGTACCGCTCGTGTCCATACCGGACATGTCCATGCCACTCATGTCCTGCGCGTCGTCGGCGGCGGTCGGCCGTTGCGCGCGGCCCCACCAGAAGTAGGCGGCCGCCCAGAGCACGGAGCCGAAGAGCGCGCAGACGGGCCAGACGACGTTCATCACCCGCATCGGCTGCGGGTGGCGGGCGATGTCGGCGGCCACCAGCACGGCGCAGGCGACACCGAGCGCCAGCGAGATCGATGCGACGATCAGCAGCCAGCCGGGTATGTCGGAATTATGCAGCACAACTCAGCTGTACAGGGTGTCGACGTCGTCCGGCAGCAGAATGGCTGTGAGCCAGCCGACGACCGAGATGACCAGGGCCCCGAAGATCGCGGTCCACCAGAAGCGCTCCACCTCGAGCCCCCACGGGAAGACGTTCCGGGTCAGCCAGGAGGTGAGCTCGAGCATCAGCGCGTTGATGATGATGTGAATCAGGCCCAGGGTGAGGATGTAGAGCGGAATCGACAGGATCTGCACGATCGGCTTGACCACCGCGTTGACCAGGCCGAAGACCACGGCCACCAGGACGACGATGCCGCACTTGGCCCACCAGCTGTGCACGTCGCCGAAGTCGAAGTACAGACCGGGGACGATCAGCGTGGCGATCCACAGCGAGAAACCGGTGAGCAGGGTCCGGAGGACGAAGTCGCGCATGGACATCAGTCTGCCAGTACGGACGGCGCCGGACGGTACGACCCGCGCAGGAAGTCTCCGCGGCCGCCGGCGCCGACCCGCACCGCGGCTGATCTCGGCCTGCGCGCTCGCTGAGTTGGAGGCGGCGCGCTCCTCGCGTAGTATTGAACCTCGGTGCGTCGCAGGGATCCCGCATGCCCGCGACCGGTCACCTCGGTGATCGGTGTCGGTGGGACCGCTCGATGTGCCAACCGTAGCGGAAAATGAACGAATCCGACCGGGGACACGAGGTATCGCCTTCCCGGAGGAGAATCGCGGAGGACATGGCTAAGAAAGACGGAGCCATTGAGGTCGAGGGTCGCGTTGTCGAGCCTCTGCCCAATGCGATGTTCCGCATCGAGCTCGAGAACGGCCACAAGGTGCTGGCCCACATCAGCGGCAAGATGCGGCAGCACTACATCCGCATCCTGCCCGAGGATCGGGTGGTAGTGGAGCTCTCGCCCTACGACCTCGGTCGTGGACGGATCGTCTACCGCTACAAGTAAGCCCCTCCCGGGAATCGACCCGGGGAGACAAAAGGAGAAGCTGACGTGAAGGTCAAGCCGAGCGTCAAGCCGATCTGCGAGAAGTGCAAGGTGATCCGCCGTAACGGACGGGTCATGGTGATCTGCGAAAACCTGCGCCACAAGCAGCGTCAGGGCTGATCGTCGCCCTTCTCAAGGTCGCTTGAACAACTGAACACAGGCAGTACCCAAGGAACTCCCAGCACCAGCATCCGCAGACGCGCGGACGCCCACCCCCGGTTCAGAGGCCGGGGCCCGACGCCGAGTCGGGACGGACTGGGAGCAGACCTCTGAAAGATTAAGGAAACGCCACATGGCACGTGTTGCAGGTGTGGATCTTCCCCGCGAAAAGCGGCTGGAGATCGCACTCACCTACATCTACGGGGTGGGTCGCACCACCTCGAAGGAGATCCTCTCCGCCACCGGCCTCTCGCCGGATCTGCGCGCGAAGGATCTGACCGACGCAGACGTCGCGAAGCTGCGTGAGTACATCGAATCCTCGGTGAAGGTCGAAGGCGACCTGCGCCGTGAGGTGCAGGCCGACATCCGTCGCAAGATCGAGATCGGCTGCTACCAGGGTCTGCGCCACCGTCGTGGCCTGCCCGTTCACGGTCAGCGCACCAAGACCAATGCCCGCACTCGCAAGGGCCCGAAGAAGACCATCGCCGGGAAGAAGAAGTAATGCCTCCGAAGTCACGTAGCGCAGGCCCCAAGAAGGGCACTCGCCGTCGCGATAAGAAGAACGTTCCGCACGGCCACGCACACATCAAGTCGACGTTCAACAACACGATCATCTCGATCACCGATCCCGAGGGCAACGTGATCAGCTGGGCCTCGTCCGGCCACGTGGGCTTCAAGGGCTCGCGTAAGAGCACCCCGTTCGCCGCGCAGCTCGCTGCCGAGAACGCCGCTCGCAAGGCCGCCGAGAACGGCGTCAAGAAGGTCGACGTATTCGTCAAGGGACCGGGCTCGGGTCGTGAGACCGCCATCCGGTCGCTGCAGGCAGCCGGCCTCGAGGTCGGCACCATCTCCGACGTGACCCCGCAGCCGCACAACGGCTGCCGTCCGCCCAAGCGGCGCCGGGTCTAGCGGGAGAGGGAGGAAGAGAAACCATGGCTCGTTATACCGGCCCCGCAACCAAGAAGTCCCGTCGTCTCCGCGTCGATCTCATCGGTGGAGACCAGGCGTACGAGCGTCGCCCGTACCCGCCCGGCCAGCACGGCCGCGCGCGGATCAAGGAGACCGAGTACCTGCTGCAGCTGCAGGAGAAGCAGAAGGCCCGCTTCACTTACGGCGTGATGGAGAAGCAGTTCCGTCGCTACTACGAGGAAGCCAACCGTCGCCCCGGCAAGACCGGTGACGAACTGCTGAAGATCCTCGAGACCCGCCTCGACAACGTCGTGTACCGCGCCGGCCTGGCCCGGACCCGTCGTCAGGCCCGCCAGATGGTCAGCCACGGTCACTTCACCGTGAACGGCCAGCGCGTGGACGTCCCGAGCTTCCGGGTCAGCCAGTACGACATCATCGACGTCCGGCCGAAGTCGCTGCAGACCACCCCGTTCCAGATCGCCAAGGAGACCCTCGGCGACCGTCCGGTTCCGGCGTGGCTGCAGGTGGTTCCGTCGACCCTGCGCATCCTGGTGCACAACGTGCCCGAGCGCGCGCAGATCGAGGTCCCGCTGACCGAGCAGCTCATCGTCGAGTTCTACTCGAAGTAGTCCCCACCCAGCCAGCGCACGCTGTCTGGTCCACCTCGAGGCCGTCAAATAGCGGTCGGCCGAAGGAGAAGTCCACCACATGCTCATCTCACAGCGACCCACTCTGTCCGAAGAGGTCATCGCCGAGAACCGGTCCAAGTTCGTCATCGAACCGCTGGAGCCGGGCTTCGGTTACACCCTGGGCAACTCGCTGCGGCGCACGCTGCTGTCGTCCATTCCGGGCGCGGCGGTCACCAGCATCCGCATCGACGGTGTTCTGCACGAGTTCACCACCGTCCCCGGGGTCAAGGAGGATGTCACCGACATCATCCTGAACCTCAAGGGCCTCGTGGTCAGCTCCGAAGAGGACGAGCCGGTCACCATGTACGTCCGCAAGCAGGGCCCGGGTGCCGTCACCGGCGCCGACATCGTGCCGCCGGCCGGTGTCGCGGTGCACAACCCGGATCTGCACATCGCGACCCTCAACGACAAGGGCAAGCTCGAGATCGAGCTGGTCGTCGAGCGGGGCCGCGGCTACGTGCCGGCCGTGCAGAACAAGGCCACCGGCGCCGAGATCGGCCGTATCCCGGTCGACTCGATCTACTCGCCGGTCCTCAAGGTGACCTACAAGGTCGAGGCCACCCGTGTCGAGCAGCGCACCGACTTCGATCGGCTCGTGCTCGACGTGGAGACCAAGAACTCCATGACCGCGCGTGACGCCCTGGCGTCGGCCGGCAAGACCCTGGTCGAGCTCTTCGGCCTGGCTCGGGAGCTCAACGTCGAGGCCGAGGGCATCGAGATCGGGCCGTCGCCCGCCGAGGCCGACCACATCGCCGCCTTCAGCCTGCCGATCGAGGATCTGGAGCTGACGGTCCGTTCGTACAACTGCCTCAAGCGCGAAGGTGTGCACACCGTCGGCGAGCTGGTGGCGCGTACCGAGTCGGACCTGCTCGACATCCGCAACTTCGGCCAGAAGTCGATCGACGAGGTCAAGGTCAAGCTGCACGGCATGGGCCTGTCCCTCAAGGACAGCCCGGCCAGCTTCGACCCGTCGCAGGTCGCCGGTTACGACCCGGCCACCGGCACCTGGGCCGACGAGAGCGGTTACGACGCCGACGGTGGCGAGGACTTCGCCGAGACCGAACAGCTCTGAGCTGGAAGAACCATCACGACGCACCGGTCTTGACGGACAGGTGAGTCCCCTCTAGGAGAAGAAATGCCCAAGCCCACCAAGGGTGCCCGCCTCGGCGGGTCGGCCAGCCACCAGAAGGCGATCCTCGCCAATCTGGCCACGGCGCTGTTCGAGCACGGCCGAATCACCACCACCGAAGCCAAGGCCAAGCGGCTGCGTCCGTACGCCGAGAAGCTCATCACCCACGCGAAGGCCGGCCAGCTGGCCAACCGTCGTCAGGTGCTGAAGGACATCCGCGACCAGGACATCGTGCATGTGCTGTTCGCCGAGATCGGTCCGTCGTTCGCGGACCGCGACGGCGGCTACACCCGCATCATCAAGACGCTGCCGCGCAAGGGTGACAACGCCCCGATGGCCGTGATCGAGCTGGTGCGCGAGTCCACCGCGTCGTCGGAGGCCAGCCGGGCCACCCGCGCCGCCGCCTCCAAGAAGAAGGCTGCGGAGCAGAACCCGGTCGAGGCCGTCGAGGCCGAGGCCACCGAGGCTCAGGTGGAGAACGCCGAGGCCGTCTCGGAGGCCGTGGACGAGCAGTCGTCGGCCGCCACCGCGGTCGAGGCCGAAGCCGCCGGCGCCGACGTCGACGGCAGCGACGCCGAGGATGCCGACGAGAAGTAGTCGCATCCGTCATGTCTGACACCGCGGAACCCGCTGTCGCCCCCGGCGACGGCGGGTTCTGCCGTCTGCGCCTGCTGATCGGCTACGACGGCACCGACTTCTCCGGCTGGGCCACCCAGCCCGGCCGCCGCACCGTGTGCGAGACCCTCGAGACCACGCTGAGCACCATCATGCGGTCACCGGTGCGGCTCACCGTGGCCGGCCGCACCGACGCCGGAGTGCATGCCGGCGGGCAGGTGGCGCACTGCGATGTGCCGGCCGCCGCCCTGGACACCCGCTCGATCGGCGGCGACCCGTCACGGCTGGTCCGGCGGCTGGCCCGGATGCTTCCCGGCGACGTCCGGGTCAAGGCGGTCGACGCCGTCCCGGCGGAGTTCGACGCCCGCTTCTCGGCGCTGGCCCGCCGCTACGAATACCGGCTCGCCGACGCCGCCTGGGGGGCCGAGCCCACCCTCGCGCGCATCACCGCCGACTGGCCGCGCCCGCTCGACGTCGAGGCCATGAACGCGGCCGCGTCGCGGTTGCTGGGGCTGCACGACTTCGCCGCCTTCTGCCGCTACCGGGAGGGTTCGACCACCATCCGCGAGCTCCAGGAGTTCGTCTGGCGGCGCGACGAGAACGGGGTGCTGGTGGGCCGGGTGCGCGCGGACGCCTTCTGCTGGTCGATGGTGCGGTCCCTGGTCGGGGCGGTGGCCAGTGTGGGCGACGGACGACGCACCGAAGACTGGTGCGCGGCGCTACTCGACGAACGCAGCCGCAGTGCGAAGGTCCCCGTGGCCCAGGCCCGCGGACTGTCGTTGGCTCAGGTCTACTATCCGCCGCCCGAGCAGTGGGCGGCGCGCAACCGGCGCACGCGCGACGTGCGCCGCGCCCACGAGGTGGGCGGCCGGTCGGCTGGGGGCTGCTGCGGCGGCTGACCGTCGTTCACCGGCGGCGATAGCCGTGCGAGAGCTCGGTCAGCAGATCGGCCACCAGCGGATTGGGCGTGGCATCGGTGCGCAGCACCGCCGAGACGGTGAGGGTGAACTCGAGCCCGCGGCGGCAGGCGATGCCCGGAGACAGCGGGTCCTCGTACAGCAGGGTCCAGCTGTCCGGACGGTTGATCAGTTCGAACGCGGCCGGATAGCCGTCGCGCAGTTCCGGACCCCAGCAGACCGGCACCCCCGCCTGATCGAAGACCTTCTCCACCAGCCGATGCAGCAGTACCTGGTGGCCGGCGGGCGGCAGCAGCAGCGGATACTCGGCCAGCTGGGCCGGATCGGGGGTGCGCCCGGATCCGGCCAGGGGATGGCGGGCCGCGAAGGCGATCACCGGCTGCTCCACCCAGAGCGGATCCAGGTACACCCCGTCGTGCTCGACCGGGCCGCGCACCAGCGCCAGATCGGCCTCGCCGTCGGCGACCGCCGCCACCCGCTGGGCGAAGGGTTTGATCGAGAAGTCGATCTCGGCCTCGTCGTGCCGCTCGCGGACGGCCGCGACCGCCGCGAGCGCCGCACGGGCGAAGGACATGTTGGCGGCGATCCGCACCCGGTCGGGCTGCGGGGCGAAGGCGGCGACCGCCTCGTCGCGCAGGGTGAGCAGTTCGCGGGCCCGGGGGAGCAGGGTCTGCCCCGCCTCGGTGAGCCGCACCGCGCGGTTGCTGCGATCGAACAGCTCGGCGCCCAGCTCGCGTTCGAGGGCAGCGATCTGATGGCTGACCGCCGACTGGGAGACGAAGCAGCGCTGGGCGGCACGAGCGAAACCGCCGGTCTCGGCGATGGCTGCGAAATACTCCAGCTGACGGAACTCCATTCCCTCATCATATGAGCAAAACAGATCGTTCCTATGTTCAGAACAGTTCTGAACAGGTTGAAGTGCGCTGATCCATTCACCAAAGTGGAAGTATCGCAACGACGCGGAGAGGAACGGCGCTTATGGAGACCACGGCGGCAGTCGTCATCGGATCAGGCTTCGGCGGTCTGGCCGCCGCCAAACGGCTGGCGCGCTCGGGGGTGACCACCACGCTCATCTCGGCCACCGACGAGCACCTCTTCCAGCCGCTGCTCTACCAGGTGGCCACCGGTGTGCTGCCCGGCTCCGACATCGCCCCGCCGATCGCCGCGGTGCTCTCCGGCAAGAAGAGCGTCGACGTGGTCCGCGGCTATGTGACCGCCGTCGACGCCGAGGCCAAGGTGGTCACCTACCGCACCCCGGAGGGCGATCGCCAGATCCAGTACGGCTCGCTCATCGTCGCCGCCGGTGCCCGCCAGGGGTACTTCGGCCACGACGAATGGGCGCAGCGCACCTTCTCGCTCAAAACCCTCGACGACGCCGTCACGCTGCGCCGTCACCTGCACGACTGCTTCACCGGCGACCCGGCCGACGAGGCCGCGCACCGCTTCGTGGTCGTCGGCGCCGGGGCCACCGGGGTCGAACTCGCCGGCCAGATCGCCGAACTCGGCGCCCGGCACTTCACCGATGTCGAGCCGGACGTCTACCTGGTGGAGGGCGCCGGCGACGTGCTGCCCGTGTACGGCGGAGCCCTCTCGGACTTCACCCGCACCACCCTGGAGAAGGCCGGTGTCCAGGTGCTCACCGGCACCATGGTCACCGACATCGACGACGCCGGCCGGGTGAGGGTGCGCGATGCCGACGGACGGGAGCAGACCATCACCGCGGCGACGGTCGTCTGGTCGGCCGGCGTGCAGGCCACCGGCCTGGCGAAGGTGATCGCCGAGGCCACCGGCTGCCGCACCGACCGCGCCGGACGGCTGCTGATCAACCCGGATCTGACCGCCGGCAGCCGCGACGATGTCTTCGCGATCGGCGACATGACCAGCCTGAACGGCTACCCGGGACAGAGCCCGGTGGCCATGCAGCAGGGCCGGCACGCGGCCGACATCGTCCGTGGGAAGACGAAGCCGGGCACCGCCTTCGTCTACCGCGACAAGGGCAGCATGGCGGTGGTCAACCGGCACAACGCCGTCGTCGACGCCCCCGGCGGCGTCCGCCTCACGGGACTGCCCGGCTGGTTCACCTGGCTGGCCGTGCACCTGTTCTATCTGGTGGGATTCCGCAACCGGTTCGTCGCCGTCGCCTCCTGGTTCAAGGCCTTCGCCGGCCGACAGCGTCCGGGCTTCGACGGCCTCGACGCCCGGCCCGGCGCGGCACCGGCGGAACCGTCACTTGCGGATCGGCCGGCGGAGCAGCCCTCAGCAGAGCAGCCGTCGGCAGAGCGTTCTTCTGCAGAGCATCCTTCAGGGGAGGATCGGTCGGGGGAGCCGCGGCGGGCGCACCCGGTCAGCTGACGCTGCGCTCGTCCTCCATGGCCTCGAGGACCTCTTCGATGAGCTGATCGTCGCCGACGATGTCGTCGAGGCGCCGGCCGGCGCACATCAGCTCACGCCAGCTCACCGGATCGAAGTCCACCGGGTCGGTGCTCGCGATGAAGGTGAGGACGTCGTCGACGAACCGGTCCGGATCGTCGTGGAACGGGAAATGCCCCGCGCCGGAATAGATCTCGACCTGTGCATGCGGGATGGCCGCGCCCGCGATCTGCGCGTGATGCACCGGGATGACGGTGTCCTTGGACCCCCAGACGATGAGCATCGGCAGCCACTGGGTGAGGTGGGCGCGGTCGACCATGGTGATCGACTGGCCGCGCCAGTCCACCACCGCACGCAGGGTGCGGACGAAGGCGGCCTGCGAACCCGGCTGGGCCAGGTCGCTGAGCACCCGTAGCAGATCCTCATGGTCGGTCATCAGCTGCTTGGGGGAGAGCCGGGCGGGCAGACCCGGCGCGGACTCCATGGTCGACAGGGTGCCCGAGAGGGCGCGCAGCGCCGGCAGCACGCCGGGCACCCGCAGGGTCTGCAGCAGTGCGGGGGCGCCGGGCAGGGTGGCCAGCCGCAGGGCCGGATTCACCTCGCGGGTCACGCCGCCGGCGGCGACCAGCACCAGCCGCTCGGCGAAGCGCGGGAACTGGTAACAGAACTGCATGGCCACCCCGCCGCCGAGGGAATGCCCCACGACGGTGACCTTGGGGATGCCCAGCACCACCAGCAGGTCGCGCATGCCGTTGGCGAAGGCCGCCACCGAGTAGTCGGCGCGCGGTTTGTCGGACAGTCCGTGCCCGAGCAGGTCGGGGGCGATGACCGTATGCGTGCGGGCGAGCCGGGCGATCACCGGATCCCAGGTCGACGAATTGTCACCGATCCCGTGCAGCAACAGGATCGCCGGGCCGCTGCCGGCGATCCGGAAGGCACGGCGGTAGCCGTGCACGGTGCGGTACTCGATTCGCACCGGAGGCAGCGCCGAGTTCGACTCGGTCATGGTTCCTCCCGCGAGGGTGTGTCCGCGCGGCGGCTACCGCGCGTTCACCACTCATTCAACCGCAGGCCGGTTGATCGCGCGCGGCGAGGGGTGGAACGGGTTCTATATGCCGCCGGTGCTCACCGCCCGGGCTGCCCGCGCTCGAACGGCGGGCGGCGGCGCAGCGAGGTGCCGCCGAAGTCGTCGGCGAGGGTGGCCGCCAGCTCGACCAGACTGCGCCGGGTGCGCCGATGCAGCAGATCCAGGTCCAGTTCGGCGCCCTCGGCCAGGTGGTCGTCGAAGCCGATCCGGTGCACCGCCCGGCAGCGGGCCAGGAAGTGCTGCGTCAGCTGGTCGACGTCGATACCCGACGATCCCGGCCGGGCCGAGGACAGCACCACCACACAGCGGGAGATCAGGTGGCCGAAACCGTGCCCGGCGAGCCAGTCCAGGGTGGCTCCGGCGCTGCGCGCCCCGTCCAGCGCCGGCGAGCTGACCAGGACCACCGCGTCGGCCAGGTCCAGGACGCCGCGCATCGCCGAATGGCTCATCCCGGTCCCGCAGTCGGTCAGGATGATGTTGTAGTAACGGGCCAGGATCGCGAGCACCCCGCGGTACTCGTCCTCGGAGAAGGCCTCGGCCGCGGCCGGATCGCGTTCGGAGGCCAGGACCTCGAGCCGGCTCGGAGCCTGCGAAGTGTGGGCGCGCACGTCCGAGTAGCGGTGGATCTGCGGGTCGGCGAGCAGGTCGCGCACCGTGGATCCGGTCTGCTGCGGCACCCGCTGCGCCAGGGTGCCCAGGTCGGGGTTGGCGTCCACGGCGATCACCCGGTCGCCGCGGAGGCCGGCCAGGGTGGCGCCCAGACCCACCACGGTGGTGGTCTTGCCGACGCCGCCCTTGAGGGAGAGCACCGCGATCCGGTAGTCGCCGCGGACCGGCCGGCGCAGCCGTTCGAGCAGGTCCTGATACTCCAGCTCGGACGGCGACTGGCCCGGATTGACCAGCCCCGCCGAGAGGGTGTGCACGGCCCGCCGCCAGCCGCCGGCCGGTGCCCGGCGGGACTTGCGGAGCACCGCGACGTCGTCGAGCGCCGGCCCGCGGGCCGGACCCTGGTGGGCTCCGGCCTGCGACATCGGTGCGGGCCCGGGCGGAGGCATCTGCGGCGGCGTGGGCGGAAGCATCGGCGGAGGTGCGGGTGCGCCGGTGGGCGTCGGCGCCGGACGCGGCGGGCCCGGCGCGATGCCCGGCGCCGAGGCGGGGACCGGCGGCGGCACACCGATCCCCGACAGGTCGATCGACGGTGCCGTTCCGCTGTGCGCTGCCGGCTGCAGCCACGGTGCCAGTGTGTCGTCGGTTCCGGTCATGACAGTTCCCCTCGTCTGCGATGGCGGCCCACTCCGGCGCCGGGCCGTCACGCTACGGGTGCCGGGCGGCGAACCGCCCGGGATGACGGCGATGGAACCCGGGCGGCGGCCGGCGCGTCCAACACCGACGGGCCTTCGGCCGCCGCGCGCCGCGCCGCCGATCCGGATGGAACCGAAACGGCCGGCGCTGCGTCTAATTCGCATGACCATCGCTGACTCCGCCGGCCCGCCCGGCACCGATCACGGCCGGCTGTTCCCCGCCTCCGCACGGGACGGCTCCATCGCGCTGGCGGTCACCGCCGACGGGCTGCCGGTGACCTTGTCGATCTCACCCGGGCAACTCGCGGCGAGCCCGGAACGGCTCGCCGAACGGATCGTCGCGCTGTGCGCGGTGGCCCGGGCCGGGGCCGGCCTGCATGCCCGCGCCGCGCTCATCGAGTCCGGGGCCGGCCCGGAGGTCACGGCTGCTCTCGGACTGACCGGCAGAGAGGATCTGGTCCGGCTCGAGGCGGACGCGGACCGGCTGTGGGAGCAGGACGGGGGAGTCCGGTGACGGTCACCGCGGCCGCGGCGCCGACGGCCGGACCGGTGCGTGCGGGGGCGGCGCGATGACCGCCGAACTCGACGCGGTGCTCTGCCGCGCCAGGGACCGGCTCGACGCACTGCAGCACGCCCGCGAGCAGCTCGCCGCCGCACGTGAGACCGGCGAGGGCGACGACGGCCGGGTGCAGGCCGTCGTCGACGCCGGCGGCGGGCTGGTCGGACTGCGGCTCGCACCCGGTGCGGGCGGCGGCGATGCGGACCGGCTGGCGCAGGCCGTACTGGCGGCCGCCGGCGGTGCCGCCGCCGCGATGGCGGTCCGCCGCACAGCAGTGCTGACCGAATTGCAGGAAGCCCTCGGCGCCGACACCGCCGACGGGACGTCGCCCGGGCCGGCCGGCCCGGACCACATCGAGGAATGGGGATCACGATGACGAATGTGACGGTGGCGCCCGATGCGCTCGCCGCCCTCGCAGCCGCCGAAGACGGCTTGGCGGCGGCCACGGCGACCGCAGGCACCCTGGATCTCGCCGCCCAGGGCGCGGTGCTGGTGGGCGCGTTCGGCCTGATCGGCCAGGAGTTCCTGGCCGCCTTCACCGCCGCCCAGGCCAACCATCTGGCGGCGGTGGCCCAACTCGCCGCCGTCCATGCCGGGACGTCCGCGGCCACCACCGCGGGCCTGGCCGGATTCACGGCCGCCGACACCGCCGGTGCGGCCGGGATGGGGTCCCGGTGAACGCGCTCGCGCCGGCCGCCGGGGAGGCGACCTTCGGCGAGTTGCTCGCCCCCACCGGCCTGCCCGCGCTCCTCGACACGACGCCGGGTCAACTGCTGGCCGACCTCGGCGGCCGGGTGCCGGACCTGCTGCCCGACCTCGGCGCGGTGACACCAGAGGTCGACCTGTCCGGTCTCGCCGCAGCGCTCGACCCGACCGGCCTGCTCGCGCCGCTGACCGGTCTGCTCCGGGTCTTCGGCACCGGTACGGCCGGCGGAACCGGCATCCCCGGTGACGCCGGCGCAGGCCAGGATCCGGTGGCGGCCCTCACCGGGCTGGCGCAGACGCTGCAGACCGGGATGGGCGTGGCATCGAGTGCGCTGCGCGCCGTCGACGGACTGTGGACCGGCGACGCGGCGGGAGCCGCCGCCACCCGGTCGGCGGCGACCGCGGCCGACACCGCCGCGGTCGCCGCTCAGGGCACCGCGCTGAGCGCGGGCCTGCAGGGCGCCCTGGGGATCGTCGCCACCGGCCTGGCCCAGGTGCAGGGGATCGTGGTGGCCACCGCCGGGAAACTGGCGGCCACCCTGCCCGTGATCGGCACTCCGCCCGGACAGCTCGCCGCGCTGGGCATCGCCGCCGAGGGGCTCGCCGAGGGCATCGCGGCGGTCAGCGCCACCCACGCACAGCTGGCCGCGCCGACCGCCGAGGTCGCCGCGCAGGGCAGTCCGGTCCCGGTGGCCGCCGCACCGAACACCGGCTCGCCGCTGGCACTGACCGCCGACCTGCTCGACGGCGCGGCCCCGCTGGTCGGGACCGCGGCCCAGCTGGCCGGTGCTCTGCTGGGCGGCGCCGGGGGAGCGGCCGGCGCCTCGACCACGCCGGGCGGGCCGTCGGACCCCGTGCCCGGAAGCACCCTGCCCGGAAGCACCGTGACCGGGAACGCCGTCCCGGTGAGCACCGTGGCGGACAGGGCCGTGCCCGGCGCGGTGCCCGCCGGGAGCGCACCGTCGGACACCGCCACCGGCGACCGTCCGGTCACCGTCCGCCCGGCGGCGCTCAGCCCGGCCGGGCTCACCCCGGCCACGGCGCAGCCCGCCGCGCCGGGGCCCGAGCCGGTGGTGACGCTCGGCGACCGGCCGGCGAGCACCGAACCGCTGCTCGCGGCCCGCGGTGAGGACGCGCCCGGCTGGACCGAGTCGTCCGGGCTCGCGGAGACCGCAGGCCCGGCGGCCACACAACCGTGGGAGCGGCAGGTCTGACGGCCGCCGTCACCGACGACCCGGGCGCGACCGCGTCCGGGGCACACCACACCTCGAGGGGGAAGAAGTGAAACAGCTGAATCTGGATGTGGCGGCCGGGCAGGCCAGCGCCGCATCCATCAAAGGAGTGGTCGCCGACATGCGGGAGGTGATCGGCCGCATCAAGACCAGCTCGGTGCAGGGGCTGTCGGCCTGGACCGGCGCCGCCGCGTCCTCGTTCGACGCCACCCACACCGACTGGCACGCCGTGGCCGTGCGGCTCGAGCAGGCGCTCGGCGACATCGAGAACAAACTGACCGTCGGCTTCCGCGGCTACGACGACGAGGACGCGGTGGCCGCCGCCACCATCACCGGCTCGGCCGGAGCCGACGGCTGACGGCACCGGGCGGGCCCGGCTCCGCCGGTGGCGCCGCCCGCAGCGGTGCACCGGCACGGTGCGCCGGCGCGATGAACCACACCACACGATGAAAGGCATGACGCGATGAACGGCGTGATCCGATACGACTTCGACGGCCTGGGCGCCCTGTCCGGCGACCTCAAAGCCCAATTCTCCCGGCTCGAAGAGCTGGCCGGCAGCCTGCGCAGGCAGGTCACCGCACTCGCCGCCAACTGGGAGTCCGGCGGCGCGGCCGCCTACCAGGAGGCGCAGGACCACTGGGACAAGCTCTTCTTCGACGCCCGGACGCGGCTCGACGGGCTCGGTACCGGAGTGGCCAAGGCCTCGAACCGGATGTTCGAGACCGACCACCAGGTGGGACGCACCTTCGGGGTCTGAACCGGCCGGACCGGACCGGGTGCGGCGGCGCCGAACCGCCCTGCACCCGGTCCGGCCCGTGCGGGCATTACGCTGGATCCGCCGCACCACCGGTGCGGCCCCATCCGCCCGCACGGGCCGAGCGATCAGGAGTGGCCGATGTCTGCCGAAGGATCCACGAGGGCGATCATCGCGGCGCTGGCGGCGAACGCAGGCATCGCCGTCGCCAAATTCGTCGGCTTCGCCATCACCGGCTCGTCGTCGATGCTCGCCGAGGGCGTTCACTCGGTGGCCGACACCTCCAACCAGGGCCTGCTGCTGCTGGGCCAGAAGCGCGCCGGCCAGGCCGCCGACCGGCTGCACCCGTTCGGGTACGGCCGGGCGCGATACTTCTACTCCTTCGTCGTGGCACTGGTGATCTTCTCGCTCGGCTCCCTCTTCGCGCTCTACGAGGGCATCCACAAGATCCAGCACTCCCACGATCACGAACTCGAATCCCCGTACGTGGCGATCGCGATCCTGCTGGTGGCCATCGCCCTCGAGGGCTACAGCTTCAACACCGCGCGGAAGGAGTCGGCACCGCTCAAGGGCGACAGCTCCTGGTGGTCGTTCATCCGCACCTCCCGCAACCCGGAACTGCCCGTCGTGCTGCTCGAAGACAGCGGCGCGCTGATCGGTCTGGTGCTCGCCCTCGGCGGCGTCGGCCTGTCGATGGCCACCGGCGACGCCGTCTGGGACGGCATCGGCACCGTCTGCATCGGTGCGCTGCTGGGCATCATCGCGATCGTGCTGATGAGGGAGATGAAGAGCCTGCTGATCGGCGAGGGCGCCACCGAAGCCGAGGAGGCCGCCATCGTCGCCGCACTGCCCGGTGACGGCGTGGTCCGGGTCATCCACTACAAGACCCAGTACCTCGGTCCCGACGAGCTGATGCTGGCCGCCAAGATCGCCATCGAACCCGGCTCGTCCGCGCAGGCGATCGCCCGCGCCATCGACGGCGCCGAAGCCCGGGTCCGGGCCGCGGTCCCGCACACGCGGGTCATCTACCTCGAGCCAGACATCGACCGGACCGGCGCATCGTCGACCTGATCGGGGCGCCGGCGTGACGCGCCGCGCCCGCCGGGGAAACGTCAGCGGGTGACACCGAACTGCGATACCTTCGAGCGCAATCGCCGGACGAACGAAGGAGCACTCGGTGGCGCAGTCGGGGACCGATGCCCAGCGTGACACCTGGACCAGCAACCGCGGGTTCATCCTGGCGGCCATCGGTTCGGCCGTGGGACTGGGCAACATCTGGCGGTTCCCCGGGGTCGCCTACGAGAGCGGCGGCGGCGCCTTCCTCATCCCGTACCTCATCGCGCTGATCACAGCCGGGATCCCGATCCTGTTCCTCGACTACGGGATCGGCCACCGCTTCCGGGGATCGGCCCCGCTCGCCCTGCGCCGGCTGCACCGCCGCGCCGAAGGCATCGGCTGGTTCCAGACCATGCTGCTGTTCATCATCTCCATCTACTACGCCGCGGTCATCGCCTGGTCGATGAGCTTCTTCTACTTCTCGTTCGGCACCAAATGGGGGTCGGACACCCAGAACTTCTTCCTCAACGACTATCTGCACGCCGCCGACCCCGGCATCTCCTCCGAACTGGTGGCCGGGGTGGCGTGGCCGCTGGCGCTGGTCTGGGTGCTCATCATCATCGTGCTGGCCACCGGCATCTCCGGCGGCGTGGAGAAGGTCAACGTCATCGGCATCCCGCTGCTCGTGCTGGGCTTCGGCGCCCTGGTGATCCGCGCCCTGACCCTGCCCGGCGCCACCGACGGCCTCAACGCGCTGTTCACCCCGGACTGGGGCGCCCTCACCGACCTGGACGTCTGGATCGCCGCGTACAGCCAGATCTTCTTCTCCATGTCGATCGCCTTCGGCATCATGATCGCCTACGCATCGTTCCAGCGCCGCAAGGCCAACATGACCTCCTCCGGACTCGTCGTCGGCTTCGCCAACTCGTCGTTCGAGATCCTCGCCGGCATCGGCGTCTTCTCGGCGCTCGGCTTCCTGGCCCACCAACAGGGTGTCGCGGTGGATCAGCTCGAAGGCCTCACCGGACCGATCCTGTCGTTCGTCACCTTCCCGGCGGTGATCTCCCAGATGCCCGGCAGTGCGCTCTTCGGCGCACTGTTCTTCGGCTCGCTGGTGATCGCCGGCTTCACCTCACTGGTCTCGCTGGTCGTCGGCGTCTCGGTGGCGCTGCAGGAGAAGTTCGGGCTGTCGCAGCGGACCGCGGCCGTCTCGGTCGGCGTCGTCTGCGCGGCCTTCTCCTTCGGGCTCTTCGCCACCACCACCGGACTGGTGGCGCTCGACACCGTCGACATGTTCGCCAACAACGTCGGCGTGGTGACCTCGGCGATCGTCATGTGCGTCACCGTCGTCTGGCTCGCCCGCCGCGGCGAGCTGCTGCGTCTGCACCTCAACACGGTGTCGACCTTCAAGCTGGGCCGCTGGTGGATACCGCTGGTCGGGGTGTTCGCGCCGGTCTTCCTCACCGTCATGCTGGTGCAGAAGCTGCGCGAGCTCATCGTCGACGGCTATGAGGGCTACCCGGACTGGTACATCGGCGTCTTCGGCTGGGGCACGGTGGTCCTGGCCGTCGTCGTGGCCGCCGGCCTGGCGCTGACCGGCTGGAAGGGGCGCGACGATCCGGCCTTCGTGGCCTGGCCTCCGCTGGAAGGAGCGAAGCGATGACCGGTCCTGCGATCGCCCTGCTGGTGGTGGCCGTCGTCCTGGTGTGGGGCGGGCTGATCGCCGCCGTCGTCTTCCTCAATCTGCGGCCCGAGGTGACCGATCTCCCCGACGAGACCGACGCCCAGATCGCGGACGATGCGGCGCGCGAGAGTGAGCCGCATCCCATGCGCGACACCTGAGCGCGCACCGCCGTCCCCAGACCGGTGAGCACCGGCTAACGTGGTGCCGGACATCCGGATATGACGGCTGACACACGAAAGGGATCACATGACCCCCGCGCCCACTAGCGCACCTACCGCAGAAGTTCGCAACGGCATCGACTTCAAGGTCGCCGACCTCTCCGCAGCCGACTACGGCCGCAAGGAAATCCGCCTCGCCGAGCACGAGATGCCGGGCCTGATGGAACTGCGGCGTGAATACGCCGACGTCGCCCCGCTCAAGGGCGCCCGGATCTCCGGTTCGCTGCAC
This sequence comes from Gordonia sp. VNK21, assembly GCF_046098115.1. NCBI lineage: Bacteria > Bacillati > Actinomycetota > Actinomycetes > Mycobacteriales > Gordoniaceae > Gordonia > Gordonia sp. VNK21. The sequence goes on along the minus strand of NZ_JBJURU010000005.1, from coordinate 144,402 downwards.
ATGACCGTGCAGACCGCCGTGCTCATCGAGACCCTCGTCGCGCTCGGCGCACAGGTCCGCTGGGCGTCGTGCAACATCTTCTCCACCCAGGATCACGCGGCGGCGGCCGTCGTCGTCGGCCCGCACGGCACCCCCGAGGAGCCGAAGGGCGTTCCGGTGTTCGCCTGGAAGGGCGAGAGCCTCGAAGAGTACTGGTGGGCCGCCGAGCAGATGCTCACCTGGCCCGACGGCCACGAGGCCAACATGATCCTCGACGACGGCGGCGACGCCACCATGCTGGTGCTGCGCGGCGCCGAGTTCGAAGCCGCCGGCGTGGTACCGCCGACCGACGACGATCACCCGGCCGAGTACAAGGTCTTCCTGGAACTGCTGCGCGCCTCGCTGGCCGCCGACGCCGGCAAGTGGACCCGGATCGCCGGCTCCGTGCAGGGCGTCACCGAGGAGACCACCACCGGTGTGCTCCGGCTCTACCAGTTCGCCGCCGCCGGCGACCTGAAGTTCCCGGCGATCAACGTCAACGACTCGGTCACCAAGTCCAAGTTCGACAACAAGTACGGCACCCGGCACTCGCTGATCGACGGCATCAACCGCGGCACCGACGTGCTCATCGGCGGCAAGAAGGTGCTCATCTGCGGCTACGGCGACGTCGGCAAGGGCTGCGCCGAGTCGATGGCCGGCCAGGGCGCCCGCGTCCAGGTCACCGAGATCGACCCGATCAACGCCCTGCAGGCGATGATGGACGGCTTCGACGTGGTCACCGTCGAACAGGCCATCGGCAACGCCGACATCGTCGTCACCTCCACCGGCAACCTGGGCATCATCACCTTCGAGCACATGAAGCAGATGAAGAACCAGGCCATCCTGGGCAACATCGGCCATTTCGACAACGAGATCGACATGGCCGGCCTGGAATCGGCCGAGGGCATGACCCGGATCAACATCAAGCCGCAGGTGGACCAGTGGGTCTTCCCGGACGGGCACTCGATCATCGTGCTCTCCGAGGGCCGGCTGCTGAACCTCGGCAACGCCACCGGGCACCCGTCGTTCGTGATGAGCAACAGCTTCTCCAACCAGGTCATCGCACAGATCGAACTGTGGACCAAGAACGACGAATACGACAACGAGGTCTACCGGCTGCCCAAGCACCTCGACGAGAAGGTCGCGCGGATTCACGTCGAAGCGCTCGGCGGCACCCTCACCAAGCTCACCAAGGAGCAGGCCGAGTACATCGGTGTGGACGTCGAAGGGCCGTACAAGCCGGAGCACTACCGGTACTGACTCAGGTCGTTGATGGCCCGTGGTGGCCATGTTCTTCTTCGGGCAGTCCTCGCTCCTCGCCCTGGGGGCTCGTCGCTGCGGAGGGCCTCAGAAGAACATGGCCACCACGGGTCTCGTCGTCTCTGTGGCGGGTGTGCTCCGCGGGGCTTTCCGGTGGGCCTGACAAGTGGGGCTGCAAAGATCGTCCGATCTGAGGCGCTCCGAGGGCAATATGCCCTCGGACTGGCTGTGAGCGGACGATCTTTGCAGTTAGGAGTCGAGAGCAGTTAGGAGTCCAGGGCGGCGAGGACGGCGTCGACGGCAGCGTCGCCGTCGGCGACGGCCCACGGGCTCATCCAGGAGGCGTCGGCGAGGTCGAGGTAGGCGCGGTAGACGCGGGACTGCAGGCCGGCGTCGCGTTCGTAGGCGTCCCGGGCCCGGCTCGCATCGGTGGCGGCCCGGCCGGCGGCCCGCTCCATCGCCACCTCGGGCGGCACGCCGAGCAGCACCTGCAGGTCCGGGCGGGGCAGCTCGAAGCGGCCGAACTCCAGCTCAGCCACCCACCGGGTCACCTCGCCGTCCGGGCCCTGGCCCAGGCGGGCCGCGCTGTAGGCGGCGTTCGAGGCCACATACCGATCGCAGACCAGCACATCGGTGCGGCGGCGGGCCTGCTGCAGCGCCTCCCTGGACCGGCGGCGATCGAGCGCGAAGAGCATCGCCATCGCATAGGCGCTGCCGCTCAGGTCGCCGTGCTCCCCGTGCAGCGCCTCGGCCGCGAGATCGGCTTCGATCGACCGGCCGTAGCCCGGGAAAGTCGTCGTCTCCGCCGTCAGCCCCCGCAGCCGGGGATCACCGAGCAGCCGCTGCACGAACGTGTTCTTGCCGGCGCCGTCCAGACCTTCGATCGCGACCAGAATGCCCATGATCGGAGGACTCTACGCGCGCCGCATCGCCCCCGGCGGGCGGGCCCGCCCGTGTCGATACGGCGGTTGAGCCCCGGAGAGTGCCACGATGGTCGATATGAAGCCTCGGATTCTCGTCGTCGACGACGATGCCTCGCTGGCCGAAATGCTGACCATCGCCCTGTCGAACGAGGGATTCGAGCCCTTCGTCGTGGGCGACGGCTCGCTCGCCCTCGACGCGGTGCGCGACCTGCGGCCCGACCTGGTGCTGCTCGATCTGATGCTGCCCGGCATGAACGGCATCGACGTGTGCCGCGCCATCCGCGCCGAATCCGGTGTTCCGATCGTCATGCTGACCGCCAAATCCGACACCGTGGACGTGGTCCTGGGCCTTGAATCCGGCGCCGACGATTACATGGTCAAGCCGTTCAAGCACAAGGAACTCGTCGCCCGGGTGCGGGCCCGGCTGCGCCGCACCGCCGACGAGCCGACCGAACTGCTCTCGATCGGCCCGGTCGAGATCGACGTCCCCGCGCACAAGGTGACCCGTGACGGCGTCCCGATCTCGCTGACCCCGCTCGAATTCGACCTGCTGGTGGCGCTGGCCCGCAAACCGCGCCAGGTGTTCACCCGCGACGTGCTGCTCGAACAGGTCTGGGGATACCGGCACCCGGCCGACACCCGCCTGGTCAACGTGCACGTCCAGCGGCTGCGCGCCAAGGTCGAGACCGACCCGGAGAACCCGGAGATCGTGCTCACCGTGAGAGGGGTCGGCTACAAGGCCGGACCTCCGTGATCAACACCCGGCGTCTCAACCGGGCCGTCGCCGGTCTGCAGCGCGTGGCCGCCCGGATCGGCCACGCGCTGCAGTCGGTGTGGAGCCGGTCCCTGCAACTGCGCGTTGTGGTCTCCACGCTGCTGCTCTCGTTCGTGGTGCTGCTGGCCGTCGGCTTCGTGCTGATGAGCCAGATCACCGGCCGGCTGCTGGACGCCAAACAGGATGTGGCGGCCAACCAGCTCGAACGCGGCCGCGGTGTGGTCGAACGCGTCCTGGCCACCACCGACACCACCGTCTCCCTGCAGACCCGGCTCGCCCGGGTCCGGATGCTGCTGCCCGACCAGGACGTCGACGCGGCACAGAACTCGGCGACCTCGGGATCGTTCGACAGCGTGGTGATGGTGCCGGCGGCGAACGGCGGTACGCCCGCCGCCGGGGTGGGGCCGGTCGCCGACGTGACCCCCCAGCTGCAGCAGATGGTCTCCCGCGGGCAGGTGGCGTACCAGTACACCACCGTCGATCGCGACGGTCGGCGGATCCCGGCGCTGGTGGTGGGCACCCCGCTCGACACCCCGGTGCCCGATCTGGAGCTGTATCTGATCTTCCCGATGGCCGACGAGGAGAACACGGTCTCGCTGGTGCGCGGCACCATGCTCGCCGGCGGCGCGGCATTGCTCCTGCTGCTCGCGGCGATCGCCTGGCTGGTGACCCGGCAGGTGGTGGGTCCGCTGCGTGCCGCCTCGCGCATCGCGGTGCGGTTCGCCGACGGCCGGCTCTCCGAGCGGATGCCGGTCCGCGGCGACGACGAGTTCGCCCGGCTGGCCGTCTCGTTCAACGACATGGCGGCGAGCCTGTCCAAACAGATCACCCACCTCGAGGAGTTCGGCGGCCTGCAACGGCAGTTCACCTCCGATGTCAGTCACGAGCTGCGCACCCCGCTGACCACCGTGCGGATGGCCGCCGACGTGCTCTACGAGGAGCGCGAGGACCTCAGTCCGGTGCAGCGGCGCTCGGTGGAACTGCTGGAGAAGGAACTCGACCGTTTCGAGACGCTGCTCACCGAACTGCTGGAGATCTCCCGGCACGACGCCGGCCAGGCCGAGCTGTCCGCCGAACGGCAGAACATGGCCATCCCGATCGAGGCGGCGCTGGCCACGGTCACCCCGCTGGCCGCCGACACCGGTACCGAACTGGTGGTGGATCTGCCGGTGGAGCCGGTGTACGCGGAGATCGATCCGCGCCGGGTGGAGCGCATTCTGCGCAACCTGCTGGCCAATGCCATCGACCACGGCGAGCAGCGGCCGGTGACCCTCACCATGCGCTCGGACGGCGAGGCGGTGGCGATCACCGTGGTCGACCAGGGCATCGGGCTCAAACCGGGGGAGGAGAAGCTGGTCTTCAACCGGTTCTGGCGGTCCGACCCGTCCCGGGTGCGCCGCTCCGGTGGCACCGGTCTGGGTCTGGCCATCAGTATCGAGGACGCCCGACTGCACCAGGGCAGGCTCGAGGCGGCCGGTGAGCCCGGGGTGGGATCCTGCTTCCGGCTGACGTTGCCGCTGGTGCGCGGTCACAAGCTGCTCGGCAGTCCGCTGCCGCTCAGCCCCACCGGGGAGGCTGCGAAATGAGAACCCTGTCGCGCCGGGTCACGGCGCTGCTGCTGACCGTGCTGACGGTGCTGCTCGCGACCGGCTGCGTGGCCATTCCCGAGTCGTCGGCGCCGCAGCCGATCAAGGAGTTCAACCGGGCGCTGCCCACCGACCTGGTGCCCACCCCGCGCCGCAGCGACGATCCGGAGACGCTGGTCCGCAACTTCCTCAAGGCCTCCGCCGACCCCGACTCCGGTCACCGCGCCGCCCGCCGCTTCCTCACCGCCGGCGCCTCCGGCCGGTGGGACGACACCGGTCCGATGACGGTGCTCGACGATGTCCGGGTGGTGGTGGACGAACGCAGCGAGAGCGCGGTGCGGCTGCGCATCATCGGTGCGACGACCGGTGAGCTCAGCCCGGAGGGCCGGCTGACCCCGGCCCAGGGCCGGACGACGGTCCCGCTGAACCTGATCCGGGTGAACGGCGCCTGGCGGATCAACGGCGACCTCCCGACCGGGGCGATCACCGATCTCGCGCAGTTCGAGGCCGCCTACCGCTCGGCCAATCTGTACTACCCGGACCGCACGGTCACCCACCTGGTCTCCGATCCGCGCTGGTTCTACGGCGCCTCGATCAGCCCGACGGATCTGATCGTGCGGCTGCTGGCCGGCCCCTCGGACAACCTCGCCGGTGCGGTCTCGAGCAGCGGCGACATCCAGATGCACGGCCCGGTGGACGTCGACGGCAGCGACGTGCGGATCTCGCTGGGCGGGCTGACCGAGTCCGACACCCGGTACCGCACCATGATCGCCGCCCAGCTGATCTGGACGCTGGCCGGCGCCGGGATCCGCGGGACGTACCAGATCACCGCCGACGGCGGACCGCTGGTGCCCGAACGGCAGGCCGGCTGGGAGATGGCCGACGTCAAGAGCTTCGACCCGGACCCCGACCAGGGGACCCCGCCGCTGCACCTGGTGCGCGACGGCGGACTGTACCGGGTGGGTCCGTCCGGCCCGGTCGCGGTGCAGGGCGTGCTGGGCGCGGCACACGACCTGCGGGCCGCGGCGATCTCCGCCGACCAGCAGTGGGTGACCGCGGTGGCGCAGCGCGGCGACCGGCAGGTGCTGGTGCGCGGCCGCTACGGAGAGGACGTCGCCGAGGTGCTCAGCGGCGCGGTGATCGCCACACCGTCGTTCGGCGCCGGCGCGCAGACGGGCTTCGCGGTGGTCGACGGCAAGCCCAGCCTGTGGACGGCCGACGCCGACACCGGTGAGGTCCGCTCGTCCGAACTGGACGTCTCCGAGGTGACCGCGGCGGCGCCGGGCCCGATCACCGCGATGAAGGTGTCGCCCGACGGTGTACGGGTGGTCCTGCTGGTGGGCGGGAAGGTGATGCTGGCGGTGATCTCCACCAACGACCGCGGGCTGCCGGCGCTGACCGGCGTCTACCCGGCCGCCTACGGCATCGACACCCCGGTGGTGTCGCTGACCTGGGGCGGTCCGGAATCGGTGTACGTGGCGCGGCAGGGCGAGGAGACCCCGGTGATGCGGATTCCGCTCTCCGGGCTGCCCGTGGTGCCGATGGTCTCGGGCAACCTCAAACCGCCGGTGCTGAGCATCGCCGCCGGCCGCAGCTCGGTCTTCGTCGGCGACAGCCGGACGGTGCTGGTGCTGCGGACCTCGAGCGGCGCACAGGACCAGTACTGGACCGGGGTGGACGACGTGGCGGCCGGCACCGTTCCGGTGGTCCCCGGTTCATAACCGCTCGGCCGGTCGCCGGCCGGACTGTGGGGCGGCCGGACTGTGGACGGAGGGCTGGCGGCGGCGGTGCCCGGCGACGAGCATCGCCGGGGTGAGGGCGGGGATTCCGGGCTGGCTGGCGGCGGCCGCCGAACTGGCGATGCCGCTCGAATGCGGAGGGTGCGGCCGCCCCGGGGTGCGCTGGTGTCCGCGCTGTGCGCGGGCGCTCCACGATGTGCCGGTCCGGCTGCGTCCGCGGGTGGATCCGGGGGTGCCGGCCTTCGCGGCGGGCCGGTACCGCGGACCGCTGCGGCGCGGGATCGTCGAACTCAAAGAGCATCGGCGCACCGACCTGGTGCCGGTCTTCGGCACCGTCCTCGCCCGGGCACTGATCGCCCTCGCCCGCTGGGGTGATCTGCCTGCGACCGGCGGGCTGGTGCTGATCCCGGCACCCACCCGGGCGCTAGCGGCGCGGCGCCGCGGCGGTGATCCGGTCACCGCGGTGAGCCGGGCGGCCGGGGCCGAGCTGGGGCCGCGGGTACGGGTGGCCGAGCTGCTGCGGACCGCCGGGCCGGCCCGGGATTCGGCCGGCCTCGACGCCGGCGGGCGGCTGGCCAATCTGCGCGGTGCGGTGGTGGTGACCGGTCCGCCGCCGCCTCCGGTGCGGCGCCGCCGGTGCACGGTGGTGCTGGTGGACGACGTGCTGACCACCGGTGCGACGGCCGCGGTGTCGGTGGCCGCACTGGCCCGGTGCGGCGTCGCGGTGGACGTGGCGGTGGTGCTCGCCGGGGTGTGATCGGCGAGGCGGCGGACGCGGCGATCGGGCGGGCGGCAGAGAGGGCGAGAATCACGTGCTGAAACGTGGCCGAAGCGGGCCAAACCCGATAACGTCATAGGTGCAGGGGAACGTTTTCCGGGCCGTCCGGCCCGGAAAACGGCCTGTCGCTCAATTGCGTTGTGCGGCAAGCGAATTGGTACCTATCCGGGGCCATTCCGGATAGCGCGATCGGAGGAGGAATCACATATGTCCGTCGTTCATCGCAAAGGACAGCGCGAGCCGAAGAGCGCCCCGGCCACCGTGGCCGAGCTGGAGAAGGCGTTCGAGCGCCCCTCACATCTCGCCGACGTGGCCGAGCCCGGCCAGCCCACCGTGGAGGTGCAGGTCAGCGGGCGCAATGTGGTGGTTCCCGACCATTTCCGCGTGTACCTCGGTGACAAGCTCTCCCGGCTGGAGCGCTTCGACACCACCATCAACCGGTTCGAAGTGGTGCTCTACCACGAGCCGAACCGGCGACAGGCCAAGCAGGCGCAGGTCGTGGAGATCACCGCCCGCTGCGACGGACCGGTGATCCGCTCGCAGGCCAGCGGCGAGAACTTCTACGCGGCCACCGAGCTGGCGATGGACAAGATGCAGAAGCGGCTGCGCCGGGCGAAGGGCCGGAAGCGGATCCGCAAGGACGGTCCGGGCCGGGCCCAGTCGCTGAGCGAGGCGATCGCGCCGGCGGCGATCGAGGATTCGCCGAATCCGGAGACCCTCGCCGAGGCCGAGGACAAGTGGGCCGACGGCGTCGAGCACTACGAGCCGGGCCAGATCGTGCGCGTCAAGGAGCACCAGGCGGTGCCGATGAGCGTGGACGATGCGCTCTACGAGATGGAACTGGTCGGGCACGACTTCTTCCTGTTTCACGACAAGGAGACCGACAAGCCGTCGGTGGTCTACCGCAGGCACGCCTTCGACTACGGGCTGATCCGGCTGGCCTGAGCTTTCCGGCCTGCTGAACGAGGTCTGACGATAAAGACCGCTACCATGGAGTCCGGCCTGCCCGTTTGCGGTGCAGGCCGGATTCTTTGTCATCGACCGATGGGGACGTAAAGACCGTGCTGAACAAGCTGCTGCGCCTGGGTGAAGGGCGCATGGTCAAGAGGCTCGACGGCATCGCGGCTCAGGTGGAGTCGCTCTCCGACGAGATGGAAGCGCTCAGCGACACCGAGCTGCAGGCCAAGACCGCAGCGTTCAAGGAACGCCTCGAATCGGGTCAGACCCTCGACGATCTGCTCATCGAGGCCTTCGCCGTGGCCCGCGAGGCGGCCTGGCGCGTGCTCGACCAGAAGCACTTCCACGTCCAGATCATGGGTGGTGCGGCGCTGCACTTCGGCAACATCGCCGAGATGAAGACCGGTGAGGGCAAGACCCTGACCTGTGTGCTGCCGGCCTACCTGAACGCGCTCAGCGGCAAGGGCGTGCACGTGGTCACCGTCAACGACTACCTCGCCAAGCGCGACGCCGAGTGGATGGGCCGCGTGCACCGCTTCCTGGGCCTCGAGACCGCGGTCATCCTCACCGGCATGAATCCGGATCAGCGCCGGGAGGCCTACGCCGCCGACGTCACCTACGGCACCAACAACGAGTTCGGCTTCGACTACCTGCGCGACAACATGGCGCACAGCATGGAGGAGCTGGTTCAGCGCGGCCACAACTTCGCCGTCGTCGACGAGGTGGACTCGATCCTGATCGACGAGGCCCGCACGCCGCTGATCATCTCCGGTCCGGCCGATTCGTCGAGCAAGTGGTACACCGAGTTCGCCCGGATCGCCCCGCTGCTCGAGAAGGACGTCCACTACGAGGTGGACATCAAGAAGAAGACCGTCGGCGTGCACGAGGCCGGGGTCACCGCCGTCGAGGACCGGCTGGGCATCGACAACCTGTACGAGCCCAGCAACTCGCAGCTGGTCGGCTACCTGAACAACGCCATCAAGGTCAAGGAGCTGTTCCACAAGGACAAGGACTACATCGTCCGCAAGGGCGAGGTCCTGATCGTCGACGAGTTCACCGGGCGCGTGCTCGACGGCCGCCGCTTCAACGAGGGCCTGCACCAGGCCATCGAGGCCAAAGAGGGCGTCGAGATCAAGGCCGAGAACCAGACCCTGGCCACCATCACGCTGCAGAACTACTTCCGCCTCTACGACAGGCTCTCCGGCATGACCGGTACCGCCGAGACCGAGGCCGCCGAGTTCCATCAGATCTACAAGCTCGGCGTGGTGCCCATCCCCACCAACAAGCCGATGGTGCGCAAGGACCAGACCGACCTCATCTACAAGACCGAAGAGGCCAAGTTCAACGCCGTCGTCGACGACATCGCCGAGCGGCATGAGAAGGGCCAGCCGGTGCTGATTGGCACCACCAGCGTCGAACGCTCCGAGTACCTGTCCCGGCTGCTCACCGAGCGCGACATCACGCACACCGTGCTCAACGCCAAGTTCCACGAGCAGGAGGCGCAGATCGTCGCCGAGGCCGGCCGGCTCGGCGCCGTGACCGTGGCCACCAACATGGCCGGCCGCGGTACCGACGTGGTGCTCGGCGGCAACCCGGACGTCATCGCCGACACCCGGCTGCGCAAGGCCGGGCTGGATCCGGTGAACACTCCCGACGAATACGAGGCCGCCTGGGACGAGGCCATCGAGGTGGCCCGCACGGCCGCCGCCGAGGAGGCCGACGACGTGCGTGAGGCGGGCGGGCTGTACGTGCTCGGCACCGAACGCCACGAGTCGCGACGGATCGACAATCAGTTGCGCGGCCGCTCCGGCCGTCAGGGCGACCCGGGCGAGTCGCGCTTCTACCTCTCGCTCGGCGACGAGCTCATGCGCCGCTTCAACGGTGCCGCGCTCGAATCGATCATGAACCGGGTGAACCTGCCCGAGGACGTGCCGATCGAGGCCAAGATGGTCACCCGCGCCATCCGCAGCGCGCAGACCCAGGTCGAGGAGCAGAACTTCGAGATCCGCAAGAACGTCCTCAAGTACGACGAGGTGATGAACGAGCAGCGCAAGGTCATCTACGCCGAGCGCCGCGAGATCCTCGAGGGCGACGACCACCGCGAGCAGGTCCGGCAGATGGTGGCCGACGTGGTGGGCGCCTACGTCGACGGTGCCACCGCCGAGGGCTACACCGAGGACTGGGACCTCGACACCCTGTGGGAGGCGTTGGCCAAGCTGTACCCGATCTCGCTGGACAAGCAGCAGGTGGTCGGTGAGAACGAGTTCGGCGAACGCGACGACGTGAGCGCCGACGAACTGCGCGACGTTCTGGTCGAGGACGCCCTCGAGGCCTACGACCGTCGGGAGACCGAACTGGCCGGTATCGCCGGCGAGGGCGCCATGCAGCAGCTCGAGCGTTCGGTGCTGCTGATGGTGCTCGACCGCAAGTGGCGCGATCACCTCTACGAGATGGACTACCTGCGCGAGGGCATTCACCTGCGGTCGATGGCCCAGCGCGACCCGGTGGTCGAGTACCAGCGCGAGGGCTACGACATGTTCGTGGCCATGCTCGAGGCGATGAAGGAGGAGACGGTCACCCTGATCTTCAACGCTCAGGTGCAGACCCAGGCCCCCGAGCCGCAGCTGGGCAGCACGGTCAGCGACATGCTCGCCGGCACCGACCTGGGCGGCGACGAGGCCGCCGAGGGTGTCGTCAGCTACAGCGGGCCGTCCGAGGCCGGCGACCCCGAGGTCCACTCGGAGGTCGAGGAGCATGCCTCGGGCACCCCGTCCGAGGTGCTCGGCGGCACCCGCAAGGAGCGCCGCGAGGCGCAGCGGCGGGCCCAGCGCGAGCGGCGGCGCCAGCAGAAGTAGCCCCGCACAGGACGAATCCGCAGACATTCCGGCGCGTCGTGGAACCGAAACGGTTCCCGGCGCGTCGGATTCTGTATGACGGGGATACTGCTCGAGACAGATGCTTCGATCACCGGCGCCTCGATCGCCGGCGGATCGATCGCCGGCGGATCGATTACTGGGACCTCTCCGGTTCCCGTGCGGGCCGCCGCGCCGCCCGGGGCTCGCCGCACCGGCCGCAGCCGGCCACCGGACCTGGAGGCGGCCACCGCGGTGCGGGCGGCGGCTCTCGGCGCGCTGCAACGAGTACTGGAGGTCCTCGACGGCCGGCGGCCGCGCGGTCTGCTCAGCCGGTGCGTCGACGAACAGGTGCTCGCCCAGCTGACCGCGCTCATCCAGCATCGGGTGGTCGGTCCCGGTGACGACTGCGCCCGGCTGTGCCGGGTGCACGTGCAACTGCACGATGCGGCGCTGGCCGACTACTTCGGCTCCTATGTGCGCGGCGGACGGGTGCGGGCGGTGGCCGGACGGATGGAACTGCGGCCGGTGAGGGTCTCGCCGGCGGGCACCCTGCCGCGGAAGCTGGAGGACCGCTGGATCCTCACCGAGTTCGCCATCGTCTGACGATCGGTGCCCGGGTGCGCCGCCGCGGTGGCGAGTTCCACGAAATGCGCCGGGGCGCCTAACATCAACGTCATCATGGTCAACCGACTGTCGCCCGAAGCGGCGATGTACTACTTCCTGGACGGCCCGAACAGCAGTACCCACCTGGGTGTGCTGTTCGTGCTGGATCCGGGTGCGCGGGACAGCGGCACCGGCCCGCTCGACTACGGCCGGCTGGTCTCGCTGGTGGAGAACCGCCTCCAGCTGGTGCCGCGGTACCGGCAGGTGGTGGTCGAGGTGCCGCTGGGTCTGGCTCGGCCGCTCTGGGTGGACGACGTCGACTTCGACATCACCTACCACGTCCGGCTCTCGGCGCTGCCGCAGCCGGGCACCGACGAGCAGTTGCAGGAGCTGATCGCCCGGGTCATGTCGCGGAGTCTGGACCGGCGCCGTCCGCTGTGGGAGCTGAACCTGATCGAAGGTCTCTCCGGCGGCCGGATGGCGGTGCTGGTCAAGTCGCATCGGGCGCTCGTCGACGGCGAGGCGAACCGGGAACTGTCCGAGGTGCTCGCCGATCCGCGGCCGGATGCGCCGCCGCTACCCGAGGAACTGTGGTCTCCCGACAGCCGTCCGGGCGGTTCCGCGGTGGCCATGGGGGCGCTGGCCGAGGCCTTCGCCCGGCCCGGCGAAGTGGCCGACTCAGTGCTCCGGGGCAACGGCCCGGTGGCCGATCTGCTCGCCCTCACCGACCGGTCGGCGCGATTCGTCGGCTCGGCGGTGGGCAACCTGGTCAACAGCGCGCCGGACAGCCCGCTCAACAACACGGTGGGTGCGGCCCGACTGGTCACCTTCGCCACCATCGGCCGCGACGAGTGCCGAAAGGTGGCGGAGCGCTTCGAATGCAGCTTCACCGATGTGGTGCTGGGCATCGTGACCGGCGTGCTGCGGCGCTGGCTGCTCTCGATCCAGGAGACGGTGGGCCACGGGGAGACGGTGCGCGCGGTGCTGCCGCTGATCACCCGGGACCCGTCGGCCGGCGACGACCGGGCGGCCGCCGAGACCGCGGGCTGGACCTGCGAGGGCGAACAGGACTTCGTCACCGATCTGCCGGTGGGCGAGGACGCGCCGGCGGTGCGGCTCATGCAGGTGGCCGGACTGGCCGACCGCTACTCGCAGTCGACCCGCCGGATGACCTCCGGGGTGCGGCCGCTGCTGCCGGATCTGGGCATCGTGCCCTTCGCCGATGTCTCGGTGCGGGCCTTCAACCAGATCTTCCAGCGCTCCTACAACGTGCCGATCCGGATGTGCGGGCAGCCGGTGGCGCCCCGCTATCTCGGCGGCGTGCCGATCACCGACCTGTACGTCCTGCCCACCCTGCTGGCGCAGCGGGCGCTGGCGATCAGCGTCGTCGAGTACGGCGATCAGGTGCAGTTCGGTTTCGTCGCGGACCGTAATGTGCTCGGTGACCTGCCGGCCATGGCCGGGTACGTGGCCGAGTCCTTCGAAGAACTCGTCACCGGCGGCTTCCCGCCGGTGCGGCCGACGTCCGGATCCGCGGGCGCCGGTGACGGCGATCCGTCGCCGGGAGAGTGAGGCTGTGATGAGGGTCTACGCACCGGCCACCCTGGCGATGGTCGAGCAGTTGCTGGCCGGCGGTTCGTGGCGTCCGGTCTCGGGCACCGCGTTCGCGGTGACGCCCGCACTCCGGGAGAGCTACACCTCTGGCGACGACGAGGAACTGTCCGAGGTGGCGATGCGTGAGGCGGCCCGGGCCAGTCTGCGGCTGCTGGCCGCCGACGACCCGGCGGCCGCCACCGCCGACACCGCAGCAGACGGGGCCGCAGCGGACGGGGCCGCGGCGAACGGGCTACCGGTGCGCCGGGTGGTCGTCGTCGCCGAGGTCCCGGATGCGAAGGCGCGGCCGGATCTCGACGATGCGGTGGTCCGGCTGCCCGGTGAGGTGAGCCTGTCGCAGGTGGCCGCGGTGCATGTGGACGGCGCCGACGCGGAACCGGCCGTGCGGGCGGCGGTCGCGGTGATCGACGCGGCGGATCTGGGCGACGAGGATGCGGAACTGGCCGTCGGCGATGCCGAGGACCACGATCTGGGCTGGTACGCCACCCAGGAGCTGCCCTTCCTGCTCGAACTGCTGTGACCGGCGCGGCCCGTCGACGATTATTACGCAACCGTAGGTTACGGTAGCGTAGGTATTTGAGGCGCACGGGCGCCGACGACGATCGGAGGTCGAGATGACGTCGTGGATTCAGCGGCTCGCGCCGCCGGGCGCCGCTTCGGTGGCGGGCAGCCGGCGCGCGCAGATGGCCCGGGCCGCACTGGCCCGGGTGACCACCCCGCTGCTGCCGGACGACTACCTGCACCTGGCCAATCCGCTGTGGTCGGCCCGCGAACTGCGCGGCAAGGTGGTCTCGGTGACCACCGAGACCGCTGACAGTGCGACCATCGTCATCCGGCCCGGCTGGGGCTTCTCGTTCGACTACAGCGCCGGCCAGTACATCGGTATCGGCGTGCTGCTGCACGGCCGGTGGACCTGGCGCTCCTACTCGCTGACCAGCGTTCCGGACTCCTCGCACGGCGACAAGACGGTCGCGATCACGGTCAAGGCGATGCCCGAGGGCTATCTGTCCTCGCATCTGGTCAACGGCCTGGTGCCGGGCACCGTGGTGCGGCTGGCCGCGCCCTCCGGGGAGTTCGTGCTGCCCGAGCCGCTGCCGCCGAGGCTGTTGCTGGCCACGGCCGGCAGCGGTATCACGCCCATCATGTCGATGCTGCGGACCCTGCGCCGCCGGGGCGAGCGCAGCGACATCAAGGTGATCCACTCCGCCCCCACCGCCGACGACGTGCTCTTCGCCGAGGAGCTCGAGTCGATGGCCGCCGAGGGGCTGATCGACCTGACCCTGCGGCTCACCCGGGAGTCCGGCAAGCTCTCCGTCGACGACCTGGCCGCGGTCTGTCCCGACTTCCTCGAGCGGCAGACCTGGGCCTGCGGCCCCGGCGGCTTCCTGGACATGCTCACCGCCGCCTACGGCGACGACGACCGGCTCGAGCAGCTGCACATCGAGCGCTTCGCCCTCGAACGCGGCGCCAGCGACGCGCAGGGCGGCGTGATCACCTTCGGCACTCCCGACCGGCAGGTGGAGGCCGACGGCGCCACCACGCTGCTCGAGGCGGGGGAGCAGGCCGGCGTGCTGATGCCCTTCGGCTGCCGGATGGGCATCTGTCAGAGCTGCGTGGTGATGCTCGACAAGGGGGCGGTCCGGGATCTGCGGACCGGCGCCGAGCACATCGCCGGCGAGCGCGTCCAGACCTGCGTGACCGCCGCCGCCGGCGACTGCACCCTCGACGTCTGACGTCCGGCGCCGCCCCGTTCCCGAGACCGATTCCGGTTCCCGCGACTGATCGAACGGTCTCGGGAACCGGTTGTCGTCTGGGGGGTCGATGCTCCGGGGGCGGTTCGGCACGAAACGGTGCGAGGGCCCCTGGACAACCTACGGCGCCGTAACCTACGATTGCGTAAGTTACGCAATTGTAGGTAAAGGAGACGTCGTGGCGATCGCCGACATCCCGGAGTACGCGCACCTGACCGATGACGACGTGGAGGCCATCGCGGTCCGGCTCGATGCCATCCGCGCCGACGTGGAGGCCGACCGCGGCGAGCGCGACGCCCGCTACATCGCGCGGACCATCGCCTTTCAGCGGGGCCTGGAACTGACCGGACGCGCCCTGATCTTCGGATCGCGCAAGCGCAGCCTGTGGTGGGCCGGCGCCTCGGCGCTCGGTGTGGCCAAGATCGTCGAGAACATGGAACTCGGGCACAACGTGATGCACGGGCAGTGGGACTGGATGAACGATCCCGAGGTCCACTCGACCACCTGGGAGTGGGACAACACCGGCCCGAGCGCGCACTGGAAGCACCAGCACAACTTCATCCACCACAAGTACACCAACGTCCTCGGCATGGACGACGACGTGGGCTACGGCCTGCTGCGGGTGACCCGGGACCAGCGCTGGCGGCCGTTCTATCTGGGCAACCTGGTGTGGAACACGCTGCTCGCGGTGGGCTTCGAGTACGGCGTCGCCGCCCAGCACCTCGAACTCGGACGCAAGCGCAAGACCGAGGAGGACCGGGCCGAGCTGCGCGCCTCGCTGCGCGAGGTGGGCGCCAAGGTGGGCCGTCAGGCCGCCAAGGACTACGTGGTCCACCCGGCGATCGTCGGTGCGGCCACCCGCTCGCGCCGCGGTTTCCGCACGGCCCTGACCGCCAACGTGCTGGCCAACGTGATCCGCAATCTGTGGACCAATGCGGTGATCTTCTGCGGCCACTTCCCGGACGGCGCCGAGAAGTTCACCAAGCGGGACATGGAGACCGAGAGCCGCGGCGAGTGGTACCTGCGTCAGATGCTCGGCAGCGCCAACTTCCGGTCCGGCCCGGTGCTGGGCTTCATGAGCGGCAACCTCTCGTACCAGATCGAGCACCACATCTTCCCGGACCTGCCGAGCAACCGGCTCGCCGAGATCTCGGTGCGGGTGCAGGCGATCTGCGCCGATTACGACCTGCCGTACACCACCGGCTCGTTCCCGCTGCAGTACGCCAAGTCCTGGCGGACCATCGCCAAGCTGTCCCTGCCGGACAAGTACCTGACCGCCACCAAGGACGATGCCCCGGAGACCGCCTCGGAGCTGCGCTTCAAGACCGATCCGGAGCAGCGCCTGGTGGCCACCGTCGACCCGCGCAGCGGCCGCCGGCGCGGCCTCAAGTCGGCCATCCGCGGGCTGCGGGAACGCCGGCGCGGCGTCGCCCAGTTCCCCGCCCCGCGGCAGGAGCGCCGCGCAGCGTAACGTAGCGGGGGAGACGACCGAGGCCGGTACGTCTCACCGGGCACGATTTGCAGCGACGGGCATAATGAGCAGCGATGGCAATTTCGGACATCAATGAGTACGCGCACCTGACGGACGCCGATGTGGCGGCGCTCGGGGAGGAGCTCGACGCGCTGCGCCGGCGGATCGAGGCCGACCTCGGTGAGCGGGATGTCCGCTACCTGCACCGCACCATCGCCGCGCAGCGCGGACTGGAGGTGGCCGGCCGGCTCGCGCTGTTCGGCAGCAACCGGCGCTCGCTCTGGCTGCTCGGCGCCACGGCGCTGGCCCTGGCCAAGTGCATCGAGAACATGGAACTCGGGCACAACGTGATGCACGGCCAGTGGGACTGGATGAACGATCCCGAGATCCACTCCACCACCTGGGAGTGGGACATGGTGTGCGCGTCTCCGCACTGGAAGCACTCGCACAACTACATCCATCACAAGTACACCAACGTGATCGGCATGGATCACGACGTGGGGTACAAGATCCTGCGGGTGACCCGCGACGAGCCGTGGGAGCCGCGGCGGGCCTTCCAGCCGCTGTTCAACGTGCTGCTGGCGCTCACCTTCGAATGGGGTATCGCGCTGCACGACCTCGAACTCAAGGAGGTCGCCGCCGGACGCAAGTCCACACAGGAGGCGATCCCGCAGATCAAGCTCTTCCTGCGCAAGGCCGCTCGGCAGCTGGGCAAGGACTACCTGATCTACCCGGCGCTGACCGGTCGCAACTTCCGGCACACCCTGACCGCCAACCTGACCGCGAACCTGGCCCGCAACCTGTGGACCTATGTGGTGATCTTCTGCGGCCACTTCCCGGACGGTGCGGAGAAGTTCACCGCCGAGACCCTCGAGGACGAGACGCAGGGCCAGTGGTACCTGCGGCAGATGCTCGGCAGCGCCAATTTCCGGGCCGGGCCGGCGCTGGCCTTCATGAGCGGCAACCTCTCGTACCAGATCGAACACCACCTCTACCCGGATCTGCCGAGCAACCGGATGGCCGAGGTGTCGGTGGCGGTGCGGGAGCTGTGCGAGAAGTACGACCTCCCGTACAACACCGGCTCGCTGGGCATGCAGTATCTGCGCACCCTGCGGACCATCAACAAGCTCGCGCTTCCGGACCGCTTCCTGGTCGATTCGGCCGACGACGCCCCGGAGACCGCCTCCGAGCGCCGCTTCGCGGGGATGACGCCGCGGGCGTCCGGGCTCAAGACGGCCCTGCGCCGGCTGCGGGAGACCCGCCGGGAACGACGACGGGCGCGGGCCTGACCGGGCCGGGACGACCGATGGGCATCGACGGCGAGGTGAGCACCGGCGACGCGGCGGACGGGCGCGCCGACCAGCGGCGCAGCCTGCTGGGCGGACTCAACGACGGGGTGCGGCGGCTGGGCCGCCGCTACCACCACATCCGGCACAATCACCGGCTCGGCTGGGTGCTCCGCTATGTGACGATCGCGGTGGGCACGGTGGTCACTCTGGCCGGCATCGTCGCCATTCCGTACCCCGGTCCGGGCTGGGCCATCGTCTTCCTCGGTCTGCTGATCCTCTCGCAGGAGTTCGAGTGGGCCGCGAGGCTGCGGCTGGCCGTCATGAGCCGGCTCAACGCCTTCTACTCGCGCTACATCGACGGCAACCGCCTGGCGCAGGTGGTGCTGGGTGTGGCCACGTGCGCCATCGTCATCCTCACCGTCTGGCTGACCGGCTTCCTGGGTGTGATGGCCGGCTGGGTGGGCTGGGACGCGGACTGGCTGCGTTCCCCGTTCGCCTGAGCTCTGGGACCGTACGCGCCTGATCCGCAATGGGGAGAACTCCCCATTGCCGCCCGATATGCCGGTTCCTAGGCTCAGCATCATGATCTTGATCGTCGGCGGCGTCAGCGTACTGCTCTGGGTGTTCTGGGTCTGGGGACTCGCCGTCGAGCGGGTGTTGTCGGTGGTGCGCCGTCCGGCCCGGATCGCCGGGGCCGCACTCGTCGCGGCCCTGATGGCGGTCGCGGTGGCGGCCGGGGTGTGGCAGTACCTGCAGTCGGGCGGGCGGCACGTGGTCGTCGACGTGACGTACGCCGCCTTGACGGCGGCCGCTGCCGCCGTCGCATTCGCGGTGGTGACTGTGGCGCCGGTGCTGATCGTGCTGGCCGCCTTCGGTCTGCACCGCTGGTCGGCGGCCACCCGCGAGGAGTTCTGGCCGTACCTGTGGCGGGTGGGGGAGAGCGGTGAATCGGTCGACGAGGCCCGGCTCGCGTGGCTGCTCGCCGCCGCCGACCTCGACGACGCCAGGGACAGGCTGGTGCGGAGGCTCAATCGTGACGAAGGCACCGTTATGCAGAACGGTATCCGCGTACCGGCGGTGACGGCGGCGATGATCCCGGAGGAGGTGGTCCGGGACGCACTCGAGCAGGCCTGGCGCGCCGATCTGACCTACCGGCGGTATGCGGCGCTCTACGGGGTGCGGGCGGCGACTGCGCTCCTCGATGCCGACTGCGGCGCGATCTACCGGTGGCTCGAGGACTATCAGGTCTACCGGGGGCCGGGGCCGCGGGAGGTCAAGGTCTACCTGATGACCGGTCCGCGGAGGGAACTCGTGCAGCAGGTCGTCGCCGCGGCGAACCTGAGCGGCACGTTCGGCGGTATCGGGGCCGGCCGCACCGCCGAACCGGCGGGCCTGCGCGAGTAGCCGCACCCGGCCGCTGCCCTACGGGGTGGGCTCGACCGGTTCGTCGGTTTCGGAGCCGGTGTCGCGGACCGCGGCGAGCAGCTCCCGGACGGCCATCGCGCGCCGATACGAGCTTCCGGTGAGCGCGTCGAGGGAGCATTCCGGATCGGCCGGCGGACCCAGATGGGTGCACCCGCGCGGACAGTCCGCCACCGCCTCGCGCAGGTCGCCGAAGGCATCGACGATCTCGTCCGGCGTCACATGCGCCAGCCCGAAGGACCGGATTCCCGGGGTGTCGACCACCCAGCCCCGGTCCCCGCGCCGCCCGCCGGGCAGCGGCAGCGCCACCGACTGGGTGGAGGTGTGCCGGCCCTTGCCGACGCCGGAGACCCGTCCGACCGCCCGATCCGCGTCCGGCACAAGCCGATTGACCAGCGTGGACTTGCCGACACCGGAGTGCCCGATCAGGGCGGTGAGCCGGCCGTCGAGCCGCTCCTGCAGTTCGGCCAGGCCGTCGTCGCGACCGCCGAGCACCACCGGCAGCTCCAGATCGGCGAAGTGCGCGGCGAACCCGGCGGGGTCGGCCAGATCCGATTTGGTCAGGCACAGGATCGGCGACAGGCCGCCGGCGTAGGCGGCGGCCAGCGCCCGTTCGACGAAGCCGGTGCGCGGCGGCGGATCGGCCAGGGCGGTGACGATCAGCAACTGGTCGGCGTTGGCCACGACGATCCGCTCATACGGATCGGTGTCGTCGGCGGTGCGCCGCAGCACCGTCGACCGCTCGGCGACCCGCACGATCCGGGCCAGGGTGTCGGGCCGGCCCGACAGGTCGCCCACCACGTCCACCCGGTCGCCCACGACGATCGGGGTGCGGCCCAGCTCGCGGGCCCGCATGGTCACCACCGGCCGCTCCGGATCTCCGTCGAGCACGCAGCCCCACCGGCCGCGATCCACCGACACCACCATCGCGCTGTGCGCGTCCTTGTGACTCGGCCGGGTCTTGGTGCGCGGCCGGGTGCCCTTGCCCGGACGGATCCGGACATCGGATTCGTCGTAGGACCGCGCCGAGCGGCTCACCGGTCGTGTTCCCCGATCATCGCGGCCCACATGCCCGGAAAGTCCGGCAGCGTCTTGCCGGTGGTGGCGATGTCCTGGACGGACGTGCCCGGCACCAGAAGTCCCAGCAGCGCACCGGCGGTGGCCATCCGGTGGTCGGCGTAGCTGTGCCACAGGGCGGGCCGCAGATCGCCGGCCGGCACGCCGGTGATCTGCAGGCCGTCGGCGGTCTCGACGCACAGGCCCCCGATCCGGCCGATCTCGGTGGTGAGCGCGGCCAGCCGGTCGGTCTCGTGGCCGCGCAGATGCGCGATGCCGCGCAGCGTGGAGGTGCCGTCGGCGACCACGCACAGCGCGGCGATGGTCGGCGTCAGCTCGCCGATCGCCCGCAGGTCCAGATCCACCGCGGCCGGCCGCTGCGGGCCCTGCACGGTGAGCAGACCGTCGGCCGATCGCGTTGCGGTGCAACCCATCCGGGTCAGTACGTCGACGATCTGCGCCCCCGGCTGGGTGGTGTGTTCCGGCCAGCGCGGCACGCTGACGGTGCCGCCGGTGGCCGCGGCGGCCGCCAGGAAGGCGGCGGCGTTGGACAGATCCGGTTCCACCGTGGTGTCCACGGCGCGGATGGGGCCGGGCGCCACCTGCCAGCGGCTCGCCACCCCGTCCGGACCCGCCGAGACGGTCACGGGCACCCCGGCTGCGCCCAGCATGTCGACGGTCATGTCGATGTGCGGCATCGACGGCACCGGCGGCCCCTGGTGGGTGATGGTGACCCCGTCGGTGAACCGCGCGGCGGAGAGCAGCAGCCCGGACACGAACTGCGACGAGGCCGAGGCGTCGATGGTGACCGGTCCGCCGCGCAGGGCGCCGGTGCCGTGCACGGTGAACGGCAGGGCGTCGCCGTCGACGGCGGCGCCGAGCTCGCGCAGCGCGCCCAGCACGGTGCCCAGCGGCCGGCTGCGGGCCTGCTCGTCGCCGTCGAAGTCCACCCGGCCGTCGGCCAGGGCCGCCACCGCCGGCAGGAATCGCATCACGGTGCCGGCCAGCCCGCAGTCGATCCGGCCGCCGTGCAGCGGGGCCGGAGTGATCGTCACCAGCGTGGGATCGCCGGGATCGGCGGCCACCCCCACTCCGAGGGCGGCCAGACCGTCGAGCATCAGGTCGGTGTCCCGGCTGCGCAGGGTGCCGGCCACCTGTACCGGGCCGTCGGCGAGGGCCGCCAGGATCAGTGCGCGGTTGGTGATCGACTTGGAGCCGGGCAGTTCGACGGTGGCGACGACGGGTGCGGTGACAGACGGTGCCGGCCAGGAGTTCATGGCCCCCAGTCTCTCATGCACCGTTTCTCATCCGCCCCGGTCCGGCCCGGTGCGGCTCAGTCGCCGCGCACGTCGCGGCGCAGCGGGTGATCGGCGGGGATCTGCACCAGGATCAGCGACCGCCCGTCCGGATCGTGCACCGTCATCTCGATCAGCCCCCACGGTTTGGTCTCCGGTTCGGCGACGATCGGCACACCCGCCGCGGCGAGCTCGTCGCGGGCGGCGGCCACATCGCGGACCTGCAGCCACAGCACGTCCGCCGGGGCGGTGGCGGCATCGGCGCGCAGGTGAGCCGGCACCTCGATGATCCCGTTGCCGGCGTAGAAGACGGTGCCGCCCGGGTACTCCCGGGCCACCGGCAGACCCAGGGTCCGACGGTAGAAGGCGGTCAGGGCATCCGGGTCGGCGGACACCAGAAGTGTTCGGCTGGTGACGATCTCCACCCGACCAGCCTACGATCCGGCGGCGCCGGCGGTTCGGTACATTTCAGGTTCCACCCGTCGCCGCTCGCGCGGCGCGCCCGAGGAGAGTCGAGGAGACCGCCCATGATCGCCGCCCGCCACCGTCTGCTCATGCTGCCGCTCGCGGCCGCCGCCGCTCTGCTGCTGGGCGCCTGCGGCGACGACTCGTCGGACGATTCCGCGGCCGCCTCGACCACCCCGTCCTCGGGCGAGGGCACCTTCCTGCAGATCCTGCAGGCCTCGGGCGTGGACATCAGCGACCGCGACGCCCTGATCGCCGAGGGCAAGCAGATCTGCGCCGACCTGAAGGCCGGCACGCCGATCACCGAGGTGATCGACGGCCAGGGGCAGGACGCGGTCCGATCGGCGGCCATGTCCAGCGCCGCGGTCGTCGGCCTGTGCCCGGATCAGCAGGACAAGCTCCTGCCCAGCAACGTGCCGTCGGGGATGCCGACGCTGCCGAGCCAGTAGGTTCCGGTCATGGTCGCCGCCAGCGCCGGACTGCTGCTCTACCGCCGTGGGGCCGGCGGGCTGGAGGTGCTCTTGGTGCATCCGGGCGGACCGTTCTGGAAGAACAAGGATGCCGGGGCCTGGAGCCTCCCGAAGGGAGAGCTGACCGCCGGTGAGGACCCGGCCGCCGCCGCGCGGCGGGAGTTCGCCGAGGAGACCGGCCATCGCGCGCCGGCCGGACCGTTGCGCGAACTCGGTGAGATCCGTCAGCGCGGCGGGAAGACGGTCACCGGGTTCGCCGCCGAAGGCGACCTGGATCCGGAGACGCTGCGCAGCAACACCTTCGAGATGATCTGGCCGCCGCGCTCGGGGCGGCTCGCGGTGTTCCCGGAATGCGACCGCGGGCAGTGGTTCGGCCTGGCCGAGGCCGCCGAGCGGATCAATCCGGCGCAGGCCGCATTCCTCGACCGGCTGCGCGCACAGGTGACCGACGCCGGGCCACCCGCCGGCTGACGGTCCGGACCGGCCGTTCGGCCCGGACGATGCGCGCGGATCGGCTACTGTCGATGGGCTATCGCCCCGCGCGCACGGTCCGCGGCGGGGCTCGGGTGGGGAGGAGACCGGCGATGGCTCAGTCGGAGGGAACCGGCGGCGCCGCGGCGAGCGGCGGCGGGCACGGGAGGACCGGCCCGACGGCGCCGGGCAAGGGCTCGGTGGGGGTGGCCGCGGCCACCGCGATCGGGGTCGGCGGCATGATGGGCGCCGGGCTGTACACCCTGGTGGGGCTGGCAGCCGGCTCGGCCGGCGTCTGGCTGCCGGTGTCCTTCCTGGTGGGCGGTCGGTCTCGCTCTTCAGCGTCTACTCGTACGCCAAACTCGGGGCACGCTATCCCAGCCGCGGCGGGGCCGCGGAGTTCCTCATCCGCTGCTTCGGCGACGGTCTGATCGCCGGCGGACTCAACGTCTTCCAGTTCCTGGGCTGGATCATCGCGATGGCGCTCTACGCCAGCGGCTTCTCCGGCTATGTGCTCCACCTGGTCGGCGGCACCGACAACGAGTGGGTCGGCAAAGCGGTCGGGGTGGGACTGGTTCTGGTCCTGATGGGGGTCAACGTGATCGGCTCCAAGCTGGTCGGCCGGTCCGAGCTGCTGGTGGTGGGCGTGGAACTGGTCATCATCGTCGGGTTCGTCGTCGCCGCCTCCTTGAAGGCCGAGCCGGACCGTTTCACCGGTCAGGGCGGTGGGGACGGCTTCCTCGGTGTGCTCTTCGCGGCCGGGCTGCTCTACGTCACCTACGAGGGCTTCGGCGTGGTGACGAACTCGGCGGGCGACATGGCCCGGCCGCGCAAGCAGCTCCCGCGATCGATGTACCAGGCGCTGGCGATCGTCATGCTGGTGTACGTGGTGGTGGCCGCGATGCTGGTGATGGTGATGCCGTTGCACCAGATCGACGCCGATGCCGGCCACGTGCTGGCCGAGGCCGGACGGTCGGTGCTCGGCGAGACCGGTTTCATCATCATCAGTGTCGCCGCCCTGCTGGCCACCGCCTCCGGGGTCAACGCCACCCTGTACGGCGATGCCAACCTGGCCTTCACCGTCGCCAAAGAGGGGGAGCTGCCCGCCGACTTCGCGCGCGGGATCTGGCGCAGCGGCACCTGGGGCCTGATCGGTGCGGGCGTGCTCACCTGTGCCTTCGTCGTCTTCTTCCCGCTCTCGTCGGTGGGTCAGATGGCCAGCCTGGCCTTCCTGATCGTGTACGGCATGGTCAGCGCCGGCCATCTGCGCGTGCACAGGGAGACCGGGGCGCATCCGGCCATTCTGATCGTCGCGGTACTGCTCAATCTGGCGCTGTTCGCGCTGCTGCTCTATTACTCGATCACCTCGAGTCCGGCGAGCACGTGGATCACGCTGATCGCGGTGCTGGTGCTCAGCTTCGCGGCCGAAGCCGGCTACCGCAGGATCACCGGCCGGCACCTGCGGATCAGTCAGGCCTCGCTCGACGCCGAGGCGGCGGTCACCGACGGCTGATCCGTCGCGGGCACTCCGGATCGGGTAGCGCAGCGGGGCCTGGCGCCGACGTGCGCTACCGGATCGAGTCCTGAATCGAGTCAGCCCAGCGAGGCCATCAGCTCGCCGAGCCGTTCGAGGCCCAGCGCCAGCTGATCGTCGGCGGTGGCATAGGACAGCCGCACGTACCGCTCGGCCCCGGCCTCCCCGAAGTCCTTGCCCGGGGTCAGCGCGACCCGTGCCCGATCGAGCGCCAGCTCGCAGAACTCGGAGGCGGTCAGCCCGGTGCCGGCGACGTCGACGTACACGTAGAACGCGCCGTCCGGCAGCACCGGCACCGGCAGCCCGATCCGCGCCAGTGCCTCGCAGACCAGCGTGCGGCGTTCGCGCAGCACCGCGCGCCGGTCCTCGGCCAGGGCGATCGTCTCCGGGTCGAAGCAGGTCAGCGCCGCGATCTGGGCGGGGGTCGGCGGGCAGATGTAGTAGTTCTGCGCGAGCTTCTCGGCCACCGGCACCATCTCCGGCGGCAGCACCGCCCAGCCCAGCCGCCAGCCGGTCAGCCCGAAGTACTTGGAGAAGCTGTTGACCACCACCGCGCCCGGATCGTGCTGCGCCACGCTGCGCGCCGGACCACCCGGCCCGTCGTCGGCCAGCGCCAGATAGATCTCGTCGACGATGCGCCAGCCGCCGCGGCCGGCCACCCGCGCGGTGAGCTCGGTCAGTTCCGGCCAGGCCAGGCTGGTGCCGGTGGGATTGGACGGGGAGGCCACCATCACCCCGCGGGTGTCGGGTCCCCAGGCGTCGTCGACCATGTCCGCGGTCAGCTGGAAGCGGCTGGCGGCATCGGTGGGCAGCAGCCGTACCCGCGCGCCGAAGCTATCGGCGAAACGCCGGTTGCACGGATACGACGGATCGGCCACCAGCACCTCGTCGCCCGGATCGATCAGCGCCGCGCAGGCCAGCAGCAGAGCCGCCGACGCCCCGGTGGTCACCACCACCCGGTCCGGATCCACCGGTGCGTGCAGCCGGCTCGCCGAGAACTGTGCGATCGCCGCCCGCAGTTCCGGCAGCCCCAGTGCGCCGGTGTACGGCAGGGGCCGTCCGTCGCAGATCCGGCGCACCTGCGCCAGGAAGGCCGGCGGCGCACCGAAGTCCGGCTCGCCGATGTTCAGTTTGACCACCGGGATGCCGGCGGCCTCGAGCGCGGCGGCCTTCTTCCCGAACTCCATCGCGTAGAACGGGGTGACGGCCTGCGAGCGCGCGGAGAACTTCATGGCTCAACCCTAGGCCGCGCGCCCCGGCGGGCGGCCACCGTGGGGGAGGACCCTGAGTTGTTCCCCATTTCCACTGCTGAACCGTGCTTTCCGGCGCCCGGTCCGGCACGGTGGAGACATGAGTACCTCAACCCAGGACAAGTCCTCCGGCACCTCGATCTGGACGATCATCGCAATCGTGGTCGGCGTGCTGGTGCTGGCCTCGCTGGCCGGCGCCATCATCAAGAGCGTGCTGTGGATCGCCTTCGTCGTGCTCGCGGTGGTCGGTGCCTTCACCGTGATCAAGGCCTTCGGCGGCAAGTAGCGGCCGGTGAGGCGTTAGCGTGGACGGCGTGCCCGCTGAACCGACCGCCGACGACGTCCGCACCCGGCTGGGCGCGATCGTCGGCACCGCACACGTGCTGACCGACCCGGATCTGACCGCCGGCCACCTCACCGACTGGACCGGTGCGCACACCGGGCGCGCGCTGGCCGTGGTCCGGCCCGCCGACACCGCGCAGACCGCCGCGGTGGTCCGCTGGTGCGCCGGGCGCGGCATCGCGATCTGCCCGCAGGGCGGCAACACCGGCCTGGTCGGCGGCTCCGTCCCGCCGGCCGACGGCAGGCCCGCAGTCGTCCTGTCGACCACCCGGCTCACCGATCTGGGGCCGGTGGACCATGACGATCGCTGCATCGCCGCCGGCGCCGGGGTCACCCTGGCCCGGCTGCACGACGCCGCCGGCCGGGCCGGGCTGGCCTTCGGTGTGGATCTGGCGGCCCGCGACAGCGCCACCGTGGGCGGGCTGATCGCCACCAATGCCGGGGGCATCCACGTCATCCGGTACGGCAGCATGCGTGCGCAGCTGCTCGGCATCGAGGCCGTCCTCGCCTCCGGTGAGGTGCTGCGGCGCTGGCGGCCGCTGCGCAAGGACAACGTCGGCTACGACCTGCCCGGCCTGCTGGCCGGCAGCGAGGGCACCCTGGCGGTGATCACCGCGGCGCTCCTGCGGCTGGTCGCCGCCCCGGCGCGCACCGCGGTCGCGGTGGCCGGCGTGGCCGGGGTCGACCAGGCGCGGCAGGTGGTGGCCGCCGTGGAGAACGCCGGACTGGTGCCGGTGGCCGCCGAGCTGATGACCGCGGCCGGGGTGGACCTGTTGACCGCCCACGGAATGCGGCGCCCGCTGGCCGAACCGGCCCCGTATCTGGTGCTGGTGGAGGCGGCCGGGACCGGTGCCGAAGGTCTGGCGCAGGTCCTGGCCGGGGTGGACGGGCTGATCGACGCCGCCGTCGAGGAGGGGCCCGCGGAGGCGCTGTGGGCGGTGCGCGAGGGGCACACCGAGGCGATCGCCCGGGCGAGCGGCACCCCGGTGGTCAAACTGGACGTCTCGGTGCCCGGCGGCGCCGTGGCCGAGCTGTTGGACCGGGTCGGGGCGCTGGCCGGGCAGGCCGGCGGACGGCTGATCCCGTTCGGCCACCTGGCCGACGGCAACCTGCACGTCAACGTGCTCGACGTACCCGTGCCGGCCGCGGCCGGACTGACCGATGCGATCCTGCGGGCGGTGGCCGGGCTCGGCGGATCCATCAGCGCCGAACACGGGGTGGGCCGGATCAAGACGCCGTGGCTCGGCCTGGGCCGCAGCGATGCGGACGTGGCGGTGATGCGCGCGGTCAAATCCGCCTTCGACCCGGACGGCCTGCTCAACCCCGGTGTGCTTTTCGGGTGATCGACGTTACTGTGGAATCGGGTCACAGTTAGTTTC
This sequence comes from Gordonia sp. VNK21, assembly GCF_046098115.1. Lineage (NCBI taxonomy): Bacteria > Bacillati > Actinomycetota > Actinomycetes > Mycobacteriales > Gordoniaceae > Gordonia > Gordonia sp. VNK21. Next base: position 117,099 of record NZ_JBJURU010000005.1, on the reverse strand, counting down.
GGGGGTATCGCCGACGGGCAGGAGTGGATTCGATGGACGACGACGGACGCGGCCGGCTCGATCACGAGGTGCTGATCGTGGGCGCGGGCTTCGGCGGCATGGGCGCGGCCATCGCACTGAAAGAGCTCGGCATCGACTCGATCGCGATCCTCGAACGCGAGCAGGATCTGGGCGGCACCTGGCATGTCAACCATTACCCGGGACTGGCGGTGGACATCGCCTCGGTCACCTACTCGTACTCGTTCGAACCCAACCCGCACTGGTCGCGGATCTTCGCGCCCGGCGCCGAACTCAAGCAGTACGCCGACCACGTCGCCGACACCTACGATCTGCGCCGGCACATGGAGTTCGGCGTGAGCGTCACCAGCGCCGAATGGGACGAGCAGGCACGCTGCTGGCGGGTCCGCACGGCCGCCGGCGCCGAACACAGCGCGCGCTACCTGGTGACCGCCACCGGTTTCCTGTCTCAGCCGCGCACCCCCGACTTTCCCGGGATGGACGACTTCGCCGGGAAGATCATCCACACCACCGCCTGGGAGGACGGCTACGACTTCACCGGCCTCCGCGCCGCGGTCGTCGGCACCGGCGCGACCGCGGTGCAGTTGATCCCGGAGATCGCCCGCCGGGCCCGGGCGCTGACGGTGTTCCAGCGCACGCCCATCTGGGTGGTCCCCAAACCGGACTTCCCGATCCCCGCTCCGGTCCAAACCCTGTTCGCCCGGGTGCCGCTGACCCAGAAGGCGGCCCGGCTGGTCAGCACCTCGCTGCTCGAACTGCTGATGATCGGCGGCGTGCTGCACTTCAAGCAGGCCCGGCTGGGCAATGCCGCGGCCGCCCTGCTGGGCCGGGCCCATCTGCGGGCGCAGGTCCGCGACGCGGCCACCCGGCGTGCGCTCACCCCGGACTACGACTTCGGCTGCAAGCGGCCAACCTTCTCCAACGACTACTTCCGCACCTTCAACCAGCCGACGGTCACCCTGCAGACCTCGCCCATCGAGAAGGTGGTGGCCGACGGCATCGTCACCGCCGACGGCACCCACGTTCCGATCGACACCCTGGTGCTGGCCACCGGATTCAACCTGTGGGACACCAACTTCCCGGCCTTCGAGATCACCGGCCGCGGCGGCCGGGAGCTCGGCGCCTGGTGGCGGTCCGGGCGCTTCCAGGCCTACCAGGGCATCACCGTCCCGCGATTCCCCAACTTCCTGAGCCTGAACAGCCCGTACTCGTACAGCGGACTGTCGTACTTCACCACCATCGAGGGGCAGATGAAGCACATCCGCCGGCTCTTCACCGAACTCCGCCGTCGCGGTGCGGACGTCTTCGAGGTCACCGAACAGGCCAACGACGACTTCCTCGCCGATGCCACCGAGCGGCTGCAGTCCTCGGTCTTCTACGCCGGCGACTGCACGGGCTCGCGCAGCTACTACTTCAACCAGCACGGCGAAGCCACCCTGCTGCGGCCCAACGCCACCCTGACCACACTCCGCGAGCAGGCCTCGTTCCCGCTCGAGGACTACCGCTATTCGGCGGCCGGGCCCACCTCGTAGACCAGCCGCGCGAACGGGCCGACGGCCTCGGCGGACACCAGCCGCAGCCGATCCGGTCCCACCCGGCGCGGCAGCAGCGGGGCACCGCCGGGCAGCGCCGCCGGGGCCACCGAGACGGCGATGCGGTCGAGGGCGCCGGCATCGAGGAACTGGCCGGCCAGGTCACCGCCGCCCATCACCCAGATGTCCGCGCCGCCGGCCGCAGCCCGCAGCCGGGGCAGCGCATCGGCGACCGGGCCGGACACGAGGGTGATGTCGGCGCCGTCGGGAATCGGCAGTGCGCGGCTGCTGAACACGAACGTGTGCTTGCCGGCGTACCACTCCTGCCAGCGCTCGGGGCGGGTCAGCAGATCCTCGTGCCGCAGCACCCATTCGTAGGTGTGCGAGCCCATCACCAGCACCGTCGCCGACTCCGGGTAGGTGCCCTCCGGAGGCTCGTCGCCGCCCGGAACCGCGAACAGCCAGTCCAGGCTGTCCTGCTCGTCGGCGATCCAGCCGTTGAGGGTGGTCGCGGTGTCGTAGACGATCCGGCTCATGTCCGACAACGGTAGAGCACCGGTCCGACACCGGGGCGGCCGCCGACGCGACGGCCTGAAGTCACCGGTACTGCTAGCGCTCGCGCGGTGTGCGGTCGGTGGGCTCGGCGCCGGTATCGGTATCGGTATCGGTATCGGGCAGCTGGTAGCGCGCCCGGTAGTCCTGGGCGGTGGCGCTGATCCGCTCGATCTTCACCTTGTCGGCCAGGGCCGGATCGAGTCCGTTGTTGCGCAGCAGGTGCCGACGGTAGATCGGGCTGAGCGCCAGCTGGAAGTACACCAGCGGGATCAGGAGCAGCAGGATCATCAGCACCCGGATCAGCGGGGGTCCGGGGATGAAGGCCAGGCCCACGGCGATCGGCACGAACGGGATCAGCCCGCGCACCAGGTAGCGCCGCAGATTGCCCGGGCCGGTCACATCGCGCGCCACCCAGTCGCGCATCGACTCGGGCAGCGGCCGGCCCAGCAGATAGCCCACGCGCTGCATCGGGCCGGGACGGTTCTCACTCACGGTGCTGCTCACTCCACGGGGTCGAGTAGTCGGGGTCCGTTGTTGCTCACCCGATTGACCAGCGGGGACACCTCGCGGATCTCGATCGCGTCGACGAGCTCGCGGGCCGGTGGATGCAGCAGCGCCGGATCGGCCGGCGCATCCGGATCCAGCCAAGCATCCCAGAATTCGACCGGCATCACCAACGGCATCCGGTCGTGGATCCCGGCCAGGGCTCCGACCGCGGCGGTGGTGATGATGGTCGCCGACGACACCCACGCCGTGTCATCGCCGGCGGCGCGGGCCGCGGGCGGACGCCAGGCGCTCCACAGTCCGGCCATGAACAGCCGGCTGCCGTCGGCCGGGGACATGTAGTACGGGACCTTGACGGGTTTCCCACCCGGACCGGGCGGCCCGGCCCGCCACTCGTACCAGCCGTCCATCGGGATCAGCGCCCGCTTGCCGCGCGCCGACCTGGCGAACGCCGGCTTGTTCAGCACCGTCTCGGCCCGGGCGTTGACGAGCAGCGGTCCCGCGCCCAGCTCGGTGGTCCACGGGGGTACCAGACCCCAGCGCATGGCGCGCACCCGCAGCGCCGGGTCGTCGTCCGGCCGGCCGTGCTCGTGCCGGCGCACCACCGCCATCACCGTCTCGGTGGGGGCCACGTTGTAGTCCGGCCCGATCAGCCCGTCGGGCACCTCGTTGCGGGCGTCGATCTCCACCGCGAGACGGGCCGGATCGGTGCTCACCGCATAGCGTCCGCACATCGTCGGGCCACCTCCTCGATCACTCCATCCTGTCACGCGCGGAACAACCGGGCCGCCGGGGTTGTTGGGATGCAACGAACCGCCGGTCGTCCCGCGATCGGTGCAGGTGTGACGGAAAGCAGGTGCGACACGTGGGCAGTACCACCATCGAACGGCCCGGACGGCGCCGGGCCGGGGGCCGATCGCTAGAATTGGCCGAATACATCGCCAGCGAAGGGAACCAGGTGGCACCCGCCGATCAGCCTGCCGAGCAGCCCGGCCAGGAGGCTCCCCAGGAGACTCCGGAGGAGCTCAGCGCCCGCTTCGAACGCGACGCGCTGCCGCTCATCGACCAGCTCTACGGTGCGGCGCTGCGGATGACCCGCAACCCCGCCGACGCCGAGGATCTGGTGCAGGAGACCTATGTGAAGGCCTTCTCGGCGTTCTCCTCGTTCAAGGCCGGTACCAATCTCAAGGCCTGGATGTACCGCATCCTGACCAACACGTACATCAACTCGTACCGCAAGAAGCAGCGTCAGCCCGCGCAGTACCCCACCGACGAGATCACCGACTGGCAGCTGGCGGCCTCGGCCGAGCACTCGTCCACCGGCCTCCGTTCGGCGGAGATCGAGGCCCTCGACGCGCTGCCCGACGACGACATCAAGGAGGCTCTGGGCAAACTGCCGGAGGACTTCCGGATGGCCGTGTACTACGCCGACGTCGAAGGGCTCCCGTACAAGGAGATCGCCGAGATCATGGACACGCCGATCGGGACCGTCATGTCGCGTCTGCACCGCGGCCGCAAGCAGCTGCGGGATCTGCTGGCCGACGTGGCCCGCGAACGCGGGATCGGCGTCGACCGCAGCGAGCCGAGCGAGGCGAACCGATGAGCACCAGCGAGATCACCCCCGGCGGTGACGACGAGGAGTACCAGCTCGACTGCTCGGCGGTACTCGCCGACATCTGGCTGCTGCTGGACAACGAATGCGACCAGAACGCCCGCGCCCGCCTGCAGAGCCATGTGCAGGGCTGCCCGTCGTGCCTCGAGCACTACGGCATCCAGCGGCAGCTCAAAGAGCTCATCGGCCGCAAATGCGGCGGCGACGCGGCTCCGGAGGGACTGCGCGAGCGGCTCCGGGTGGAGATCCGGCGCAGCGTGACCGTCCGGCAGACCACCATCCGGGTGCAGCCGCAGGAGGCACCGGCCCCGGGCGAGGAGAACTGAGAGACAGCCCGGCAGACGACAGCGGCCCGGCACCCCGTGAGGGGGCCGGGCCGCTGTCGTCCGTGCCGGCCGGCACGCGATGGCCGTAGGGCCGGATCAGGCGTTGGGCCGCTTGCCGTGGTTGGCGGCGTTCTTCTTCCGGCTGCGCTTCTTGCGTCCGCGCTTACCCATGACGGACCTCCTCTTGATGATCGATCGACGTTCCGTGCGATTCTTTCACGCTTGCGCCGGTCAGCGTTAATCGCCTCAGGCGATACGATGCTCGCCATGGCAGAAGACGTGGTCGCAGAAATCGTCGCCACCGTGCTCGAGGTCTCCGCTCAGGCGGGGCAGCGGGTGGCGGTCGGCGACACCCTGGTTCTGCTCGAATCGATGAAGATGGAGATCCCGGTGCTCGCCGAGGACCCCGGGGTGCTGGCCGAGGTGACGGTGAACCCGGGCGATGTGATCCAGGCCGGCGACGTGATCGCCCGCTACCGCGACTGAACCGGCGCGGCACCGATGGCCACCCTGCACGACCTGCTCGCCGAGCACACCACCCTCTCCGACGGCGCCGCCGGGCACCTGCAGCGGCTGGTCGCCGAATGGCAGCTGCTCGCGGACCTGTCGTTCGCCGACTACGTGCTCGCCGTGCGCGGCGAGGACGGGGTGCCGGTGTATGTGGCCCAGGTGCGGCCGAACACCGCCTCGACGCTCTTCCAGCAGGACGAGGTGGGGCACCGGGTGGACTCCCCGGCCAGCCCACAGGGCGGCAATCCGCTGATCGGGAAGGCCTTCGGCACCGGCCGCATCGAGCGCGAGAGCCTGCCGACCCGGTTCGGGGCGCTGCTCATCGAGCGGATCGCGGTCCCGGTCAGCTATGCCGGCGAGGTGATCGCGGTACTCGGCCGGGCCGGCGACGCATCCGGCAGCCTGCCGCCGTCGCCACTCGAATCGGCGTACCGCGATGCCGCCGATGCGCTCTGCCAGATGGTCCTCGAGGGCACCTTCCCGCTGGTGGAGGCCAACACCCTGGGATTGTCGACGCCGCGCGCCGGTGACGGCTTCATCCGACTGGGCCAGGACGGGCGGGTGACCTATGCCAGCCCCAATGCGCTCTCGGCGATGCATCGGATGGGCTGGACCACCGACCTGGGAAGCGTGCCGATCGCCGCGGCCTTCGGCGAGGTGCTCACCGACCCGTTCGAAGCGGACGACGTGGCCGACGCCGTCGCGGCGGCCTGCGGCACGGCCGGGCACAGCGAACTGCCCGACCCGGAGACCGCGCTGCGGATGGAGCTCGATGCACGGCGGGCCAGCATCCTGGTGCGGGCGGTGCCGCTGCGCTGCCAGGGCAGTATCCGCGGGGCGATCCTGCTGATCCGGGACGTCACCGAGGTCAAGCGCCGAGATCTGGCGCTGCTCAGCAAGGACGCCACCATCCGGGAGATCCACCACCGGGTGAAGAACAATCTGCAGAGCGTCTCGGCGCTGCTGCGGCTGCAGGCGCGCCGGTCCGGGAACCCGGAGGCGATCACCGCGCTCACCGAGGCGGTCCGCCGGGTCAGCTCCATCGCGCTGGTGCACGAGATGCTCTCCGGCAGCGTCGACGAAGAGGTGGACCTCGACGCCGTGGTCGATCGGCTGGTACCCACCCTGGTGGACGTCGGCTCGCCGCAGGACAGCGCCGAGCCGGTCCGCGTCGAGCGGGTCAGCCGGCTCGGCGTGCTGCCGGCCGATCTGGCGATGCCGCTGGTAATGGTGCTCACCGAGGTGATCCAGAACTCCATCGAGCACGGATACACCGGGGAGGCGCCGACGCCGCGGATCGTGATCGACGGTGAGCGGGACGTGCGCGGGCTGACCGTCCGGGTCGCCGACAACGGCAAGGGCGTCGGCCCGGACTTCGATCTGGCCGCCTCGGACCGGTTGGGACTGCAGATCGTGCGGACCCTGGTGGCCAACGACCTGCAGGGGACCATCGACATCGGTCCGGCCGGCGAGGGCTTCGCCGGCCCGCAGGGGACCGGTACCCGGGTGACCCTGACCCTCCCGCTGCACTGACCTCTTCCTCGAGCCCGACCCCGCCCGGCACAGAAGGAACCCGGCCGCCTCGGCGGCCGGGTTCCTTCTGCCAGGTGCAGGTGGGCCCGGCGAGCGGGCCCGACGTGTGTCAGACGGCGCTGCGGGCGCGGGTGCGCGCGTTGCGGCGCTTGAGGGCGCGACGCTCGTCCTCGCTCATGCCGCCCCAGACGCCGGCGTCCTGGCCGGTCTCGAGGGCCCAGCTCAGGCACTCGGCGGTGACCGGACAGCGCTGACACACGAGCTTGGCATCGGCGACCTGCGCGATGGCCGGGCCGCTCGTTCCCACCGGGAAGAACAGTTCCGGGTCCTCATCGCGGCAGATGGCCTTATGGCGCCAATCCATGACATATCTCCTTCAAAGCATGACTCTGTGCGTGCCGGTACGCGCGGCACGTGTGAAGCCGTTGGTCCTTATGGGCTGGAACCGACAAATCTCGCACCTAGCAGAGCGCGCTGAAGCAGCGCACATGGGGGGTGGTGTTTGTGGTCTGCAACAGTTGTACTACCCTGCGACGACGCTTGGCTAGAGGTGACGACGGATTGCCGGATAGATCACAAGTGGTTGCAATCAGGCGAATTCTTATTTACCCATGGGTAACACGGTGGCCGGCGGCGCCACGACGTCCAGCACGTGGCGGCGGCAGCCGAACAGCATCTCGCTGTGCCGGCCCAGGTAATCGCCGTCCATCTGCACGTCGGCCGGTTCCTCGCTGGTGAACCGGACCCACTCGACGTCGTCGTCGCGGAACAGGTGTCCGGCCCGCGGATCCTTCGATCCGGTGAGCAGTTTGCTGCCCAGGACCGAGTTGCGCAGCACACCGATGGAGGTCGCCGCGAAGACGCCGAGACCGTGATCGAAGTCGGTGCCCGGATTGGTGCGGATGGGCCGGGCGCCCAGATAGGTCCACGGGCCGGTGTTGCTGACGAAGCCGAACCGCACACCGGTCAGCGGCTCGTGCTCGGGCACCTCGACGGTGAAGGTGGGCGAGGGGTGCGCCGAGGAGAAGAACGAGGCGACCGTGGTGAACAGGTACCGCTGCGCGGTGGCCTTCTTCCCGGCCTGGCGCTTGTCCTCCATCTGGCGCACCACGATGGCGTCCATACCCATGCCGGCGTTGAACAGGAACCAGCGGCCCAGCGTGTGGCCGAGGCTGATGGTGCGGCGCTGGCGGGCGTCGAGCATGTCCATCAGCTGCCGGGTGGCCACCAGCGGATCGCGGTCGATGCCCAGGGCCCGGGCGAAGACGTTGGCGCTGCCGCCGGGCACCACGCCGAGTGCCGGCAGGCTCGCCGACGGGGGCAGGTCGCTGCGGTCGGGGTGGCCGAGCAGTCCGTTGGCCACCTCGTTGACCGATCCGTCGCCGCCGTGCACCACCACCGCGTCGTAGCCCTCGGCCGCGGCCCGGGCGCCGAGCTCGCCGGCGTGGCCGCGGTGCGTGGTGTGCTCGACGTCGACGTGATAGCGCGCGGCGAGGGTGTTGTCGAGCGCGTCCCGTCCCGCCGGGGTGGTGAAGGTGGCAAAGGGATTGGTGACCAGCATGACGCGCACGGGTGACCACGATACCGGTGGTCCCCGGAAGGTGCCGCATCCGGCGTGCCCCTTAGGCTTGAGCGTGTGACTACTCCCGCAGCCCACGACGACCGGCCGGTGCCGGTGCCGTCCACACTGCGCTGGGCCGGCGGGACCATCGCCGTCGAGGGGCTCGCCGGCGTCGTCGTCGCGATCGTCTACATCGTCCGGGAGGCGAGCGGCCACCACGAGGCCTCCATCAGCGGCTACGGATCGGCCGCCTGGTTCGGCATCATCGGCGGCGGGGTGCTGGCCGGCGGTATCGCACTGACCCGCGGCCGCCGCTGGGGCCGGGGCGTGGGTCTGATCGCCCAGATCCTGCTCATTCCCGTGGCCTACGCCCTGCTCACCAGCAGCGGGCAGCCCTGGATCGGCGGGCCGCTGCTGGTGGTGGTGCTCGCGACGCTGGTCATGCTGTTCGCCCCGGCATCGCTGGCCTGGCTGGCCGGTGAGGATCTGCCGCCCGACGCGTAGGCTCCCCGGCCCGCGATGCGTGCACGGTCACCGTATGGTTGAGCCATGACGACGCGCACACTGGCCATCGCGAACCAGAAGGGCGGAGTGGCCAAGACCACCACCGCCGCGTCCGTGGGAGCGGCCCTGGCCGACCTGGACGTCTCGGTGCTGGTGGTGGATCTGGATCCGCAGGGCTGTCTGACCTTCTCGCTCGGGCACGACCCCGACCAGCTCACCACGTCGGTGCACGACGTTCTGCTCGGGGCCGAGGACATCGCCGATGTGCTGCTCGACACCGACGACGGGGTGACGCTGCTGCCGGCCACGATCGACCTGGCCGGTGCCGAGGCGCTGCTGCTGATGCGGCCGGGCCGCGAATACGCCCTCAAGCGGGCGCTGGCCGAGGTGTCCGAGGACTACGACGTGGTGCTGATCGACTGCCCGCCGTCGCTGGGCGTGCTCACCCTCAACGGCCTGACCGCGGCCGACGAGGTGGTGGTGCCGCTGCAGTGCGAGACCCTCGCGCATCGCGGGGTGGGGCAGCTGCTGCGGACGGTCACCGAGGTGCAGCAGATCACCAACCCGGAGCTGACCATGCTCGGCGCCGTCGCCACGCTCTTCGACGCCCGCACCACGCACAGCCGGGACGTGCTCTCGGATGTGGCCGACCGGTACGAGCTGCCTGTGCTCGATCCTCCGATCCCGCGCACGGTGCGCTTCGCCGAGGCCTCGGCCTCCGGCGCATCGGTGATGCGGGGCCGGAAGAACAAGGGCGCCACCGCCTATCGCGCCCTTGCCAAGAACCTGTGGGAGCACTGGAACGGCGCCCCGCTGGGCACCTTCGAACTCGCCGTCTGAGCCGGGCGGGCCGCACAGAGCCGCCGGCGGCCCGGCCGCGGCGCCGGTGTGTGCGGGTCAGGACTGCGGCGCGTCCGGCCCGAGCACGACCACCTCGTCGCCGCGCTGCTCCACCACGTACGGGCCGATCACCCGCAGTGAGACCGGGCCGGTGTAGTCGCCGCGGTCCACCGGGATGCGCCGCACCTGCTTGCCGTCGGCGGCGTCGCGCACGCTCACCGCGCCGGGAACCGGCACCAGCAGCGCGCTCGAGTACTCGCCGGGACCGATCGCATCGGTCAGCTGATAGCGCGCCTGCCCGGTGGTGGTGTCGACGACGACGGTGGCCGCGCCGGTGTAGAAGGTCGCCAGATACTGCGAGGTGATCGGGTGACTGCCGGCCGGTGCCCCGGGGGTGCCGGCCACCTGGTGGGTGCTGACCTGAACGGCTTCCGGGGTGAACACCCGGATGCTGGGGGAGGCGCCGGGGGCGGGCGCATCGGCCCCTCCGTCGTAGACGGTCACCGCACTCGATCCGACCGAGATCAGGGCCGGCGGCGGACCCGAGGAGGTGGCGGTGATCGGCTCCGAGCCCCATTCGGTGATGGCCTCGTCGCTGTCGAGGCTCGCGCCGAGCACCGTGAGCCGGTAGCCCGCGTCGCCGTCGCAGCGCTCGATCACCGCGATCCGGCCCTCGCCGGGCAGGGCGGAGAAGAACTCGCAGTTGCGGCGGTCGGGACTGACGTCCGGATTGACCGGGGCCGTCACCCGCCCGTACTCGATGCCGCGCACCAGATTCGATCCCCAGGTCTCGAGCCGGTGGTCGCCCGCGGCGAGCACCCAGCTGTTGTCGGTGCTGAGCTGCACGCGGGAGTCGGCATCGCTGGTGCGGGTGGCCAGACGCAGACCAGAGCTCGCGTTCAGGGCGGTCACCTCGCTGCAGCCGCGGCTGTTCCGGAAGACGGCGAGCGCCTCGTTGTCGCCGCCCGGCCAGGCGGCGATCGCCGCGCACAGCGGCTCGGCCCGCCGGTAGCGCCAGAGCACGGCGCCGGTGTCGATCGCCCGTCCGGTCACCGAGTGGCCGTCGGCGATCACCACCGAGGCCTGGGCCACCGCCGGCAGATCGGTGGCCGCCGACTTCGCCCGCCACAGCTCGTGCAGTTCGAATGGCGGCTGATCACCCGGGACCGGAGCGGTCGGGGTGGTGGTGGCCGTGGTCAGTTCGGCCTTGCGGGCCGGGCTGGTGAGCCAGAGCAGCAGCCCGGCCACCAGCACGCACACCACGATCACCGCGGTGATGATCAGATCCAGCCGGGTACGCCGTTCGGGCGCGATGCGGGCAGCCATCCGTGCGGCGTCGCCGGGGGACTACTCGCCGCCGGCGGGCGCGGACTGGGCGGTGCCGGACTGGCTACTGCCGGACTGGGCCGGCTTACCGCTGCCGCCGGAGCGGCGGCGGCGACGCCGGCGCGGACGCGACGGGCCTTCGCCGGACCCCTGCTCGGCATTCTGCTCGCCGGCCGGACCGCCGGCGGGCTTGTCCGCCGCGCTGCCGCCGGATGTGCCGCCGGCCGGGCGGTCGCTCGCGGGCTTGCCGCCGCGCGTGCGCTGCCGGCTCCGCTGGGGGCGGTTGCTGCGCTCGGCGCGGGCGCGCTTGCGCTCCTCGTCGGTGCGGGTGGAACTCCCGATCCGGCCGGTGGCGCTCTCCGGGATGCCCAGTTCCTCGCGCAGATGCGCCGAGGTGGAGTACGTCTCCGCCGGCTCCGGCCGGCCCAGGTCCAGGGCCTTGTCGATCAGCGCCCAGCGATGCAGCTCGTCCCAGTCGACCAGGGTGATCGCGATACCGGTGCGGCCGGCGCGGCCGGTGCGGCCGATCCGGTGCACGTAGGTCTTGTCGTCGTCGGGGCACTGGTAGTTGATCACATGCGTGACGTCGTCGATGTCGATGCCGCGGGCGGCCACGTCGGTGGCCACCAGCACGTCGACGGTGCCGTCGCGGAATTTGGTGAGCGCCTTCTCGCGGGCCACCTGGCCCAGATCGCCGTGGACGGCGGCCACCTTGAAGCCGCGCTCGGCCAGATCGTCGGCCACCTTCTGAGCGGTGCGCTTGGTGCGGGTGAAGATCATCGTCGCGCCGCGGCCCTCGGCCTGCAGGATGCGGGCCACCAGTTCGGCCTTGTCCAGGGCGTGCGCCCGGTAGACGTACTGGGTGGTGCGCTCGTGCACCGCCGAATCGTTGGCCTGCTCGGCCCGGATGTGCGTGGGACGGTTGAGGAAGGTCCGGGCCAGGGTGACGATCGGCCCGGGCATCGTGGCCGAGAAGAGCATGGTCTGGCGGCCCGCCGGCAGCGCACCCATGATGCGCTCGATGTCGGGCAGGAAGCCCAGGTCGAGCATTTCGTCGGCCTCGTCGAGGACCAGGATCTCCACCTTGCCCAGGATCAGGTGGCCCTGCTGGGCCAGATCGAGGAGACGGCCCGGGGTGCCGACCACCACGTCGACGCCGGCCTGGAGGTCGGCGATCTGCGAGTCGTACGGCCGGCCGCCGAAGATGGCGGTGAGCTTGATCGGCCGTTCGGTGCCGTCGGCCAGGGTGACGGTCACGCCCTTGGCGGCCACCTCGAGGTCCTCGTGGACCTGGATGCACAGCTCGCGGGTCGGGACGATGATCAGCGCGCGGGGGGTGGTGTCGAGCGGGCGGACGCCGCTCTGCTCGGCGTGCACCAGGCGGTGCAGCAGCGGAACACCGAAGCCATAGGTCTTGCCCATACCGGTGCGGGCCTGGCCGATCAGGTCGCTGCCGCCCAGCGCCAGCGGCAGGGTCAGTTCCTGAATGGCGAAGGTGTGCGTCTTGCCGTCGGCGAGCAGCGCCGCCACGATCGCATCGTCCACGCCCAGTTCGGCGAAGGTCGGCGCGGTGTGGTCCTCGGCGACGATCGTCGTCTGCACGCCGTCGGCGCCCTCGGTGGTGACGGTCTCGGTGGGGTCGGCGGCCGCCGTCCCGGCGGCTGTCGTCTCGGCGGAATCGGTAGCGGGGATCTCAGTGGTCATGGGTGAAGTTGGTGCCTCTCATGGTGCGTGCACGCACACATGGCAGGCGCGGGCGGAACCCCGGTCCCGATGCAGGAGAGGATCGCCGGCGTGCGCTCTTGCTGGTGCGCGCTCATAGCGGGACGCGGGTGCTTTCATCGGTGTCGCCGCGTGGGCGGCGGGCCCCCGATCGTGCCGGGGGCGACCTGCGTCTGGTGAGAGTGTACCGCGTTGCTTAGGCTGACACCCATGGCGAACTCCTCCGATGCTGCGGTGAAGCTGTACGAGATCTTTCTGGCGGGCGAGGCGGCGGCCGTGCATCGGCTGATCGACGAGTACGCGATGGCGCCGTCGACGGCCGACCGGATCGCGGTGACCCGGCTGATCGCGTCGGAGTGCGCGCATTTCGAGGAACTCGCCGAGAAGGTGCGCGAGGCCGGTCACGCGGTGGACGCGGCGGTGGACCGGCATGTGCAGGTCTTTGAGAAGTATCACCAGGTCACCACGCCGAGCACCTGGCTCGAGGTGCTGGTGAAGATGTACATCGGCGACGGTCTGGCGGCCGACTTCTTCGCCGAGGTGGCCGGGGTGCTGCCGGAGGGCTCCCGGGAGATCTTCGCCTCGGTGATGGGGCAGACCACCTCGTCGGACTGGGCCCGCGACGCGGTGCGGGCGGCGGTGGCCGCCGACCCCGCGGTGGCGGCGCCGCTGGCGCTGTGGGGTCGCAGGCTGCTCGGCGAGGCGATCACCCACATGCAGTGGGTGCTCGCCGAGGACGAGGAGGTCACCGACTTCCTGTTCGCCGGCGCCGGATCGCTGACCAGCGTGGCCGGCTTCTTCGATTCGATGGCCCAGCGGCACGCCGCGCGGATGGCCGACCTGTCGCTGGCCTGAGCCCCGCTACGGCCCGGGCCCGGGGCCCGGCCCGCCCGCGCGTGGGCATCGGCGCGCTGAGATACCATCTGCGGCATGAGCGTTGAGGTCAAGATCGGTATTGAGAACAGCCCGCGTGAGCTGGCCCTGGTGTCCAAGGAAGCCGAGGACAAGGTCTACAAGGCCGTCGCCGCGGCCCTCGACGGGAAGACCGCGGTTCTCGAGCTGACCGACGACAAGGGCGTGCGGGTGCTGGTGCCCGCCGCCAAGGTGGCCTACGTGGAGGTCGGCAGCACCGAGTCCCGCAAGGTGGGCTTCGGCGCGTCCTGACCGGGGCGGCGGCGACTCAGGCCTGGTCGGAGTCGCCGCCCTCGAGCCGGTTCCGCGGGACGCCGGCCAGTCCCGACCACAGCAGGGTGACGGTGGTCTCCACCGCGGAGGCCTTGTCGATGGGACGGTTGGCCTCGAGCCAGTAGCGGGCGTTGGTCTGGCTGGCGCCGACCAGTCCGGCCGCGAGCATCCGGGACCGGTACGGGTCCAGGCCCGAGTCGGTCATGACCAGCCCGTGCACGGCGTCCACGCAGGCCTCGGTGGCACCCTCGACCCGGCGGATCACCGCCGGGTCTTTGGCATCGGAGGAGAAGATCAGCCGGTAGCCGGAGTTGTCCTCGTCGATGAAGTCGAAGAAGGCGCCCACCGCGGCGCGGACGCGCTGATGGTTGTCGGTGGTGGTCAGCAGCGCCCGGTTCACATCGGAGACCAGCTTCTCGGCATGCGAGTCGACCACCGCGATGTAGAGGTCGAGCTTGGACGGGAAGTGCTGGTAGAGCACGGGTTTGCTGACTCCCGCGGCGGCGGCGATCTCGTCCATCCCGGCGGAGTGGTATCCGCGTTCGACGAAGATCTCGCTGGCGGCCTCCATCAGTTGACGGCGCCGCGCGCTGCGGGGCAGGCGGGTGTTCGGACGGGCACCGGAGGAGGCGCCCGGAGCCGTGGAATCGGCAGTCGGCATGGAGACAGCGTACTCGGTGCCCGGTGAGGCCCGGCCCCCGCGCACCCCCGCCATCGGGATGCTCATGTGAGACGAGGGGGCGGCTGTGAGACAGTTGTGAAGTGACCGGAACTTCGCAGCCTGGGCCGACGCGGCCCCGACGCCCACGGCCCGACCAGCCGTTGCGCGCCCGCTGGGACCCGATCGCCGAGCGCGACGACGCCGCCGAGCGGTCGGGGGCCGGCAATCCGGTGGTGCGCTTCTTCCACGACTTCGGCTGGCGCGCCTACGCCGTACCGGTGCTCGCGGTGCTCACCGTGGCGCTGATCGTGGTCACCGCCGTCAACGCCGGAGACGACGGCGGCAGCGAGGCCGCGCCGACCGACCCCAACCTGCGCAACACCGAGGTCACCACCGAGACCACCGCGATCGGCGCACCCACCGGTCCGATCAACGATGCGGCGCTGCCCGCCGGGCAGCTGCCCGACGGCGGGCCGTTCACCCGGGCCGGAGACAAGGACTACAGCGTGGTGCGCGGCACCACCGGCAAGATCGGTACCGGCAGCGAGGTCTACACCTACACCGTCGAGGTGGAGAAGGGCCTCGATCCGACCGACTACGGCGGGAACCAGGCCTTCGCGAAGCTGGTCGACACCACCCTGTCGAACCAGAAGAGCTGGATCGGCGACGGCAAGGTGGCGTTCCGGCGGATCGACTCCGGCGAGCCGGATCTGCGGATTTCACTGATCTCGACGGACACGGCCCGCGAACTGTGCGGCTACCAGATCAAGCTGGAGACCTCCTGCTTCTATCCGCCGGAGGGGCGGGTGGTGCTCAACGAGGCCCGGTGGATCCGTGGGGCCACCGCCTTCGGCGGCGACGACCTGACCTACCGGCGCTATCTGATCAACCACGAGGTGGGCCACGGTATCGGCTATGAGCACCACCGGCCGTGCGAGCACGAGGGCGCGCTCGCGCCGATCATGATGCAGCAGACCTTCGGCACCGCCAACAGCGAGATCATGGCGCTCGATACGGACATGGCGGCCGACCGCTCGCTCACCTGCCGGCCCAACGCCTGGCCCTACCCGGACAAGTAGCCGGTGGCCGTGCCCGCCATGCCGCCCGTCCCCTCACCGCCGCCGGTGCCCGCGCTGCCACCGCTGGTCGAGCCCGGCCCGGAACTGAGCCGCGACGAGATCGCCCGGTACAGCCGGCACCTGATCATCCCGGACGTCGGGACCACCGGGCAGCGCCGGCTGAAGAACGCCCGGGTGCTGGTCATCGGGGCCGGCGGCCTGGGCTCGCCCACCCTGCTCTACCTGGCCGCGGCCGGCGTCGGCACCCTGGGCATCGTCGACTTCGACGTCGTCGACGCATCGAATCTGCAGCGGCAGATCATCCACGGCGTGGCCGACCTGGACCGGCCCAAGGCACAGAGCGCCCGTGAGTCGATCGCCGCGATCAATCCGCTGGTGACCGTGGTGCTGCACGAGGAGCGGCTCGATGCCGAGAATGCCGTCGACCTGTTCTCCCGCTACGACCTGATCCTCGACGGCACCGACAACTTCGCCACCCGGTATCTGGTCAACGATGCGGCCGTGCTGGCCGGACGCCCCTACGTGTGGGGTTCGATCTACCGGTTCACCGGTCAGGTCAGCGTGTTCTGGGAGGCCGCCCCGGACGGCCGAGGCCTGAACTACCGGGATCTGTATCCGCAGGCCCCGCCGCCGGGCATGGTGCCGTCCTGCGCGGAGGGCGGCGTGCTGGGCATCCTGTGCGGCACCGTCGGCTCGGTGATGGGCACCGAGGCGATCAAGCTGATCTGCGGGATCGGGGAGCCGCTGCTGGGCCGGCTGCTCATCTACGACGCGCTGGCGATGAGCTTCCGCACCGTGACGGTGCGCAAGGATCCCGGCGGCGCCCCGGTCACCGGGCTGATCGACTACGACGACTTCTGCGGGGTGGTCCCCGACGACGTGGCCGCCGCAGCCGACGGCGCCGCGCTGAGCCCGCGCGAGCTGGCCGCCGAGCTGGCCGCCGCCGACCCGCCGGTGCTGATCGACGTGCGCGAACCGGTGGAGTGGGAGATCGTGCACCTCGACGGGGCGCGGCTGATCCCGCGGGACCGCATCCTCTCCGGCGCGGCGCTCGGCGAGCTGCCGCACGACCGGCCGATCGTGCTCTACTGCAAGACCGGGATCCGCTCGGCCGAGGCGCTCGCGGAGCTGCGCCGCCGAGGCTTCGGGCAGGTGCGGCATCTGCAGGGCGGGATCGCCGCCTGGACCGCGCAGGTCGACCCGGGGCTGCCCGCCTATTGAGCGGCGTGGCCGCTGTCGCGGTGTCGCTACCAGGAACAGGGCGTTGTCCTGGGTAATCTGACCGCGTGACCATGATCGCCGAACCGCCCGCCCAGGTGCTCACCACCTTCGGCCTGACCGCACATCCGCCGATCGCGATGGACGGCAGCGGTCTGGGTGGCTGGCGGGTCGGCGAGGTGGTCCTGACCATGGTGCCCGACCGTGCGCGTGCGGCCTGGTCGGCGACGGTCCGCGAGAACCTGTACGTCGAGGGGATGCGGATCGCGCGGCCCATCCGGGCCACCGACGGCCGCTACGTGGTGTCCGGCTGGCGGGCCGACACCTATGTGGCCGGCAGTCCCGAGCCGCGGCACGACGAGGTGGTGGCGGTGGCCGACCGTCTGCACGAGGCGCTCGCCAAGCTCGAGCGCCCGCGCTTCCTGCTGCAGCCGCCGGCGCCGCCGTTCACCGACGTCGACGTCTTCGTGGCCGCCGATCGCGCCGCCTGGGAGGAACACCCGATGCGCTCGGCGCGGGCGGCCGGGATCGCGCCGCCGGAGAGCGAGGACGGCCGGCAGTCGGTCGCGGTGCTGAGCACCCTGGCCGGACTGCGCCGGCCGGTCGAGCTGCCCTCGCAGGTGATCCACGGGGATCTGTTCGGCACGGTGCTGTTCGCCGGTGCCGCGGCCCCCGCGATCACCGACATCGTGCCGTACTGGCGGCCGGCGTCGTACGGGGCGGCGGTGACCGTCGTCGACGCGCTGGCCTGGGGCGGTGCCGACGAGGAACTCATCGAGCGCTGGACGGATCATCCGGACTGGCCGCAGATGTTGTTGCGCGCCACCATGTTCCGGCTCGCCGTGCACGCTCTGCACCCGCGGTCGACGGCCGGTGCGCTGCCCGGCCTGCTGCGGGTGGTGGACCAGGTCCGGCTGCTCGTCTGAGCCCTCGCCGCCGAGACCGGTCCGGCTACGGACCATCGCCGTCGACGCCGATCCGGCACCGGCGCAACACGACTCGATCGTCGACGATGGGAACCCCTTCGGCGGCAAGCAGTTCGAGCTGACGTCGACGCACTGGGGCCGCCGGCCGACCCGATGCGGTGATCACCCGATGCCAGGGAAGATCTCCGCCGTCGGTCCGCAGCACCCACGAGGTGAGCCGCGGACTGGGCAGGCCGGCCTCGTCGGCGATGTCGCCGTAGGTGCGGACCCGGCCCGGCGGGATGGCCGCGATCAGCGCCCGCACCAGTTCCACCTGCTCCTCGGTGATCGCCGCCATCGGCTCAGCTCCGCGCGGCTGCGGCAGTCAGCGCGGCCCGCACCAGCTCGCCGCAGCGCTCCGGGGCCAGCAGCGGCACCATGTGCTCGGTGTCCACGTGGTGAACGCGTACCGAGGGCAGCTGCGCCGCGGCGCTGAGGAAATCGGCGGAGAGGAAGGGCGGCTGCACCCGGTCGGCCACCACGATGTCGGTGGGCACCCCGGCCGGCGGGAGCAGCGGCGGACGGGCCATCTCCGACCAGGCCACGCTGGTCGCCGGCACGCACACCCGCCACATGTGCCGGTCGGGCCCGGCCACCAGATGCTCGTCGATCTCGGCGGCGAGCACCGCCTCGGGCACCGCGCCCCAGCCCTCCGCGCGTTTGGCGGCGGCCGCGGCCGCCGGATCCGGATAGCCCCAGTGCGCGACGGTCGCCTCGGCCATCGCCCCGGCGTGCTCGGGGTCGAGTCCCTGCGCCGGATCGAGCAGCACCAGGGCGTCGATGCGATCGGGCCGGTCGTGGGCCAGGGTCAGCGCCACCAGTGCGCCGAAGGAGTGGGCGACGATCACCACCGGCTCGTCCGGCCGCGACTGCGCGTCGAGGACCTGTCCGACGGCGGCGGCGTGATCGGCCAGGCCCCACGGCGGCGTCCACGGCGAACGGCCGTGGCCCAGCAGATCCGGGGCGATCACCCGGGCCTGCGGGAGCTGCTCGCGCTGCAGCGACTCCCAGCGCCGGCCGTGCCCGGTGAGCCCGTGCAGGGCGAGGACGGCGGGGCCGTCGTCCGGACCGAAGAGATGGGTGTGGAGCATGTGGTCAGCCTAATCCCGGACCTGTCGCAGGCCCGTGCTTCCATGGGGGCGTGAGCAGAACCACCACCCGCCTCGTCGCCGCGCCGGCACCGCCGCCGCCGGCGCCGCGGTCGTGGCCGGAGCCGGTCGCCGCACTGATCGCCGGACCGCACAGCGGCTCGCCGGAGACGCCCTGGCAGCCGTACCTGGTGCACGGCGGGCCGGGCACCGGGAAGACCAGCCTGCTGATCGACACCGCGGTCGCCCGGCTGGCCGCCGGTGCCGACCCGGAATCGGTGCTGGTGCTCACCGGCAGCCGCCGCGCCGCCGCCGAGGTCCGCGAGCAGATCACCGCCCGGCTGCTGACGGATGCCGGGGGAGGGGGTCAGACCGGTGCGGCCCTGCGCGAGCCGCTGGTGCGCACCGTGCACTCCTACGCCTTCGCGGTGCTGCGGCTGCAGGCCTCCGACCGCGGGAATCCACCGCCGCGGCTGATCACCGGCTCCGAGCAGGACGTGGTGCTGCGCGAGCTGCTGGCCGGCGACATCGAGGACGGCGCCGGCTACTGGCCGGAGTCGCTGCGGCCCGCCCTGGGCACCGAC
The DNA here is from genome assembly GCF_046098115.1 of Gordonia sp. VNK21. Lineage (NCBI taxonomy): Bacteria > Bacillati > Actinomycetota > Actinomycetes > Mycobacteriales > Gordoniaceae > Gordonia > Gordonia sp. VNK21. Next base: position 97,776 of record NZ_JBJURU010000005.1, on the reverse strand, counting down.
GGTTTCGCCCAGGCCCTGCGCGATCTGCTGATGCGCTCGGCCCAACGGGGCCTGGGCCCGGAGGATCTGCGCGCCCTGGGCCGCCGGCACGGCCGCCCCGAATGGGTGGCGGCCGGCCGGGCCTACGCCCAGTACGAGCAGACCATGCTCCTGCGCGCGGCGGTGGGCCACGAATCCCCGGAGGCGATGACCGCCGCGGTCGATCCGGCCGAGCTGGTCGGCTCGGCGCTCTCGGCACTGCTCACGGACGCGGCGCTGATGGCCGGGCAGCGCGCGCGGATCCGGGTGCTGCTCGTCGACGACGCCCAGCATCTGGATCCGCAGGCGGCCCGGCTGGTGCAGCTGATCGGCACCGGCACCGATCTGACCGTGATCGCCGCCGACCCGGATCAGTCGGTGTTCTCCTTCCGCGGTGCCAGCGATGCCTTCGTCGACGAGCTGCCCACCGCCGGCACCGACCGCGACCTCACCCTGACCGTGGGCCACCGCAGCACCGGGCGGGTGGCCGCGGCCGGTGCGGCGCTCGCGGCCCGGCTGCCGGGTGCGCGCCGGCACCCGTATCCGGTGCCGGCCGGCGGCGGCCCGCAGCGCGACGGTCACGCCGCGGTGCGGGTCTTCGCCTCGGCGGCCAAGGAGGCCACCGCCGTCGCCGACACCCTGCGCCGCGCCCACCTCTTCGACCAGGTGCCGTGGTCGGAGATGGCGGTGATCGTCCGGTCGGTCCCGCGGGCGCTGCCGGCCCTGCGCCGGGCGCTCAGCTCCGCCGGGGTGCCGGTGGTGACTCCGGCCAGCGATCTGCCGCTGCACCGGCAGCGGGCCGTGGAGGCCTTCATGCTGGCGCTCCAGGCCGCCGACGACGACCGGCCGCTGCCGCCGGAGGAGACCACCACGCTGCTGTCCGGGCCGATCGGCGGCGCGGACCCCGGGCAGCTGCGCCGGCTGCGGCGGGGTCTGCGCCGGCTGGCCGGCGACGACGCCCCCGACTCGCTCACCCTGCTCGCCGAAGCGCTGGCCGATCCGCAGCGGCTCGAGACGGCGCTGGCCGGGCTCACCGACTTCGAGGTGCGGCCGCTGGCGCAGACCGCGGCGGTGGTGCAGGCGGCGCGGCGCGCCGAACGCTCCGGCGCCGGTATCGAAGAGACCCTGTGGGCGGCCTGGCAGGCCAGCGGACTCGAACGCACATGGACCGCCCGCTCGCTGCGCGGTGACCGGTCCGGGGAGCAGGCCGACCGCGACCTCGACGCCGTGATGGCCCTCTTCGAGGCCGCCGCCGCCTTCGCCGACACCGCCCCGGCCGCCGGGATCGGCGGCTTCCTGCACTACCTGCGGCAGCTGCAGATCCCGCGGGAGTCGCGGGTGCCCACCGTGGCGGGCGAGGCCGTGTCGATCCTGTCCGCGCATTCGGCGGCCGGCCGGGAATGGGAGGTGGTGGCCGTCGCCGGGGTGCTCGACGGACTGTGGCCGTCACTGCGCAGCCGCGGCAGCGTGCTGTCGACCCCGGCCCTGATGGACCTGCTCGACGGAGTCGCGCCCGACGGGGCCGACACCGTCTCCCGCGGCGCGGTGATGCTGGCCGAGGAACGCCGGCTGCTGCTGGTGGCGTGCAGCCGGGCCCGGAGCCGGCTGCTGGTGACCGCCGTCGAGGACGGCACCGGCGATGCCTCGCCGTCGCGCTTCGTCCCGGAGATCGCCGACGCCCTCGGCGGCTACGGCGACGGCGCCGACGAACACGGCGAGACACCCGACCAGGTGCCGGTCGACTCCGGGATCCGGCGGCTGCTCGCGCTGCCGTCGATGGTGGCCGAGCTGCGGTCGGTGCTCGCCGACCCGGATGCGGCCGGTCCGCGCCGCGGCGAGGCCGCGCGGCTGCTGGCCCGGCTGGCCGCCGAACAGGTGCCCGGCGCCGACCCCGCCGACTGGTACGGCCTGGCGCCGGTGAGCACCGAGGCCCCGCTGTGGCGGCCCGAGGACGGGCCGCTGGCACTGTCGCCGTCCAACGTCGAATCGCTGAGCCGCTGCTCGCTGCGCTGGATGCTCGAACGGTACGGCGGCCGCGACGGCGATGCCGCGCAGGCGGTCACCGGAACGCTGGTGCACACCCTCGCGCAGGCCGTGGCCGGCCGGCTCGACCACACCGAGGTGACCGCCGCGCTGCGCGCCATCTGGGACCGGGTCGACTCGCCGGCCGCCTGGTTCAGCGCCCGTGAACTGGCCCGCGCCGAGACCATGCTGGTCAACTTCCGGCAGTGGCTGACCACCTCCCGGGCCGAGCTGAGCGAACTCGGCGTCGAAGTGGGCCTGGAGGCCGCCGTGCCGGCGGGCGAACCCGGTGACGAACTGCCCGTCACCCTCATCGGCCGCATCGACCGGCTGGAGACCGATCGCGACGGGCGGCCGGTGGTGGTGGACGTGAAGACGGGCAAGACGGTGATCACCGCCGCCGACGCGCAGGAGCATCCGCAGCTGGCCGCCTACCAGCTGGCCCTGCTGCTCGGCGGGGTCGAAGGCGTGCCGGCCGGCACCGCCGGCGGCGGCCGGCTGGTCTACGTGGCCCAGCCCAACCAGAAGACCGGCGCCGCCCAGCGCAGCCAGGACCCGCTCACCCCCGAGCAGGTCGACGAGTGGATCGGGGTGGTGCGCTCGGCGGCGCGGGCCGGGATCGGTCCGCGGTTCACCGCCACCGTCAACCCCGGCTGCACCCACTGCGCCCTGCAGACCTCCTGCCCGGCCCAGCTGCGCGGAAAGGCGGTCACCGATGACTGACCCCGTCCCCGGCCCGCGCATCGGCGCCCGGGCCCTCGCGGCCGCCCTGGGCCTGCCGCCGCCCACCGACGAACAGGTCGCGGTGATCGAGGCTCCCAGCGAACCGATGCTGGTGGTCGCCGGCGCCGGCGCGGGCAAGACCGAGACCATGGCCTCGCGGGTGGTGTGGCTGGTGGCCAACCGGATCGTCGCCCCCGACGAGATCCTCGGTCTCACCTTCACCCGCAAGGCGGCCAGCGAGCTCGGTGCCCGCATCCGCCGCAGGCTGTCGATGCTGGCGGCGAGTCCGGCACTGCGGCAATGGCATCCCGACGGTGAACTGGCCGCGGTGCTGCGCAGCGCCGACGCCGAGGTGAGCACGTACCACGCCTACGCCGGCCGGCTGATCGCCGACTACGGCCTGCTGCTGCCGGTGGAGCCGTCGGCCACCCTGCTCTCGGAGACCGAACTGTGGCAGCTGGCGTTCTCGGTGGTCGCCTCCTGGCCGGAGGAACTCGACACCGCCAAGGTGCCGGCCACGGTCACCGAGGCCGTGCTGCACCTGTACTCGGAGATGGCCGAACATCTGGTGGACGACGAGGCGCTCGCCGCGGCCGGCGACGACCTGCACCGGCTCATCGACACCCTGCCCAAGGGACCGCGGCAACGGGCCGAACCGAGCAAGAAGCTGCGTGACGTGCAGGCGGTGATCGACGAACGCCGGCTCTTCCTGCCGCTGGTGCAGCGGCTGCGTGCGGTGATGGCCGAACAGGGCGCCCTGGACTTCGGCAGCCAGATGTCGCTGGCCGCCCGCCTGGTCACCGGGCATCCCGAGGTGGTGGCCGCCGAACGGGCCGGCATCAAGGCGGTGCTGCTCGACGAATACCAGGACACCGGGCACAGTCAGCGGGTGCTGCTCTCGGCGCTCTTCGGCGGGCTGCCGCCGAGCGGGCAGGTGCCGGTCGCGGTGACCGCCGTCGGCGATCCGATCCAGTCCATCTACGGCTGGCGCGGCGCCTCGGCGGCCAACCTGCCGCGCTTCGCCCACGACTTCCCGCGCCCGGACGGGCGCCCGGCCCCCCGCCGGGAGCTGCTCACCAGCTGGCGCAACTGCGCGAGCGCGCTGTACCTGGCCAACGAGGCGTCGGCGGCGCTGCGGGCGCGCGGGGTGCCGGTCAGCGTGCTGCGGGCCCGCCCCGACGCCCCCGACGGACGGGTGGAGCTGGCCCTGACCGAGACCGTCCTCGACGAACGCACCTGGATCGCCGACCGCATCGAGGACTGCTACCGGACCGCCGACGCCGACGGACAGGCCCCGCCCACCGTGGCGATCCTGGTGCGCCGCAACGACGATTCGGCACCGCTGGCCGCGATCCTGGAAGAACGCGGCATCCCGGCCGAGGTGGTCGGCATCGGCGGCCTGCTGCACGTCCCGGAGATCACCGACATCGTCGCCACCCTGCGCCTGATGGCCGATCCGCTCGCCGGCAGCGCCGCCATGCGGCTGCTCACCGGTGCCCGCTGGCGGCTCGGCGCCGCCGACCTGGCCGCGCTGTGGCGGCGGGCCCGGGAACTGGCGGCGGCCCGCACGGTGGTCGCCGGCGGTGCCGTGGAGAGCCGGGAACAGCTCGACGAGGCGCTCGCCGCCGCCCTGCCCGCCGAATCGGTGGAGACCGCCGGCCTGGCCGACGCCCTCGCCGACCCGGGGGAGGAGCACCGCTACAGCCCCGACGGCCACCGGCGCATCGTCGCCTTCGGCCGGGAACTCGAGCGGCTGCGCCGGCGCATCGGTCAGCCGCTGCCCGAACTGGTCGCCGACGTCGAACAGACCATCGGGGTGGCCGTGGAGGCCCAGGTGCGGGCACACAGGATGCGTGGCCGGACCACCGGACGCGAACATCTCGACGCCTTCGCCGAGTACGTCGCCGGCTACGCCGATCGGCCCGGCGCCACCCTGCCGGGGTTGCTGGCCTTCCTCGACGCCGCCGAAAGCGTCGAGAAGGGTCTGGAGGCCGGTCAGGTGGAGGTGGCCGAGCAGCGGGTGCAGATCCTCACTGTGCACGCCGCCAAAGGCCTGGAATGGGATGTGGTGGCACTGCCGCATCTCGCGCGCGGCATCTTCCCGAGCGGCAAATCCGACAGCACCTGGCTGGGCTCGCCGCGCGAGCTGCCGGCGCAGCTGCGCGGCGACGTCGCCCACGGCGACGAGGCGGGCTTCCCGGCACTGAACCTGGGAGCGGTGGGCGACCGCAGGGAACTCGAGGAGGCGCTGGCCGCTCACAAGGAGGACATCGCCGACCGCCGGCTCGACGAGGACCGCCGGCTGCTCTACGTGGCGCTCACCCGGGCCAAGGACACCCTGCTGATCTCCGCCCACCACTGGTCCGAGACCGGGGACAAGCCGCGCGGCGGCTCCGACTTCTACCTCGAACTCGCCGAGCTGGTCGCGGCGGCGCGAGAGCCGCATCGGCTGCGCATCGCGGTCGACGCTCCCGCACCCGAGGACGGGGCGCTCAACCCGCTGGCCGCCGAACCGGTCACCGCGCCGTGGCCGCCGGAACCGGACGGACCGCGCCGGGCCGCCCTCGCCGAGGCCGCCGCCGCGGTCGGCGCCGCCCGGGCCGCCGCCGCGCCCGACACCGACGATCCGGAGATCCGGGCCTGGCGCGACGAGGTGGACCGGCTGCTCGACGAGCACCGGCGGACAGGCTCCGGGGTGGTGGACGTGCCGCTGCCGGGCCAGCTGTCGGTGAGCCAGCTGGTGGATCTGCGGGCCGACGAGGCCGCCTTCGCCGCCCGGCTGCGCCGGCCGGTGCCCTTCCGGCCCAATCCGATGGCGCGCCGCGGCACCGCCTTCCACGCCTGGGTGGAGCGGCGGTTCGGCGCCACCCGGCTGCTGGACCTGGACGAACTTCCCGGCGCCGCCGACGACACCGCCGTCGACGACGACCTCGACGTGCTGCGGGCGGCGTTCCTGGCCTCGCCGTGGGCCGACCGGACCCCCGTCGACGTGGAAGTGGGCTTCGAGACGGTGATCGGCCGGGCCGTGGTGCGCGGCCGGATGGACGCGGTCTTCGCCGACGGCGACGGCTGGCTGGTGGTGGACTGGAAGACCGGAGCGGTGCCCGAACCGGCCCGCCGCCCGGCGCTGGAGATCCAGCTCGCCGCCTACCGGGTGGCCTGGGCGCGGCTGGCCGGTGTGGACCCGGCGCAGGTGCGCGCGGCCTTCGTCTACGTCCGCCACGGCTACACGCTCGAACCCGAGTCGCTGCCCGACGCGGAGGCACTGGGCGAGATGCTCTCCGCCGCACCGTCGGTGATCGAGTAGCCTGCAAAGCTGTGACCATACGATCGGCGTCGGGGCGGCGACATGCGTGAGCGGCTGCTCCGGGCGGCGGGCCGCGGCGACGGGCTCGGTGACAAACCCGACTACGCCCTGGTGGGCATCGTCCGCATCCCGGAGAGCGAGACCAGCCCCACCCGGGCCATCGGGCGGCGTGTGCTGTGGGCGCTGATCACACTGTTCGTGTGCTCGCTGGTGGTCTTCCTCGACCGGCACGGCTACCGGGATGCCAAAGGCGGCACCCTCACCTACCTCGACTCGCTCTACTATTCGGCGGTCACCCTCTCGACCACCGGCTACGGCGACATCACGCCGATCTCCGAATCCGCGCGGCTGATCAACGTCGTCTTCATCACGCCGCTGCGCGTGCTCTTCCTGATCGTGCTCATCGGCACCACCCTCGAGGTGCTCACCGAACGGTCGCGTCAGGCGATCAAGATCCAGAACTGGAGGACCCGGGTGCGCAACCACACCGTCGTCATCGGATACGGCACCAAGGGCCGCACCGCCACCGCCGCGGTCATCGCCGACGGCGGCCGGCCCGGCGAGATCGTCGTGGTGGACGAGGACACCGCCGCCCTCGAGGCCGCGGCCGCCGACGGCTTGGTCACCGTGCGCGGTGACGCCACCAAGGCCGACGTGCTGCGGCTGGCCGGAGTCCAGCACGCCGCCGCCATCGTCATCGCCGCCAACCGCGACGACACGGCGGTGATGGTCACCCTCACCGCCCGCGAACTCAATCCGCGCGCCAAGGTGGTCGCCGCGATCCGCGAATCCGAGAACATCCATCTGATGCGCCAGTCCGGCGCCAACTCGGTGGTCGTCTCCTCGGAGACCGCCGGCCGGCTGCTCGGCATCGCCACCATCACCCCGTCCGTGGTGGAGGTGGTCGAAGACCTGCTCAGCCCGGAAGAGGGCTACGCCATCGCCGAGCGGGAGGTGGAACCGTCCGAGACCGGCGGTTCGCCGGCGCACACCAAGGACCTGGTGCTCGGCGTGGTCCGCGACGGCACCCTGTACCGGGTCGGCGACGAGCAGGTCGAAGCCATCGAGACCGGCGACCGACTGCTCTACGTGCGGCAGGGGGAGCGCGGATGAGCGGCACCGGTTCCTTCGACTTCCCGGAGCCGCCGCTGCTCTCGCGGGCCGTCTTCGACCGGGCCGACGCGCTGCGCTCGGACCCCGCGGCGCTCACCGACGGCTGGCCCGCAGCCCAGATCCTGCTGATCGACCGGCGCGGCCGCTATCCGGTGGACGCTGCCGGGGCACTGCGCTGGAGCGCCGCCGCCGAGGTGGCGGCCGCACCGCCGGCCGACGCGATCTTCCTCGGGGTGGCCGGGACGCACCGCTGGGCGCTGGCCGTGGACGACCTGGCCGAACCGGTCGGGGAGCTGCGCACCGGCGCCCACCTGCTCGGCGCCGACGATGCCGGCCTGCTGGCCACCGCGCTGGGTCTGCTCAACTGGCACCGCAGCGCCGAGTTCTCACCGGTCGACGGCAGCCGCACCACGGTCGACAAGGCCGGCTGGGTGCGACGCAATCCGTCGACCGGTCACGAGGAGTACCCGCGCACCGATCCGGCGGTGATCATGGTGGTGCACGACGGCGCTGACCAGGTGCTGCTCGGCCGCCAGCAGGTATGGCCGCAGCGCTGGTTCTCCACGCTGGCCGGCTTCGTCGAACCCGGAGAATCCGCCGAGCAGACCGTGCTGCGCGAGGTGGCCGAGGAGACCGGGGTGAGCGCGCACTCGCCGCGCTACCTGGGCTCGCAGCCGTGGCCGTTCCCGCGTTCACTGATGCTCGGCTTCGAGGCCGTCGCCGATCCGGGGCAGCCGATCGCCCCGGTCGACGGCGAGCTGGCCGAGGCCCGCTGGTTCCACCGCGAGCAGGTGCGTGCCGCACTGGCCGGGGAGTGGGGCGCCGACGACGGCGCCGAGCTGCTGCTGCCGCCGAGCGTGTCCATCGCGCGCAGCCTGATCGCCGGCTGGGCCGGCGGCCCGCAGCGCTGACCGCGGCCGAGTCCGCCGCGCACCGGCCGGTAAGCTCGACGGCATGACCGAGCTGACTCTGTACACCACCAGCTGGTGCCCGTTCTGCCACCGCCTCAAGGCCGGCCTCGAACGCAACGGCGTGCAGTGGACCGAGATCGACATCGAGGAGCAGCCGGAGGCCGCCGAGTTCGTCGGCAGCGTCAACAACGGCAACCACGTGGTGCCCACCGTGCTCTACGCGGACGGCACCACCGCCACCAATCCGTCGGTCGGCGAAGTGATGAGCGCACTCGGCCTGGTGTGAGCCCGGCGCTGTCAGACCCGGATGAGACGGTGAAGCCATGAGTGCGATCACCGAGGGCCTCGACCCGGCCCAGCTGCAGGCCGTGACCGCGCCGCGCGGACCGGTGTGCGTGCTCGCCGGCGCCGGCACCGGCAAGACCCGCACCATCACCCGGCGCATCGCCGCCCTGATCGACGGCGGGCAGGTCAACCCGAGCCAGGTACTGGCCGTCACCTTCACCTCCCGGGCCGCCGCCGAGATGCGCGACCGGCTGCGGACCCTCGGCGTGATCGGTCCCACCGGTGCGGTGGCCGCGCAGACCTTCCACGCGGCGGCGCTGCGTCAGCTCCGCTACTTCTGGCCGCAGGTGATGGGCGAGATGCGCTGGGAGCTGATGGACACCAAGTTCCCGATGGTGCGCCGGGCGATGGGCGAGACCGGCCTGGACACCGCCGACCGGGAACTCGTCCGTGACCTCGCCGGCGAGATCGAATGGGCCAAGTCCTGTCTGCACGGCCCCTCCGGCTACGCCGAGGCCTCCGCCGGCCGTGATCTGCCGCTGCCGGCCGAGACCGTTGCCCGCGTCTTCGCCGCCTACGAGAACGGCAAGGTGAGTCCGGCCGGGGATCGGCTCCTCGACTTCGAGGACCTGATCATCTACACCGCGGAGATCCTCAAATCCGCGCCGGCGGTCGCCGAGGAGTTCCGGTCCCGGTACCGCAGCTTCGTCGTCGACGAATACCAGGACGTCACCCCGGTCCAGCAGGACCTGCTGCGCGCCTGGCTCGGCGGCCGCGACGACCTGACCGTGGTCGGCGACGCCAACCAGACCATCTACAGCTTCACCGGCGCCTCACCCGACTATCTGATCGGCTTCACCCGCGACTATCCCGACGCCACCCTGGTGCGCCTCGAACGCGACTACCGGTCCACCCCGCAGGTGGTGGGGCTGGCCAATGCGGTCATCGGGCGGGCCCGCGGCCGGGTGGCCGGCAGCAGGCTGGCGCTGGTGGGACAGCGCCCGGACGGACCCGAACCGGTCTTCGCCGAATACCCGGACGAACAGGCCGAGGCCGTGGGCGTCGGGGCGGAGATCCGCCGGCTGATGCGGTCGGGGGTGCCGGCCGAGCAGATCGCCGTGCTCTACCGGATCAACGCCGCCTCCGAGGTCTTCGAGGAGGAACTGTCCGGTGCGGGCATCCCGTACCGTCTGCACGGCGCCGTCGGCTTCTTCGAACGTCCCGAGATCGTCGCCGGCCTGCGCCGGCTCACCGCGCTGGCCGACGGCCCGCCGCCGCCGATGCCGCCCGCCGAGGCGGTGCGCCATGCACTGCGCCCGATCGGGCTGACCGACGACGAGCCCCGCGGCCGCAACGAGCGGGGCCGCTGGCAGCAGCTGCGCCGGCTGGCCGACCTGGCGGCGGACCTGGCCGCCGCCCAGCCCTCGGCGGGCTTCGCCGAGGTGGTCGCCGGGCTGGCCGATCGGGCCCGCAATCCGCAGCCCGCCGACCGGCAGGGCGTCACCCTGGCCTCCATCCACGCCGCGAAGGGCCTGGAATGGGATGCCGTGCTGCTGACCGGGCTGCACGAGGGGGCCATGCCGCTGAGCCGGGCGCGCACCGCCGAGGAGATCGAAGAAGAGCGGCGCCTGCTCTACGTGGGCATCACCCGGGCCCGCGAGCACCTGCACCTGTCCTGGTCACTGGCCCGCTCGGCGGGGCAGTCGGCCACCCGCGGCCGGTCGCGTTTCCTCGACGGACTGGTCACCGGCACCGCCGGGGACGTCGACGACGGCCCCGATCCCCGGGTGCTCAAGGCTCTGCTGGCCTGGCGCACCGACTACGCCCGGGACAACGAACTGCGCGAAGCCAATGTGTGCAGCCGGCGGCTGCTCGCCGACCTGGCGACGTCGCTGCCGCAGACCCCGGCCGAGCTCGCCGCGGTCTCCGGGATGGTGCCCGAGCGGATCGACGCCTTCGGCGCCGAACTGCTCTCGGTGATCGCCTCCCGACGCGAAACCGCAGGTAGAAAATAACTTGTGTGCCCCCGGCGGGGTCCGTACGCTGACGGGGGTAAGAAGCTCGACGTCGTCGGGCTGTGCTGTCCAGCCGAAAGGGAATCGCCGTGATCGATCACCGGCACGCCGCTCACGCGCTGCGCGTACCCGCAGCGGCACGAGCGCGCACGCGATTCCCCGCGGCCCGGCCCGACGGCAGTTCCCAGGTCCTCCGGAAACGGAGCTGACTGCCCCGATCAGGGACCTCACCGGCCACGGCGAATCGCACCAGCGAATCCCGTGGCCTTTCTCGTTCCGGCGCCCGCCGGATCGGCTCCGCGGATTTCGCACCGAAGACCACAGTCACTTCTCCCGCGAAAGCCCCCACATGACCATCACCCCACAACTCCGGAAACCGGCCCTGGAACTGCCCTGCCAGAGCGCCGACGCCGACCTGTGGTTCGCCGAATCACCGGACGACCTCGAACAGGCGAAAAGCCTGTGCGCACAGTGCCCGCTGCAGGCGCCGTGCCTGGCCGAGGCCGTCGACCGGCGCGAACCCTGGGGCGTCTGGGGCGGCGAGATCTTCTCCGGCGGCACCGTCATCGCCCGTAAGCGCCCCCGCGGCCGGCCGCGTAAGGACGCCCGATAGGGCAGACCCCGGGCGCCTGTGCGCCCGGGGTCTGCCGTTGAGGTCCCGATCAGGCCTGTCTCGTCAGCCGGCCTGCTCATCGATGCCCGGCACCCACTCGTACATGATCGCCCGGTACGGCGCCTCGGCGTCGAGCTGGGCGGCGATGCCGACACAGCCGAGCAGCACCCGGAAGACCATCACGTACTCCTTGGGCACGTTCAGGTTGCGGGACGTCTTGTAGACGTCGCCGGTCACGTCGGTGGCCTTGCCCGCCGCCCGCTGCAGCCACTTGCGGGTGAAGTGGAAGGTGTCGGTGTAGAGCGGATCGATGTATGGCTGCAGATACTTGGCCAGGTCCGCCGAGGTCACCCGGTCGGCGTAGGCTCGCTGGATGAAGCCGGTCTGCACCATCAGCTCGCGCAGCTCGTCGTACTTCTGGTCGCGGGCCAGTGCCAGGATCTCGCCGGTGTGCGGCGGCAGCCCGTTCGGGTAGCGGCCCACCGCGCCGAAGTCGAGCACCCCGAACCGGCCGTCGTCGAGGATGAAGAAGTTGCCCGGATGCGGGTCGCCGTGCAGCAGCCCCACGCGGGCCGGTGAACTGAACTCGAAGGTCGTCATCTTCAGGGCGGCATCGTTGCGCTGCTCGCGGGTGCCGTCGGTGATCAGCCTGGACAGCCGGGTGCCCTCGATCCACTCCGAGACCACCACCTTGGGGGCGCTCGCCACCACCTTGGGGATCACGAAATCGGGGTCGCCGTCGAAGGCCGCGGCGAAGGCGCGCTGATTGTCGGCCTCGGCGATGTAGTCGAGCTCGTCGTCGGTCCGGTCGATGAGCTCGTCGACCATGCCCTTCACGTCGGTGCCGGGGGAGAGCTTCTGGATCAGTCCGGAGACCCGGCGCAGAGTCTTCAGGTCGGCGCGCAGCGCATGGTCGGCGCCGGGATACTGCACCTTCACCGCCACCGGACGGCCGTCGGCCCACACCGCACGATGCACCTGGCCGATGCTGGCCGCGGCGGCCGGCTGGTCGTCGAATGAGGCGAACCGCTCGCGCCACTTGGTGCCCAGCTGCTGATCGAGCACCCTGTGCACGGTCGCGGTGGGCATCGGCGGGGCCTCCGCCTGCAGTTTGGTGAGCGCCTCGCGGAACGGCTCCCCGTACTCGTCGGGGATGGCGGCCTCCATGATCGAGAGCGCCTGGCCCACCTTCATGGCGCCGCCCTTGAGCTCGCCGAGCACCGAGAAGAGCTGCTCGGCGGTCTTGCCCATCATCTCGGCGCTGACCTCGTCCTTGCTCTTTCCGGTCAGCCGCTTACCGACGCCGCCGACCGCGCGACCGGCCATGCCGAGGGGAAGCGAGGCCAGCTTGGCATTGCGGCGGCCCTGTCCGCGGGTGATCTCGCTCAATGGATTCCCTTCCGTCCCCTTGAGGATAGCGGCATGAACACCGCGGATGGCGCGGGGCGGGAATCAGCCGGGTGCCCGCCGGGGCGGTCCTCACCGACAGCCGATGATCGAGGGTCTGGGGTGCCGGATGGTCCGGTGCCGACAGGGCGGCGGCTATTCCGAGGATCTCGTGATGGGCCAGCAGCGCGGTCAGTTCGGACAGTTCCGGCCGGGCCGCCGGCGGCACCTGACTCAGCCGCGGCGCGATCACCGGCCAGTACGGGTCGATCTCGCTGCGATGCAGATCCGCACAGTGCAGGCAGCTGCTCAGGCCGGGCAGCACCAGCGGGCCGACGGTGCCGCGGCGATCATCGGTGCCCACCAGCAGATGCGGTGTGCGCGAGCGCATCAGGGCCAGCCGGACCGCGGGATCGATCAGGGTGCGATCGGCCAGCACCAGCAGGTTGCAGTCCCGCGCCGGCGCGTCGTCGAAGATCTCGGGTGTCCGCTGGTCGTCGAGCACGCTCAGCCCGGCACCGCTCAGGCTGCGGCGCAGCGACCGGCCCAGCGGCCCGGTTCCGTTCACCCGGATCTGCAGCGACGACGACGCCGGTGCGGGCGCGATCTTGCCGGCCGCGGCCAGTGCGGTCAGCAGGGCGGTCCAGTCGGCGGCGGTGAGGCCGGCGGCGCGCCGGGCCTCGGTGAGCCGGCCGCAGCCGGCCGGGTCGCGCAGCGCGACGATCAGCTCGGCCACCGCCTCCGGGGCCGCAGTCTGCGGAACCGGCCAGATCAGCGCCGACTCGAGTGCCGTGCCGACGTGCACGGCATGATCGGGACGGACCAGGACCGGCACTCCGGGCGCCAGCCGCGGCAGCGCTGCGGCCTGCGCATCGTCGACGTCCCCCGCCCCGATCGTCCCCATACGCGCCCACGCTGCCAGCTGCGGGCGCCGCCGTCGAGAGCGTTGTCCACAGGCGGCCCCGGCGCGGTGGCGCGGTGGCGGCCGGGGCGTGTTCGGGAGGAGGAGCTCAGGAGGCTGCGATCACGAGGACGCCGGACCGTCCTCGCGGCCCTCGTCCTCACCGCGATCGCGGCGCTCGCGCTCCTCGGCGATGGTCCGTTCGAGTTCGGCCATCGGGTCGTCGAAGGCGCTGGTGCCGCCGCCGATCACGCGGTCGACGAAGCCGGCCGGATTGTCGAGGTCCTCGGAGTCGGGCAGCAGATCCGGGTGCTCCCAGACCGCGTCCCGTGCCTGCGTGCCGGCCGCCTCGTCCAGCCGGCGCCACAGATCGGCGGCCTCGCGCAGTTCGCGGGGCCGCAACTCCAGCCCGATCAGCGTGCCGAAGGTCTGCTCGGCCGGGCCGCCGGTGGCCCGGCGCCGCCGCATGGTCTCGGTGAGCGCGGCCGTCGCCGGAATCCGGTCGGCCAGTGCCGCGGTGACCGTGTTCTCCACCCAGCCCTCGATCAGGGCGAGCAGCGTCTCCAGCCGGGCCAGCGCCGCCTGCTGCTCCGGGGTGGTCTGCGGCTCGAAGCTGGCCGCCTGGCCCATCAGCTCTTCCATCTTCGCCGGATCGGACAGCAGTTCCTGCGGGTCGATCCCGGCCCCGAGCTGCTCGAGGCCGCTCATGTCCAGCCGGATGCCGCGCGCATAGTCTTCGACGGCGCCGAGCAGGCGCTGCGTCAGCCACGGCACATGCGTGAACAGACGCTGGTGGGCGGCCTCGCGGGCTGCGAAGAAGACGACGATCTCCTGGCCGGGAAGGTCCAGGCCCTCGGCGAACCGGGCGATGGCCTCGGGCAGCAGCACCCCGGTACCGGCCGGTCCCAGCGGCAGCCCGATGTCGGTGGAGGTGAGCACCTCCTTGGCCAGCTGCCCCAGCCCCTGGCCGAGCTGGGTGCCGAACATCATCCCGCCGAGCGAGCTCATCATGCCCACCATCGGTCCGGCCATCGACCGCATCTCCTCGGGCAGTGAGTCCTGCCAGCCGGAGGCGAGCGAAGCGGCGACCGGATCGCACAGCCGCTGCCAGGTGGGCAGGGTGTTCTCCAGCCAGTCCACCGGAGTCCATGCGGCGGTGGCGGTGATACCGGCCGGCAGGGTGGTGGCCTCGTTGAGCCAGAGCTCGGCCAGCTGCACCGCGTCGGCGACGGCCCGCTCCTCGTTGTCGAGCATCGGTTTGAAGTCGCCCACCTGCTGCCGGGCCAGCCGGGCGGCCAGCTCGTAGTTCACCGGGCCGCCGCCCTGGCCGCCGGAGCCCATGCCGCTGAACATCTGGCCGAGCTGGGTGAACATCGCGCCGAGCTGAGACGGATCGAAGCCGGCGCCGCCGAGCTGGGACGGGTCGAAGCCGGCACCGCCGAAGACGGACGGATCGAAACCGAAGCCGGCGCCGCCGGAACCGGAGGCGCGGCCACCGGCCCCGGAGGTGTCGCCGGAGCCGGAGTCGCGGTCGTTCTCGTCATCGTCGCGGCCGGACGAGGAGAAGCCGAAGGGCAGATCGCTCATGCCTCCACGGTACCGGTCCGGCGGGGTACCGCCCGGTGCGTCGATTATCCTCGACGGGGTGAAACTCAACCCGGCCCGCCGTCGCCTGGTGACCATCGGCGTCGCGACAGTCATCCTGGTGGCGTTCGTCCTCGCCGGCTCGCTCGCCCGGGTGCCCTATGTGGCGCTCTCGCCCGGGCCCACCGTGAACACGCTCGGCACGCTCAAGGGCAAACCCGTCGTCGAGGTGACCGGCGGTGTCGACGAGAAGCGTTCGGAGGCCGACGCCGGCCACCTCAACCTGACCACCGTCTCGCTGCGGGACGAGATCACCCTGTTCCAGGCCATCGGCATGTGGTTCTCGAGCACCTACGAGCTGCAGCCGCGTGAGGTGTACATCCCGGCCGGCAAGACCAACGAAGAGGTCGACCAGGAGAACGCCGAGCAGATGACCAGCTCGGAGGACAACGCCACCGCGGCCGCGCTGACCTACCTCAAACGCCCGGTGGCCGTCGGCGTGCGGACCGTCGCCGACGGCAGCCCGGCCGTCGGCCGGCTCGAGCCCGGGGACGTGATCGTGTCCTTCGCCGGTCAGCCGGTGAGCACCGGTCAGGAACTGGTGGACGCGGTCCGCGCCCGCAAACCGGGCGACACCGTGCAGGTGGTCGTCGACCGCAAGGGCGGCCGGCAGGACGTGCAGGTGACCCTCGGGGCGCGGCCGGAGGATCCGTCCGTCGCCTACCTGGGCACCACCTTCAAGCTGGTCAGCGGAGATCCGAATGTGAAGATCAGCTACAACGTCGAGGGCATCGGCGGTCCCTCGGCCGGCCTCATGTTGACGCTCGCGGTGATCGACCTGCTCACCACCGGCGACCTGGCCCACGGGAAGTTCATCGCTGGAACCGGCACCATCGTCCCGGACGGCACGGTCGGCGCCATCGGCGGCATCCAGCACAAGATCAAGGCCGCCAAGGAGGCCGGTGCCACCGCCTTCCTCGTGCCGGCCGAGAACTGCACCGAAGCCAAGGACGGTGCCCCCGACGGCCTCGAGCTGATCAAGGTCGGGAAGCTCGGCGAGGCCGTCGACGCGCTCGGCGCCCTCGACTCCGGCGCCCCGCGTCCGCACTGCTGACCGAGCGCTACTCGAAGGTCGCGGCCAGCGCGCCGAGCAGGTCCGGGGCGAGCTCGGGATGGGTGCGCAGCTCGTCGGGCAGGCTCTCCAGGCTCAGCAGCGCCAGCCGCCGGCCACCGCGCAGGGCGCCGGCGATCAGCCGGGCCCTCTGGGTCTGCTCCGGATCGTCGGGCGACTGCACCGTGATCTCGGTGACCAGCGCGCAGCCGGCCACCTGCCCCGGCCAGGCCAGCGTGGCGAGCAGCGCCTCGAGGTCGGCCTCGGGGTCGGTCTCCTGCAGCACCGGGCTCAGCGCGCTGGCATCGGCGGGGTCCACCAGCCCGGGAGCGGCGGCGGCCAGCTCCGACGTCGGTACCAGCGCGAACAGCAGATCGGGTGAGGCCCAGGGGCGGTCGGCGGCGAACAGAGCGCACTGGGCCAGGGCATTGCCGAGGTCGGCATCGGAGTAGCTCACCCCGTCATTGTCCACCGGCGGCCGCTGTCCGTGTGTGTCGGCTTTCGGCGAATCAGTATGGTGGTGACATCGATGTCTCCGACCCGCAAGGGGAGTAACGAACGTGGTGAGTGCCCGCGGGCCGATCAACCGGCCGACTCTGTCACGCAGAGCCAAGATCCTGATCGGCATCGCGGTGGTGCTGCTGGTCCTGCTGCTGGTCGGGCCGCGAGTCGTCTCGCTCTCCACCGACTGGCTCTGGTATTCCGACGTCGGCTACGGCAACGTCATGTCGACGATGGTGTGGACCCGGGTGGTCGTCTTCCTGGTGGCCACCCTCCTGGTGGGCGCGATCATCTTCGGTGCGGTGTACGCCGCCTATCGCACCCGCCCCGACTTCGTGCCGGAGACCGGCCCGGGTGATCCGCTCACCCGCTACCGGGCGGTGCTCGGCAAGCGTCCCTGGCTCACCGCGCTGGTGCCGGCGCTGATCGTCGGCATCATCGCCGGGCTGGTCGCACAGGCCTCCTGGGACACCATCCAGGCCTTCCTGCACGCGGAGACCTTCGGCGTCCGCGACCCGGAGTTCGATCTGGACGTGGGCTTCTACGCCTTCGGTCTGCCGTTCTACCGGCTGCTGCTCGATCTGCTCTTCCTGGCCGTCGGCATCGCCTTCGTGCTGAACCTGCTCACCCAGTACATCTTCGGCGGCATCCGGCTCGGCGGCGGCGGCCGCCGCGGCGGGCTGAGCAATCCGGCGCGGATTCAGCTCGCCGTGCTGCTGGGCACCTTCGTCCTGCTCAAGGCCATCGCCTACTGGTTCGACCGGTACGACCTGCTGAGCAGCGACCGGCGCGGCGACATCTTCACCGGCGGCACGTACACCGACATGAACTACCTGCTGCCGGCCAAGCTCATGCTGATGGCGATCGCCATCATCTGTGCGGCGGCCTTCTTCGCCGCCATCTTCCTGCGCGATCTGCGGATCCCGGCGCTGGCGGCCGTGCTGATGATCGTCGCCTCGCTGGCGATCGGCGTGATCTGGCCGGCGGCGATGGAGCAGTTCGCGGTCAAGCCGAGCGCCGCGGACCGGGAGGCCGAGTACATCCAGCGCAACATCACGGCCACCACCGACGCCTACCGGATCCGGCCGGAACAGGACGTGACCTACGAGACCAACTGGACGCGCACTCCCGCCGATCCGGCGCGGGTGAACTCCGACGAGGCCACCCTGTCCAATATCCGGATCCTCGACCCGAACGTGCTGTCCAAGGCGTTCTACCAGCGGCAGGCGCTCAAGAACCTGTACGGATTCCCGTCGCAGCTCGCGGTGGATCGCTACCAGGTGGACGGTCAGCAGCGCGACTTCGTCGTCGCCGCCCGCGAACTCGATCCGGAGCGTCTCGGGGAGAATCAGACCAACTGGATCAACAAGCACACCGTCTACACGCACGGCAACGGCTTCATCGCCGCGCAGGCCAACACCGTCGACGAGGCGAGCAGCGATTCGAACTCGGACCGCGGCGGCATGCCGGTGTTCATCGTCGCCGACACCGAGACGATCAAGAACCCGGAGTTCCAGGCCAAGGCGCCGTTCAAGGTCAAGCAGCCGCGCATCTACTTCGGCGAACTCATCGCCAAGGTGGATCCGGACTACGCCATCGTCGGCACCACCGGTGACGCCAAGGAGTACGACGGCGACAGCTCCGACTACACCTACACCGCCGATTCGGGGGTGTCCCTGAGCAACTGGGCGGTCAAGGGGCTGTACGCCCTCAAGTACGGCGAGCGGAACTTCCTGCTCTCCAACGCTCTCAACGACAACTCGCGGATCCTGTACAACCGCGATCCGCGGGACCGGGTCAAGAAGGTGGCCCCGTGGCTCACCGTGGACTCGAAGACCTATCCGGCGGTGATGGACGACGGCTCGATCAAGTGGATCGTCGACGGCTACACCACCTTGAGCAACTACCCGTACTCGCAGCGCATGCAGTTGCAGGACGCCACCGTCGACTCGCGAGTGGAGAACCAGGGCACCACCGGACGGCAGCAGGCCGCCGAGGAGGTCTCGTACGCCCGGAACTCGGTCAAGGCCACCGTCGACGCCTACACCGGCGAGGTGACGCTGTACCAGGCCGAT
Organism: Gordonia sp. VNK21; assembly: GCF_046098115.1. Lineage (NCBI taxonomy): Bacteria > Bacillati > Actinomycetota > Actinomycetes > Mycobacteriales > Gordoniaceae > Gordonia > Gordonia sp. VNK21. Next base: position 79,211 of record NZ_JBJURU010000005.1, on the reverse strand, counting down.
GACACCGACCCGGTGCTCAAGACCTGGATGAAGGTCTTCCCGGGCACCGTCAAGCCCAAGGCGGAACTCGACGAGAAGGCGGATCTGAGGGCGCATCTGCGCTACCCGGAGGATCTGTTCAAGCTGCAGCGCCAGCTGCTCACCCGGTACCACGTCGCCGATGCGCCGACCTTCTTCCGGGCGAACAACTTCTGGTCGGTCCCCAACGATCCGGGCACCGATGAACAGAAGAACCTGAGTCAGCCGCCGTACTACTTCACGGCCTCGGCGCCGGGTGATCAGAACACCGCGCAGTTCCAGCTCACCACCGTGATGACCGCCCTCAAGCGGCAGAACCTGGCGGCCTACATGACCGCCGACTCCGATCCGGAGGGCTACGGCCGGATCACAGTGAAGACGCTGCCCACCGACAACCAGACCGTGGGTCCGCGGCAGGCCGCCGAGAACATGAAGAACAACGGCACCGTGGCCAATGCGCGAAAACTGGTCGAGGACACCACCAATGTGACCTACGGCAATCTGCTGGCGCTGCCGGTGGGCGGCAACGGCATCCTCTACGTGCAGCCGATGTACACCGAAGCCAAATCCGGTGACTCGGCCATGCCCAAGCTCTACCGGGTGCTGACGTACTACAACGCGGCCGCGGGTGTGGACGGCGTGCGGGTGGGCTTCGCGGCCACCGTCGGCGAGGCGCTCAAGCAGGTCGGCATCAACCCGAGCGCGGCCACCCCGACCCAGAAGGGGGAGACGGCCGAGCCCGGCAGCGAGTCACAGCCCGAGGACGGCGACACCGGTGACGACGAGCCGGCCACCGTGGTGCCGGAGCGCTCACCGGACGACACCCCGGAGGTCAGTGCGGCGATCGACGGCATCGACTCCGCGCTCGATCAGGTGACGCAGGCGCAGACCAGCGGCGACCTGGGGCAGCTGTCCAAGGCCTTCGAGCAGCTCGCGCAGGCGATCGACAAGTACAAGGCGCTGCGCAAGTAGCCGGGCCGCTCGGCGTCGGGACACCTGCCGAACTGCTGTGACGAATCGCGCGATCGCTCAGCGCTGTTGCGGATCGGCGGCGCCCGCATTGACCAGCGGGGCGTCGTCGCGGCCCACATGCTCGAGGTAGCGGTCGATCTCGGCGGGCGTGTTGTCGGGCATCAGCGGCGAATGGTGCAGGTGCCGGGTGAGCCAGGTGTAGATGACCGCGGTGCTGGTGAGCAGGACCAGCGCGGTGATGCCGTAGGCGATGTTGGTGGGCTTGTTGTCGGGGAGTTCGGCCAGCGTGATCACCCAGAGAGCAGCGAACAGGCCGCCGGTCATCAGCGTGACGAAGGCGACGAGGCTCATCGGGTGGTTGCCGTGACTCTCGTGATGATGCTGGGCGTGTGCAGCCATGACGTCCTCCTTGCGGTCGCGGACCGGTGCCGGCCCGGTGACCCCATGCTATCGATTAAAGTGAGAAAAATCACAGGATGATGGGGTTAGGCCGTTCCTCACCGGCGGGGTGTCCGCGTTAGGTGAGTGGCAGTTGCCGGATTTAGGCTCAAATGGTTCGCCCGCCGCACCGGTCCGGGCCGATGTCGGGAGTTGTCGATGCCGCCTTTGAGTCGTCTGGTCAAGATTCAGTTGGTCACCGTCGTGATCATCGGTCTACTGGCCGCCGTCTATGCGGGCTTCCGGTATGCGCGGGTGGGGGAGACGATCGGTCTGGGCGTGTACACGGTGACCGTGCACGCCAAGGACAGCGGCGGTCTGTTCCCGCAGGCGCAGGTGACCTACCGCGGTGTTCCGGCAGGCCGGGTCTCGGACCTGCGGCTGGCCGGTGACGGCATCGACGTCGAGCTGGTCCTGCAGAAGGGCGCCGGGGACATTCCCGAAAATGCGGTGGCCGTGGTGGCCAACCGGTCGGCGATCGGTGAGCAGTACCTGGATCTGCAGCCGGCCGACGATTCGGGGCCGTATCTGCGTGACGGCTCGCGGATCGAGGGGATGACCCCTCCGCCGCAGGTCAATGAGGTGGTCGACGACGCCATCACGCTGACCGAGTCGGTGCCGACCGATGATCTGCACACCGTGGTGACCGAGCTGGGCAAGGCCTTCAACGGGCAGGCCGACAATCTGACCCGGCTGATCGATTCGCTCGAGAAGCTGTCGAAGACCGGTGTGGACGATCTGGATCAGACCATCTCGCTGATCCGCAACGCCGATCCGGTGCTCGGCACGCAGGCCGAACAGTCCGACGCGATCCTGGACTGGTCGAAGAATCTGGAGTTGATCACCGCGCAGCTGGCGTCGTCGGATCCGGCGGTGCGCCGCATCCTCTCCGACGGTCAGCTCACCGCCACGGAGCTGTCGTCGTTCCTGCAGAAGCACGGCGACGATGCGACCTCGCTGATCCATCAGCTCGGCGAGACGGTGCACACCATCGAACCGGCAACCTTCTCCACCGGCATGCTGTTCTACATGCTCTCGTCGCTGTCGGCGTCGAGCCACACCACCGGCTCGCCCGACGGTCAGATCCACTTCGGCATCGTGCTGGAGACGAACAATCCGGCCGAGTGCACCCGGGGCTATGAGAGCACCGCGAAGATGATCAAGGACATCAAGGCCAAGAACCCGGACTTCGACATCAACACCGACGATTTCCCGTTCAACACCGAGGCGGGCTGCAAGGTTCCGGTGGGCAATCCGACGTCCGTGCGCGGCGGTGAGCGGGCGGTTCTGTCCAACCCGGCGTACCCGCAGCCGTGGGACGACATCGCCAAGAAGGATCCGGACAAGCTCAACCAAGTCCAACTCGAACAGGCCTAGGAAGAACCGCTACAGCAGGGTGCCGACGCC
>NZ_JBJURU010000005.1:74625-76366 GCF_046098115.1 Gordonia sp. VNK21 | reverse complement strand
TGGCCGGTGACGGCATCGACGTCGAGCTGGTCCTGCAGAAGGGCGCCGGGGACATTCCCGAAAATGCGGTGGCCGTGGTGGCCAACCGGTCGGCGATCGGTGAGCAGTACCTGGATCTGCAGCCGGCCGACGATTCGGGGCCGTATCTGCGTGACGGCTCGCGGATCGAGGGGATGACCCCTCCGCCGCAGGTCAATGAGGTGGTCGACGACGCCATCACGCTGACCGAGTCGGTGCCGACCGATGATCTGCACACCGTGGTGACCGAGCTGGGCAAGGCCTTCAACGGGCAGGCCGACAATCTGACCCGGCTGATCGATTCGCTCGAGAAGCTGTCGAAGACCGGTGTGGACGATCTGGATCAGACCATCTCGCTGATCCGCAACGCCGATCCGGTGCTCGGCACGCAGGCCGAACAGTCCGACGCGATCCTGGACTGGTCGAAGAATCTGGAGTTGATCACCGCGCAGCTGGCGTCGTCGGATCCGGCGGTGCGCCGCATCCTCTCCGACGGTCAGCTCACCGCCACGGAGCTGTCGTCGTTCCTGCAGAAGCACGGCGACGATGCGACCTCGCTGATCCATCAGCTCGGCGAGACGGTGCACACCATCGAACCGGCAACCTTCTCCACCGGCATGCTGTTCTACATGCTCTCGTCGCTGTCGGCGTCGAGCCACACCACCGGCTCGCCCGACGGTCAGATCCACTTCGGCATCGTGCTGGAGACGAACCATCCGGCCGAGTGCACCCGGGGCTATGAGAGCACCGCGCAGATGATCAAGGACATCAAGGCCAAGAACCCGGACTTCGACATCAACACCGACGATTTCCCGTTCAACACCGAGGCGGGCTGCAAGGTTCCGGTGGGCAATCCGACGTCCGTGCGCGGCGGTGAGCGGGCGGTTCTGTCCAACCCGGCGTACCCGCAGCCGTGGGACGACATCGCCAAGAAGGATCCGGACAAGCTCAACCTGAACCCGGTGGCGCAGCAGATGGCGGCCCTGATGGGGATCCGTTCCAAGTAGTTCGGTGGCGTCGATCACCTTGTCCCAGAACTGATTTGCATCGGCCGTTCATGCCCCTGTAACGTAGTTCTCGCAACGCGGGGTGGAGCAGCTCGGTAGCTCGCTGGGCTCATAACCCAGAGGTCGTAGGTTCAAATCCTGCCCCCGCTACCACGCACCGGCCCCGGCCAGACACAGTCTTGCCGGGGCCGGACGCATCTGCGGAGTGCGGCGTCTCTCGGCTTCCCGGCTTCCGCGTCTCGGCGGGGCGCGCATCGTCGGCAGCGGGTTAAAGGCCAAAATGTGTGTACGGCCTGTCCGGCGTGTCGTGGTTTCTGGTGTGTTTAGTGGGAGCGGCCGCCCCATCCGTGTTGGATTCCGTTGCCGTCTTCCCAGCTGAAGGCGGTGCCGAAGGCGGGGCCGGTGGGTTCATCCTCAACCGGGGTCTGGTTCGGGCGGGCTGGTGGCGGGTTGTGGTGCTCGGGTCGGACCAGGCTCCAGGGGTCGTGGGGGTTGGCGGTGAGGCTATTGAGTTTCCATTCCGCGGCTCTGCGGGCGTGTTCGGTGAGGAATCCTCGGTGGAGGCGGAAGAGGTCTTTGAGGGCTTTGTTCGGGCCGCCTTCGAGGGGTGAGGTGGTGCGCTGGAGCGGGGTGGTCTGATCGGTCAGGCGCGGGTCGAGCCAGGTGAACAGGTGCTCGTCGAGCTTCCGCCGGGCTTGTTTCGGGAGTTTCTGGAG
>NZ_JBJURU010000005.1:25097-74615 GCF_046098115.1 Gordonia sp. VNK21 | reverse complement strand
TGTTTAGTGGGAGCGGCCGCCCCATCCGTGTTGGATTCCGTTGCCGTCTTCCCAGCTGAAGGCGGTGCCGAAGGCGGGGCCGGTGGGTTCATCCTCAACCGGGGTCTGGTTCGGGCGGGCTGGTGGCGGGTTGTGGTGCTCGGGTCGGACCAGGCTCCAGGGGTCGTGGGGGTTGGCGGTGAGGCTATTGAGTTTCCATTCCGCGGCTCTGCGGGCGTGTTCGGTGAGGAATCCTCGGTGGAGGCGGAAGAGGTCTTTGAGGGCTTTGTTCGGGCCGCCTTCGAGGGGTGAGGTGGTGCGCTGGAGCGGGGTGGTCTGATCGGTCAGGCGCGGGTCGATCCAGGTGAACAGGTGCTCGTCGGCGATCAGGCGGCGGAACAGGCCGCGGGTCTTACGCAGGTCGCGGTGGGTGTACCACCAAGTGGCTTTCTCGGAGACGCCCTTGGGGCGGCTGGTGTGCAGTTTCGGGTAGGTGCGGTGGCGTAGGTACTGGTCCCATTTCTGTTCCCAGTCGTTGTAGGCCTGGAGCCACAGCACGGCCTGGTCGGCGTTGCGGACGTGAATCCCCCCGGCGTGTCCGGAGACTGTCTCAAACGGTCGACACCTCGAGTTGAAGTGTCGTGATCCGAGCGTAGTGCGCGGCTTCCAGTTCGGCCGGCGGGATGTCGCCGCAGTACTGGTAGAGCCGTCGATGGTTGAACCAATCGACCCACTCGGCGGTGGCGATCTCGACTTCGTCGACGGTCTTCCACGGCTTGCGCGGCTTGATCAATTCGGTCTTGTAAAGCCCATTGATCGTTTCGGCCAGCGCGTTGTCGTATGAGTCGCCGGTGCTGCCGACCGAGTCGGCGATACCGGCCTCGGCGAGCGCCTGACCGTGACGGATCGAGGTGTACTGGGCTCCCTTGTCGTGGTGATTGACCAGCCCGGAGAAATCACCGTGGCCGTCTCTGTGCCGCGTCCATACCGCCTGCTCGAGGGCGTGGAGCACGAAGTCGGTGGTCATCGTCGTCGCGGTCGCCCAGCCGAGGATCCGGCGGGCGTAGGCATCGATGACGAACGCGACATACACCCACCCCGACCAGGTCGATACGTAGGTGAAATCGGCAACCCATAACCGGTCCGGCGCCAGCGGCGCGAAGTCCCGGTTGACCAGGTCACCGGCATGCTCAGCACCGTGATCGGCGATGGTAGTGCGCTTGGTCTTCCCGCGCACCGCTCCGGTGATCCCCTCATCGCGCATGAGGCGTTCGACCGTGCACCGGGCGACTTCGAAGCCCTCACGGCCCAGTTGGAGCCAGACCTTCCTGGCCCCGTACACACCGTAGTTCTCGCGGTGCACCCGGCGGATTTCGCAGATCAGATGCGCATCTCGCCATTCGGCGTCCGTGGGGCCGCGGTTGACGTGCTCGTAATACGTCGATGGGGCGATCACCAGGCCGTGCTCAGCGAGCACAGCGGTGATCGGCTCGACTCCCCACCGGAGGCCATCGGGTTCACGCCGGTCGGCGTGGGCTCGGATGAATTCGATGATCATGCGCCGGGCCGGTCGAGCTCGGCCGCGAAGAAAGCCGAGGCGGCCTTCAAGATCGAGTTCGCACGCCTGAGCTCGGCGACCTCCCGCTTGAGCTGACGGATCTGCTCGGCCTCGGCCGTGGTGACTCCCTCGCGGGATCCGGCATCGATCTCAACGCGGCGGACCCACTTGCGCAACGTCTCCGCGGTACCGATGCCCAGCAGCGGAGCGATGCGCTTGATCGCTGACCACTCCGTCTCTCCATCTGGCCGCTCGGCGACCATGCGCACCGCCCGCGCCTTCAACTCCGCCGGGTAGCGCCTTGTTGTGTTCCCTGGCATGACTCCCACTCTCCCAACAATCGGAGTCTCCGGACACGCCGGGGGGATTCAGACGTTCATCAATGCTTTGGTGAGAGTGAGGATTTCGCGTCCGGGTTCGAGGCGGGGTTTGAAGGTGTGGTGGCGGCGGACGGTCTGGAAGATGTGGAAGTAGCAGCGCTGGATCCGGGTGGTGGGCCAGTCTGCGGCGATGGCGGCGGCCAGGCCGTTGCCGCCGTCGATGACCGCGACGGCCGGGGCGGGTTGGCGGCCGGTGATCTGTTGCCAGGCGATCTTCTTCTCACGGTCACACCATTGCCAGTCGATGACGTGCTGGCCGTCGAACGCGATCAGCAGGCACCACGATTGGAAGTAGGTGCCGTCGAGCAGCAGCACCTGCGCACTGGTGGTGGCGGGTTTCGGTGGCGGGACCTCGATGTTCCAGCACCATGCGCTCTGCCGCCGGAAGGTCCGGGCACTTGAGGCGACTTCGGTGGGCCGGCGTCCGTCGCGGAGCCACCCGAGGAACGCATCGAGTTCGGCTTTGCGGGTGATGTCGGGCCGGGACTGCGTACTTGAGGCGCCGCAGGTGCGGCAACGCCACCGGGTCCTTCCCGCGCTGGTAGTGCCGTTTTTTACGAGTTTCCGGCCGCATACACCACAGATCGGAGAGTTCCAAGCATCTGACACCGTACATGCTCTCAGAGCATGTACGTGCCACTATCAGAGCAGGTCAGGCACTAGAAATCGGCGGTTCTGTACACACATTTTGGCCTTTAACCCTCGGCAGCGGTCGAGTGCGCGGCTGAGGCGCGCTCGGCGGTCTCGACGAGGGAGTCGACGATGCGGCGGGTGAGCTCGTCGTCGTCGAATGCGAAGCGTCGGCGGTTGATCGTGCGGAGAGCACTGCCTGCTCCAGGAGTGCGACCGCTGAGCGGACCGCGAAGTCGATCTCGCGCTGTACCTCGTCGCTCGCGTCCCGGGGCTCCGCGACGTTGCCCTTCTTCGACGACTTCGACACCACGATGCGCTTCCTGGAGCACAAGCGCCGGGACACCGGGGCGAGGATCTCGCTGCCGGTCCTGGGCCGACGAGTCGACCCGTTCTAGGTTCTGCAAAGATCGTCCGCAGACACGGCCTCCGAGGGCAGATCGCTTTCGGACCGGCTGTGAGCGGACGATCTTTGCCGACAGCCCATGCGGCCACACTCCGGGAGGTTCACGTGCCCTACTTTCTGCGCACCGGCGAGCACGCCTTCATGCCCACCGAGCACACCGGTGGTGCATGGAACACTCGGGAGATTCACATCGCGCCGGTGTTCGGTCTGCTCACCCATCTGATCGAGCAGGATCGCACGGCCCGTGGCCGTGACGGCATGCGTCTGGGTCGGCTGTCGTTCGACATCCTCGGTCCGCTGCCGCTCGAGGAGTACCAGACCGAGGTGACGGTGCTGCGCCCCGGGAAGTCGGTGGAACTGGTGGAGGCGGTGCTCAGTCACGGTGGCCGGCCGGGGGTGCGGGCCCGCGCCTGGCTGCTGACCGCGACGGACACTGCGGCGCTCGCGGGAAGCCCGCTGCCGCGGCTGGGAGCACCGGAGACCTTCGAGGACTACGACCCGACCACCGTATGGCCGGGCGGGATGATCGCCTCGATCGAGGTGCGGCGCCGGTCGGCGGGCCCGGGCGACGCGCAGTTCTGGATCCGCAGCGACGTCCCGCTGCTCGACGAGCCGGTCTCCGCGCTGGCGCAGACCGCCGCGCTCTTCGACATCGCCAACGGCATGGCCGTGCGCCGTGACCCCACCGAGGTGGCCTTCCCGAACGTCGATCTGACCGTGCACCTGTTCCGCGATCCGGAGCCGGGCTGGCTGGGTTACGACACAGCGGTCTCGTTCGGGCCGGCCGGCACCGGGCTGACGCAGACCACCCTGCATGACGAGAACGGCCCCATCGGGGCGATCGCGCAGATTCTGGCCGTCCGGGAGCAGTAGACAGGGGTGCCCTGCGGAGCGTGTCGGGGTGCCCTGCGGAGCAGTGACGGGGTGCTCTGCGGAGCAGTGACGGGGTGCCCTGCGGAGCAGTGACGGGGTGCCCTGCGGAGCAGTGTCGGGGTGCCCTGCGGAGCAGTATCGGGAACTCGGTCATCGCGAGTCTGCTCGTCCCCACTGTGTCGTTCTCGGCGCCGCCCTGAATGTCGTAGGCGCGTCGTACTCTGAACTCAAGACATCGGATCGAGCTGTTTCGCCAGGTGAGAAGGGGAATCTGCACCGGCGAAGACTCGGTCCGGAAACGCACAACGAGATAGTCGGCGCGGGCACTGCGGGGGGGTGTGAGCACATATGACGACAAGCGACGACGGCACCATAGCGGTGCTGCCCCATGATCCGATCGCATTCCAAGCCCTGCTCGGGGCCGCAGCCGCGACACTGGTCCGGTTCACTCGCGCCGACTGCACCGACGAGCAACTCGCCCAGCCCATTCCCGTCCTCGAACGGGAGCGGCGCCTGATCGCCGCCACCGACGCACTCCCGGCCGGCAGACTGAGCCCGACGACCATCTCCCCAGCATCCTGCACCTGCAACTCCGGTGCTTCTCGGCCGGTCGGTGCGCGGAGTTCCGACCATCCGCCGCAAAGAACCACGACCGCCGTAAGGATGTCAGAGGTCAGTCATACTCTGAACTCAAGAAAAATAGTTCGAACATTTAGTCGATATGGGAACAGAACACATCACATCATCGTTGAACTAGTAAGACAGGGCACAGCGCAGCCCGACCAGCACGACCAACGCACAACGAGATAGTCGGCACAGCACTTCGGGGGAGGTGACCACGCGATGACGACCAGCATCGACGACACCAGCACAATGGTGCTGCCCGACGATCCGATCGAACTCCAAGCCCTGATCACCGCCGCCGCCGCCAAGCAAGCCAAGTTGACCCGCGCCGACTACACCGGCTGCACCGACCGCCAGCTCACCGACCTCACCGAGGGATGTGAACGCGCCCGCCGCCTGATCGATGCCGCCGAGGCACAACTCCTCGTCGAAATCAGTGACCGCGGCTCCTACCAGCAGGCCGGTGGAGCGAGCCTGGGCGGCTACCTCGTCGGCATCCTGCACCTGTCCGCCGCCGAAGCCCGCCGCCGTCGTCTCCTGGCCGAAGCGGTCGGACAGTTCACGTCGATGACCGGCGAACCACTCCCACCGCGCTGCCCGACCGCCGCCGAAGCGTTGAGTGCCGGGACGATCGGCGCCGACCATGTCACCGAAATCTTCAAGACCATGCAGAAGATCCCGCACGCGGTCGATGTCGACCAACGCGCACGCGCCGAAGCAGATCTGACCGCGTCTGCGGTCACGTTGACGCCGGAGCAGACGCGGATGGTCGGACACCGACTGCTCTCCCTCCTCGACCCCGACGGGGAACTCGCCGACGACACCGACCGCCAACGCCGACGGTCCGTCACGTTGTCGCCGCAGGATCAGCAGTTGATGACCAAGCTCCGCGGCTCGATCACCCCAGCCCTGCGCGGCCTCCTCGAAGTAGTCCTGACCAAATGGGCCGCACCCGGGATGAACAACCCCGACGACCCCGACAGCCCCACCGGTCCGGTCGACACCGACGGCCTCGACCCCGAACTCCTCGACGCCGCCCGCAAACGCGACCTGCGCTCGCCCGGGCAACGTCAGCACGACGCCCTGGTCGCGCTGTGCCGCTTCGCATTGGGGCATGGGGCGCTCGGTGACCCCACGCGGTTGCCGGCCGAATTCGTCGTCACCATCGACCACCAGGATCTGGCGGAGTTGGCCGGGACCGGGTACACCGCCACCGGCACCCACATCCCCGTCCCCGACCTGATCGACATGGCCGCCGACGCCACCTGGCACCTGGCCGTCTTCGCCCACCACTCGGCCGAAGTGCTCTACCTCGGCCGGTCACGGTTCGCCAACAAAGCCCAACGCCTCGCAATGTTCGCAAGGGATCGCGGCTGCACCAGGCCCGGCTGCACCCGCCCGTTCGCTCAATGCGAAGCCCACCACGCCGACCTCGACTACGCCGACGGCGGCACCACCGACATCAACACCATCGGCGGCGCCTGCGGCGGCGACAACCGCCACGTCAGCAAAACCCCCGGCCACTGGGAAACCACCATCATCACCGAAGGCCCCCACACCGGCCGGGTCGGCTGGCGCATCACCGGCACCAGACACGACTACACCGTCAACCCCATGCACCACATCGGACACCGCACACCACACAACCCCCACTCACCACCAGAGGGGGCGTAACCCGCCCCGCGGGCCGGCCACCCGGCCCCGACTGAACCGGAGGGTTGCTCAGACCGTGGTGGCCTGGCGGTAGCGCGCGATGTGGGCGTCGGCCGAACCGAACTCGTTCTCGATCACCGTGAGCCGTCGGAAGTAGTGGCCGATCGCCAGCTCCTCCGTCATGCCCATCGCCCCGTGCAACTGCACCGAGTTCTGTCCGATGAACCGGGCCGCGCGGCCGATGGTCACCTTGGCCGCGGACACCGCCGCGGCGCGTTCGGCCGCCGGCGCAGACAACGACAGCGTGGCCAGGTATTGGGCGGCGACCGCCTGCTCGAGCTCGAGCAGCATGTCCACCATCCGATGCTGCAGCGCCTGGAACGAGCCGATCGGCTGGCCGAACTGCTCGCGCTGCTTGGAGTACTCGACCGTGTCGTCGAAGACCTTGCGCATCGCGCCCACCGCTTCGGAGACCACCACGGCCGTCGCCTCGTCCCAGGCGTACGCGATCAGCTCACCGGCGTCCTCGGTGAGCAGCGCACTTGCCGGAAGCCGCACCGAGGCCAACGTGATGTCGGCAGCCCGTCGATCGTCCACGGTGCGCACCTCCTTCAGCGTCAGGCCCTCCGGGGCATCCACACCGAGCGGGACCAGGAAGAGTGCGACCCCGTCGGCGTCGCGAACCTCACCGGAGACCCGGGCGACGACGATCAGCTGATCGGCCAGCGGGGCGGTGGTGACCACCGCCTTGGCGCCGTCGAGCACCCACTCGTCGCCCTCGCGGCGCGCGGTGGTCGCCTGATGGACGGGGTTACCGCCGGAGCCGTCCTCCAGTGCGGCGAACGCGGTCAGCGCTTCACCGCGGCCGATCCGGGCTGCCAGCTCGTCGGCCTGCTCGCCGCCGATCCGGGCCAGCAACCGGGCGCCGAGCACCACCGAGTCGACGAAGGGCTCGATGACCAGCGCATGCCCGAGCGCCTCGCTGATCACCATCAGCTCTTCCGGTCCGCCGTCGTCGCCTCCCACCGAGGCGGGCAGGGTGGCGCCGAGAATCCCGAGCTCCCCGGCGAAATCCCGCCAGATCTCCGGCTGCCAGCCGGCACCGACCTTGGCCGCCGTCCGGCTGGCCGTCAGATCGTAGCGGTCGGACAGGTACTTGCCGAGCCCCTCGGCGAGCATCTGCTGTTCGTCAGTGCGTGTGAAGTCCATCGGGAAACTCTCTCGAATTCTGCTGAAGCTGTGGCGGTTCGGGACGGTCAGGACAGACCGAGTGCGGCCTTGGCCAGGATGTTGCGCTGGATCTCGTTGGAGCCGGCGTAGATCGAGCCGGCCCGGTTGTTCAGGTACCAGAGCGGCGCGACGGCCTGCCAGGGCTCACCACTGATGTAGCCGTCGGCCGGCGGGATGTACTGCTCCACCGGGCCGCCCGGACGGGTGGCATGAGGCTGATACACGCGGCCGTGCAGCCCGGCCGCCTCCACTCCGAGTTCGGTGATCTTCTGACTCAGCTCGGTACCCAGAATCTTGAGCATCGACGCCAGCGAGGCCGCCTTGGCGCCGCTCAGTTCCGACAGCGCCCGGTACTCGAGAACCTCCAGAACCTTGGTGCGGATCTTGAGCTCGGCCAGCCGGGCGGCGAAGGTCGGCTCCTCGATCAGCGGTCCGCCCGACGGTCCGGTCACGGTGGACGCATCGGCCTCAAGGGTCTCCGTCTCCACCTGCAGCGCCGGCGCCATCGCCCCGCCTCCACGCTCGAAGATCAGCAGATACTTGGCGACGGTCCATCCCTCGTCGATCGCGCCGAGGACGTTCTTCTTGGGTACCCGCACCTGATCGAAGAAGACCTGATTCTGCACCTCCTCGCCGGACGCCATCACCAGCGGCTGCACCTCGATGCCCGGGCTGGTCATGTCGATCAGCACAAAGGTGATGCCCTGCTGCTTACGCTCGGTCCGCGAGGTGCGCACCAGTGCGAAGATCCAGTTCGCCTCGCTCGCATGCGTGGTCCAGATTTTGGAACCGGTCACCACCAGATCGTCGCCGTCCGGTACCGCCGCCATCGACAGCGACGCCAGGTCCGAGCCGGACTCCGGCTCCGAATACCCCTGGCAGAAGAAGATACTGCCGTCCAGGATTCCGGGCAGGAAGAAGTTCTTCTGCTCGTCGGTCCCGAAGGCGGCGATGGCGTGCGCGACCATCCGGATCCCCATCGGCGAGAGAGGGGGAGCACCGGCCAGCACCGACTCGCGGGCGAAGATGTAGTGCTGGGTGAGCGTCCAGTCGCAGCCGCCGTGCTCCACCGCCCACGCCGGGGCGGCCCAGCCGCGCTCGTGCAGGATCGCCTGCCAGGCCATCGACGCCGAATGATCGGGATAGACGCTGGTGGCGAGCCGTCCGGCCTCACGCAGTTCCGGAGTCAGGTTCTCCTCGAGGAAGGCTCGCACCTCGTCGCGGAAGGCGATGTCGGCGTCGGACCAGCTCATGTCCATGAGGGCGCTCATCTCTCTCGTATCAAATATATGTCTGGTGGAGACGGTAGCGCATCAGGCTCCCCGCGTCTTCATCGCCAGCGGGATCCGAGAGGGGGTCGAAGGCCGGAGCCGGGGCGGGAAAGTGCTGTCAGCCGGCCTGTGCGGCGCGGACCCGGATCCCGCCCTTGCGCTGACGCTTCTCCGCCGCCATCTCCCAGTCGGCCAGACTGATCAGGGCGTGCGCATCGTCGACGTCGTCCTCGAGCAGCGCCCCGCCGGCGGTGACCGACGCCGCCAGGTCCAGCTCGTGGTGGGCGAACCGCACCGGTCCGGCGAGCGTGGCCTGCACGCGGCCGGCCAGGGCATCGAGTCCGGCCGCCGTGCCGACGCCGGCGACGGACACCACGAACTCGCCGCCGCCCCAGCGGCCGGCCACCGCGCCACCGGCCGGCAGCGCCGAACGGATCGCGCGGGCCAGCGACTGCAGCGCCGCGTCGCCGGCGGCCTGGCCGAACCGGTCGTTGATGGCCTTGAGGTGGTCGAGATCGAAGAAGAGCACACCGAGGCCGTCGCCCGAGGTCCGGGAGCGCTGCACCTGCTCGTCGACGGCGGCCAGCAGGGCCCGGCGGTTCAGCAGCCCGGTCAGGTCGTCCACCTCCGAGGCCGCGCGCAGGTGCTCGGCCGCCCGATGGTGGTCGGTGACGTCGCGACTGATCACCACGATCAGCCCGTGGTCTGGGCCGGTGCCCGGCAGGAGCATGTTGTCCCAGTGGCGCACACCGTTCGCCGGGTCGATGCTCGTGCCCGGGAACCGGACGGTCCGGCCGTTCGCGGCCTGGCTCAGCGCCTCACGCCCCGCCTCGCGGACCTCGCGCGGCAGCAGGTCGAGCCAGTACAGCTCCGCTGCGCTGAGGTCCTCCGCGTGCACATCGTGCAGACCGAAGGTCTCACAGCCGGTGCGGTTGATCCGCAGCAGCCGCCCGTCCGGGTCGATCAGTTTGACGCAATCCGGACTCGCCTCGAATGCGGCACTCCAGACCCGCTCGCCGATCCCGGTGACCACGGTGTTCTCAGACATGACGGCATCCCATCGCGCCGTGCCTGCAGAATCCCATCGCCCGTCCCCGATCACTGGTGTACACGGCGGGGAGTGACCACCGCCATGTTCAGTATCCCTGACGGTCTCGTCGTCGTTACCGGTGCCGGCATCGGGATCGGTGAGGCCACCAGAGGTCGCCGGGGCCGGACGAACCCAGTTCGGCGAATCCCGTTCTGCGAACCCCGGGCCGGCGAATCCTCACCGTCCGGTTCAGGAACCGAGCAGCGCGCGCACCAGATCCAGACGCTGCCAGCTGCCGCGCGCCGAACGATCGTCGAGCGGGTAGCCGCCGGGCAGTGCGCTCTCACGCAGCAGAGTCCGGCGCGCGGAGGCGCTCAGCTCGGGCCGGCTGCGTTCGAGCAACGACACCGCCGCCTCGGGCACGACCATCGGGGCGGGCCGATGGATGCGGGTGAAGTCGTAGTTCATCCGCTGCGCCGAGACCGCCGCCTGCCGCTGCGCCGAACCCAGGTACGGAGTGTCGTCGGCGATGCAGACCGCCAGCTTCGCGCCGCAGCGCCACTGCAGTTCGGCCCGGATCTCGTCGCCGACGGCCAGGATCAGCGGACGGAAACGCGGATCGTTCCACCGGTCGGCGGCTGCGGCCAGGCCGGTCATGCGGCCGCCGATCACGTCGAGCGGGTAGTGCACACCCATCACCAGCCGGTTGTAGCCCACCTCCTGTGCGCGGACCAGTAGCGGGGCGGCGAACTCGGGCACCGCCAGGGCCCACAGCATCGCCTTCCAGGTGGCTTGATTGGTGTGCCCGGACGGGAAGGCCTTGCTCAGCGGATCGTCATCGTACGGGCCCTCCTCGCTGGCGCGGTGGTACTCGTTGATCTTCTTCGGGGCGACGACGAACGGCCGGTCGTAGTTGAAGATCAGCTTCTCGGCGAAGGTCGACGATGCCAGGCCGCCGCCGCGCGCCAGCGAACCGGACAGCAGCTGCTCGGTCTTGGGCAGCCGGCCGTCGGCCAGCGCCTTGCGGAACAGTTCACCGAGTTCCTCGCCGAGCGCATCGGACATGGTCACCAGCAGATCGTCGTGCTCATCGGCCAGCGCCCGGTTCACCAGCGCCCGGTCGCCGGCCGCAGCGTTGTTCACCGCGATCACGGTGTCCAGGTTCTGCCGCATCACCGCGGGATGGTTCTTCTGCAGTTCGGTGAAGCCGTCCACCACGTCGGTGTAGACGAGCCCGTGTGAGCTGACGTCCGAGGAGTACACGGTGGCGATGGCACCGGCCGGGAACGGCGCCGGCGTCGGCTTGCGCGGGGCGGCGCCCGCGGGTGCGGGCACCAGCAGCAAGCCGGCCGTGACGGCGGCGATGACGGTCAGCGACAGCACTGAACGAAGCAGGGGGACGAGGGTACGCAATCCGGTCACAGGCGATCAGTTCACCCGATCCGGATGAGCATTCCCGAACGCCCGGGCGACGCCGTGGTGACGCGTGGGTGAACGGCGGATTCCCCGTACTCGCTGTTCACCTCCGCGCAGCATGCGCATCAGCGAATGCTCACCTGCGGCCCATAAGTTCCCTCGGGTGATTGATCGACGTCGACTGCTTCATGTGTCCGCCGCCGGCCTGGCCGGTGCCGCCGCCACCCGTTTCGCCGCCCCCGCCGCCGCCCGGGACGACCAGGCCTTTGTCCACGGGGTGGCCTCCGGCGATCCGCTGCCCGAGGCGGTGATTCTGTGGACCCGGGTCACCCCGGTCGCCGGCGCCGACCCCGGGTCCGGGCGTGGACCGTCGGCGACGGTCCGCTGGGAGATCGCCCGGGACTCCGGCTTCAGCCGCATCGTCCGCAGCGCCACGGTGGTCACCACCGCCGACCGCGACCACACCGTCAAGGTGGACGTCACCGGCCTGACGCCCGGCACCCGCTACTACTACCGATTCACCCTGGTCGACGGTCCGCGTGCCGGACAGCGCTCGCGTACCGGCCGCACCTGGACCGCGCCGGCCACCGCGGCCGCCGTCGACCGGCTGCGCATCGGGGTGTGTTCGTGCGCCAACTACGAGGCCGGCTACTTCCAGGGCTACCGGGCCATGGCCCAGCGCGACGACCTCGATCTGGTGCTGCACCTGGGCGACTACACCTACGAGTACGGCACCGGGGAGTATCCGGGCGTCTACGGGACCACGGTCCGCCGCACCGCGCCCGATCACGACACCGTGACTCCGGCCGACTACCGCATCCGCTTCGGCCGGTACCGGAGCGATCCGGACCTGGCGCTGCTGCACGCCCGGGTGCCCTTCCTGTGCATGTGGGACGACCACGAGTCGGCGAACGATTCCTGGCGCAACGGTGCCGAGAACCACGACCCGGCCAAGCAGGGCAGCTGGCGGGCCCGCAAGGCGGCCAGCACCCAGGCCTATTTCGAATGGATGCCGGTGCGGCCGAACGCGATACGCGGCGGCCAGCATCTGTACCGCCGGCTGCGCTTCGGCTCGCTCGCCGAGATCATCGTCCCGGACCTGCGCTCGTACCGGGACGAGCAGCTCAGCATGACGGATTTCCGTGAGCAGCAGGACCCGAACCGCACCATGACCGGCAAACAGCAGTATCGGTGGCTCGAGGATTCGGTCACCACCTCCGGCGCCCGCTGGCAGGTGGTGGGCACCAGCGTGATGATCGCTCCGCTGGTCATCCCCACCACCGTCGACCCGCAGGTCTCGGCGCTGCTGCGCGACCAGATCGGCATCAGCGAGGACGGGGTGGCGCTCAACCTGGATCAGTGGGACGGCTACCCGGCCGAACGTCGGTCGCTGCTGAAGGCCATCGACAAGGCCGGCCGCAAGGGCGTGGTCTTCGTGACCGGCGACATCCACAG
The DNA here is from genome assembly GCF_046098115.1 of Gordonia sp. VNK21. NCBI lineage: Bacteria > Bacillati > Actinomycetota > Actinomycetes > Mycobacteriales > Gordoniaceae > Gordonia > Gordonia sp. VNK21. The sequence goes on along the minus strand of NZ_JBJURU010000005.1, from coordinate 62,110 downwards.
CTCGTGGGCGTCGGAGCTGCCGCTGAGTGCCGGTCACTACGGACGGGATGCGCGGGGCCGGGTGGCGGCGTGCGAGTTCGTCGCCCCGAGCATCACCTCGGCCAGCGTCTACGACACCATCGCCACCAGCCGGGCGCTGGCGCCGGCGGCCGCCGCCGCGACCACCGCCGCCGAACAGGCGCTGCCGGTGGCCGATCCGTGGATCAAGCAGGTGGAGCTGACCCGGCACGGCTACGGCGTGCTGGAGGTGACCCGCGATACCGCGGGCATGCGCTACTACTTCGTCGACGACGTGCTGCGCCGCAGCAGCGCGGTGCGTCTGGGCTTCGCCTGGCACACCCGGTACGGCAAGCCCGGCCTGCGCCGCGGCTGAGCCGTCCGCGGATCGGGTCGGGGCGCGCGGCCGGCGTCGACGACGGGGCGGGCGCCGCCGCTGGGGCGGTGCCTCGCCCGGCGGCTGAGTCGCCGCTGACGGGGATGTCCGGAATCGGGAATCGCAGCGGGGATACGGTGAGTCGGTGGAACTGAACCTCGCGACCCAGGTGGCTCTGATCCTGGCCGGCCTGATCTTCCTCTGGGCACTGCTGCTCGGGGTGTGGAAGTTCGCGCAGATCGCCGCGAGTCCGGAGGGGCACGCCCACGTCTACGTCGACATCGCCCATCGGGCGGCGCTCATGTACTCCTTCGCGACCGCTCTGCTCGCGGTCTTCGTGCAGTTCAGTGCGTGGCCGACGTGGCTGAACATCACCGCCCTGGCGGTGGTGGTCTTCTTCTTCGTCGCCGCCATCGCCTCCTACTGCTGGCACGGGGCGCTGCAGGACACCACCAACCAGTTGCAGCCGCTGCACCCGTCGACCACGGGTTTCATGGTCGCGCTGATCATCGCCGAGGTGGGCGGCAGCGCGCTGATCCTGGCCGGCTTCATCGTCGAGCAGGCCAGAACCTGGTGATCGGGCCCGGTGATCGACGGACCCGGTGATCGACATGCCCGATGATCGACAGGCCCGGTGATCGACAGGCCCGATGCACACCGCCCGCGGTACCGGGAGGTACCGCGGGCGGTGTTTCGCGTTATGACAGATTCCTATGCGAGACGGCGCATACCGACGACGTGGGCCGTCGGACGCCGTGCCTCAGGGCGATAGGGACTCCGGGGCTGCAGAGACCGTGTTCGCGTGGCGTCAGGCGCCGGCCGAGCCGCCGAGCTCGTCGTCGATGCGCAGGATGCCGGAGCCGTCCTGGCCCACCAGGCGGGCGCGGCCGAGGATCTGGCTGACGGTCTCCTCCTCCTCGATCTGCTCGGTGAGGAACCAGTCGATCAGCGGCCGCGAATCCAGGTCGCCGACCTCTTCGGCGAGCCGGTACAGGTTGCGGATCGACTCCGAGACGCCGCGCTCGGCCTCGAGGGCGATGTCGAAGGCCTCGGTGATGCTGGTGACCTTGACCTCGGGCACCTTGATCTCACCGAGCACCGGGTGGTTGTCCCGGTCGGTCAGGTGGGCGATGAGCTTGTCGGCGTGGCCGCGCTCCTCGGCGGCGTGGCTGATGAACCATGCGGAGATGCCCGGCAGGTCCATGAGCTCCATCTCGATGCCCAGCTGCCGGTACAGCAGCGAGGATTCGATCTCGAGATTGATCTGGTTGATGAATGCGGTTTCGAGCTGTTCTGTCATCTTCATGCTGTCGACAGTACGCCTACGAAAGGGCTCTGACCAGCAACGATAGCCTCCGCTAATTAGTCGGAGGATAGGCTAAGACAAGCTGCGGGGGTCCAGGGGAACCACCGTCGGCGTCCCGGTGACCGGGTCGGGAACCACGATCGACTCCAGGGCGAACACCTCACGCACCAGCTCCGCGGTGACCACCGTCTCCGGGTCGCCGGTGGTGACGATCTTTCCGTCGGCCATCACGATCAGATGACTCGCGTACCGGGCAGCCTGGTTGAGATCGTGCAGCACCGCCACCTGGGTCTTGCCCTGCTCGCGCAGCGTCCGCATCAGTTCGAGCAGCTCGTACTGGTGTGCGATGTCCAGGAACGAGGTGGGCTCGTCGAGCAGCATGATGTCGGTCTGCTGGGCCAGCAGCATGGCCAGCCACACCCGCTGCCGCTGGCCGCCGGACAGCTCGTCGACGAAGCGGTCCGCGAGCTCGACGGTGTTGGTCGCGGCCATCGCCGAGAGCACCGCCTCCTCGTCCTCGGGCCCCCACTGGTGCAGTAGACGCTGATACGGATAGCGCCCGCGAGAGACCAGGGTGGCCACGTCGATGCCCGACGGGGTGACCGCGCCCTGGGGCAGCAGTGCGAGTTCGCGGGCCATCTCCTTGGCCGGCCGGCGATGCACGTCGACGCCGTCGAGCAGCACCGTCCCCGACGACGGCTTGAGCAGCCGGGCCAGTGCACCGAGCAGCGTGGACTTGCCGCAGCCGTTGGGCCCGATGATCATCGTCAGCGAACCGTCGGGCACGGCCACGTCGAGGCCGTCGAGGATCACCCGGTCGCCGTAACCGACGGTGATCGCGTCGGCGCGCAGCCGGACGGATGCGGGTGAGGGGGACTGGTCAGACACGACTCGCCTTCCACAGGAAATAGATGAGGACGGGGGCGCCGATCACCGAGGTGACCGCACCGATCGGGGCGGTCCATGGAATCACCGAACGGGTCAACAGGTCGGCCAGCAGTACCAGCACGGCGCCGGTCAGGCCGGAGGTGATCAGCGGCGGCGACGGCGTGCGGGCCAGCCGGACGGTGATCTGCGGGGCGACGAAGGCGATGAAGCCGATCGGTCCGGTCGCGGCGGTGGCCATCGAGGCGAGTAGCACCGAGGTCAGCAGCAGGGTGCGCTCCACCCCGGCCACCGGAACGCCGAGGGTCCGGGCCCGCGGTGTGCCCAGGGCGAGCAGCGCGGACGCCCGCTGCAGCGCCACCACCACGATCACCCCGACCGCCAGAGTGATCGCGACCGGCACGATGTGTTCGGGTCCGCGGCCCTCCAGGGAACCGGCCATCCAGGCGAACGCCGTGCTCGCCACATCGCTGTTCACGGTGGCCAGGATGTAGGTGATCACCGCACCGCACAGTGCGCCGAGGGCGATACCGGAGAGCACCATGCGCATCGGATCCATCGAGGCGGCGAACACGGCGATCGCCACGGCGATGGCGATACCGCCGATCAGGGCGCCGAGCGGGGTGGCCCAGGGCTTGTCGGACAGGTCGCCGCCGGCGATGGCGATCACCGCGACCGCGCCCACCGAGGCGCCGCCGGTGATACCGAGGATGTCGGGGCTGGCCAGCGGATTGCGGGTGACGGTCTGCATGATCGCGCCGGCCACGCCGAGGGCGGCGCCGGCCAGCGCGGCCACCAGCACCCGGTTGGCCCGCAGATCCAGGATCAGCCGGCGGTCGGCCCGGCGGCCGCCGCCGGAGAGCACCTCGACGAGCTGGCCGGGCGAGACCACCCCGTCGCCGAGCATCAGTGCGGCGAAGATCGCGGCCACCAGCGCGACCACCAGCACGACGCCGACGATCAGCGCCCGCGGGCGGTACTGAAAAGAGAGGCCGCCGAGGCGGATCGACGGGGGCAGCGGCGGGCGGTGGCCGGATTCGTGGACGGTCATAGCGTGACGAACCTCGAACGGCAGACGACGAACAGGAAGAAGGGCACGCCGACCAGGACCAGCATCACTCCGGCCGGAACCTCCCGGGTGGCCACCACCCGGCCAAGCGCATCGGCCAGATACAGGATGGCGACGCCGGCCAGCGCCGCGGTGGGCAGCACCCAGCGATAGTCGGTGCCCACCAGGGCCCGGGCCAGGTGCGGGGCGATCAGGCCCAGGAAGGCGATCGGGCCGGCGATCGCGGTGGCGGCGCCGGCGAGCAGGGTGACGGCCACCATCCCCACCAGCCGGGTGCGGGCCACGTTGAGGCCGAGCGACTGCGCGGACCGGTCGCCCATGGCCAGCAGATTCAGCCCCGACGCCGAGGCCAGGGCCAGCAGGGCGCCCACCGCCAGGAAGGGGACGGCCGGGACGTACGCCGACGATTCGGTGACCGAGACGGCGCCGGCCGTCCAGAACCGGTACTTGTCGATCACCGCGGTGCTGGCGCTGCGCAGCACGATGGTGGTGGTCATCGCGGTCAGCAGCGCGCTGACCGCGGCGCCGGCGACCACCAGGGCGATCGGATCGGCGGCGCGCCGGCCCACCCCGCCGAGCAGGAAGACGCCCACCGCGGCGATCGCCGAACCGCCGAAGGCCAGAAACAGCATGCCCAGGGTGGAGGTGACATTCAGGAAGTACAGACCGGAGACCACGGCCGTGGCCGCGCCGGCCGAGATGCCCAGCAGCCCGGGGTCGGCGAGCGGATTGCGGGTGTGCCCCTGGATCAGCGCGCCGGCCAGTCCCAGGGCCAGCCCCACCAGGGCGATGACGATGGTGCGCGGTACCCGGTAGTGCAGGACGGCGACCTCAGGGGAGGTGGGCTGGGCGGACAGTCCGTGCCGCAGGATCTCCCAGGTCTGGACGGGGCCGGTGCTCACCGCTCCCACACAGGCTCACGGCCGCCAGGACCGCGACCACGACGACGAGCACGATGACCCCCGTGCCGTGGCGAGCGCGTCGCGACCCGGAGTGAGTAGGCATCAATGAAACATTAGCCTAACCTTACAAACGACCTGACGTCGGCCAGTGAGGAGCGAGCACAACATGCGCCACACCATGATCCACCCGTCGCGAAGCACCGGAAACAGGACGGGGCGCAGCCGGCGTCGCTGGGGTGCACTGGTCGCCGCCGGTGCGCTCACCGTGAGCCTTGTGGCCTGCAGCTCGGGCGACGACGCGGCAGCCGGCGACCGCACCGTGGACGTCCAGGGGCACGAACTGGTGATCCCCGACCATCCGGACCGGATCGCGTCGATCTTCAACGCGTCCACCCAGCCCATCATCGAGCTCGGCGCCGCGGACCGGCTGGTGGCGGTGCAGACGCTGCCGGCGGCCAACGTTCCGCCGGCCAATCGCGCCGCCTACGAGGCGGTGCCGAACAAAGTGGCGTACAACACGCCCGCCGAGAAGCTGGTGCCCTTCGACCCGGACCTGATCTTCTCCTTCAACGGCGCCGAGAAGGGTGTGAACGAGGAGCTCGGGAAGATCGCCCCGGTGGCCGTCATGCAGACCCACGGCGACAAGCGTGCGGACTGGCAGGATCGCACCGATACGATCGGCGAGATCCTCGACGTCCCGGATGAGGCGAAGGAACTCAAGGAGGCGCTGACCAAGCGTCAGAAGGACATCAGCGAGAAGTACGCCGATGTGCTCGCCGCCAACACGGTGGTCTTCCTGGACTCCTACGAGCGCGGCAATGTCTTCGCGGCCGGCACCGAGTCGATGGTCGGCGACCTGTTCACTCCGGCAGGGGTGCGGTTCGCGCCGTCGGTCAGCGGTCGGGGAGGGGGCTCGGACAACCCGGGCGAGTTCACCGCCTCCGCCGAGAAGCTCGGCGACTTCCTCGATGCGGACATCATCCTGGTCGGTTCGAACTTCGACGGCGGCTTCAACGAGCTTCAGCAGGCACTGCTGGACAATCCGCTGCTGGCGCGCAGCGACAAGATCAAGCAGCCGATCGGGCTGGCGACCATCTCGTCGTACGCGCAGGCCAACTACATGCTCGATCAGCTGGAGAAGGCCCTCACCGCCGCCCAGCAGAAGTAGCGGCTCCCGCGGCGCCGCCGGCCTCCGGATCCGGAGACCGGCGGCGCCGCGGTCAGAGCGCGTAGACCCGGTTGCGCACCGAGACCGTCGTGGTCCAGCCCAGCTCGCGACGCATGTGCGCGCGCAGGGATTCGGCGGACTGGGGTTCGCCGTGCACCACGAAGGACTGCTTCGGGGCCCGTCCCATTCCGCGCATCCAGCGGATCAGCTCGCCGGCGTCGGCATGCGCGGAGAACATGTGCAGGTCCTCCACCTGCGCCCGCACCGGCACCCATTCGCCGAAGATCTTCAGGTATTCGGCGCCGTCGGCCAGGGATCGCCCGCGGGTGCCGACGGACTGGTAGCCCGCCAACACCACCGTATTGCGCGGATCCGGGGCGAAGGCCGCCAGGTGGTGCAGGATCCGGCCGCCGCTGGCCATCCCGCTGGCCGACAGCACGATCTTCGGGCTGCGATCGGCCGAGATCAGCTTCGACTGCTCGGCGTCCGGGGTGCAGGTGGCCACGGCGAGCAGCTCCGCGGTCTGGGCGGGTGTGAGCCGGTGAGCGTCGGGGTGCCGGGTGAGCAGCTCGCCGGCGGCGATGGACATCGGGGAGTCGAGGTAGACCGGGACGTCGGGCAGCCGGCCGGTGCGGCGCAACTGCCACAGGTGGTAGAGGATCAGCTGACTGCGGCCCACGGCGAAGGCCGGAATGACCACCGTCCCGCCTCGGGCGACGGTGGTGGTGACGATCCGTTCGAGTTCGGCCGCCGGATCGGTGTCCGGGCGCAGCCGGTCGCCGTAGGTGGACTCGGTGACCAGGAAGTCGGCGCCGGGGATCGGTTCCGGATCGTACATGAGCGGATCGTCGTACCGGCCCAGATCCCCGGTGAAGGCCACGGCGCGCTCGCGCCAGTCGACGGTCACGGTGGCGGCACCCAGAATGTGCCCGGCGTCGTGGAAGGTCGCGGCGGCGCCGTCGACCAGTTCGATGCGCGAGTGCAGGGGCCGCGGCCGGAAGAGTGCCAGGGCGGCCTCCACGTCGTCGGCGTCGTAGAGGGGCAGTGCCGGCCGGTGCCGGGACGAGCCCACCCGGTTGGCGTGCTCGGCATCGCGCTCCTGCAGGTGCGCGCTGTCGCGGAGGATGATCTCGGCGACGTCGCGGGTGCCCTCGGTGCAGAAGACGGGTCCGCGGAAGCCGTCGCGCACCAGCCGGGGCAGATAGCCGGTGTGATCGAGGTGGGCGTGAGTGAGAACCACCGCGTCGACGGAGGCGGCGTCGATGGGCAGCGGGCGCCAGTTCTCCTCGCGCAGATGCTTCTGCCCCTGAAACATGCCGCAGTCCACCAGCACCGAGGTGCCGGCGGACTGCAGCAGGTGTTTGGAGCCGGTCACGGTTCCGGCGCCGCCGAGCGAGGTGAGCGTGAGTCCGGACATGGCCTCACACTATCCCCGCGCGCACGGCGCCGGAGGTGCCTGACGGTGCGGGTCAGCTGTAGAGCAGACCGCCGCAGCTCGGCCACGCGCCGACGCCCTGGCTGGCGAGCACGTTCTCGGCCACCCGGATCTGCTCCTCGCGGCTGGCCTGGTGCGGCATGCCGGAGCCGCCGTTGGCGGCCCAGGTGCTCGGGCTGAACTGCAGGCCGCCGTAGTAGCCGTTGCCGGTGTTGGTGGACCAGTTGCCACCGCTCTCGCACTGCGCGACGGCATCCCAGTTGTGGTAGTCGGCGTGTGCGGTGGCGGCGACGGCGCTCAGCGGCGCGACGGTCAGGGCGCCGGCGATGGCACCGCGGATGACGATCTTCTTCATGCTCATTCGGGTACTTCTCCTTTGCTCACCCGGGACTTTCGGATCGGGTGATTTCGGGTCGGGAGCGACCATACGGGTTGGAAAACCCAAAGGTCACGCCGCGATTTGTGGCCTGTGCCACAGTGCGCTCGCAATTGCAAGCACGTGATTCAGGCCGTTTTCGCTGCTCGCGGCGACCATCGGGCCGTGATCATTCCGTTATCGAAAATCGGTCGAATGTGAGGCGGTGCACAGCCCAAAAGTGACTCGGGCCACGTCTGGCGGCGGCTACGGTGACGCCGTGGGCGCATACATCGAGCAGTTCGAACGCAGTACGACCGACCCCGAGGGCTTCTGGCTCGACGCCGCCGACGCGGTGCAGTGGCTGACTCCTCCGCAGCGGGCGCTCGACGACTCGCAGGCCCCGATCTACCGATGGTTCCCCGGTGCCACCCTCAACACCTCGGTCAATGCGCTCGACCGGCATGTGGCGGCCGGCCGGGGCGATCAGCCGGCGCTGCTCTGGGATTCGGCGATTGTCGGCGAGAAGCGCAGCTACACCTACTCCCAGCTGCTCGACGAGGTGGCCGCTTTCGCCGGCGTGCTGGCCGCTCAGGGGGTGCGCAAGGGCGACCGGGTGGTGATCTACATGCCGATGATCCCCGAGGCGGCGATCGCCATGCTCGCCTGCGCGCGGATCGGCGCCGTGCACTCGGTGGTCTTCGGCGGATTCGCCGCCCCGGAGCTCGCCACCCGGATCGACGACGCCCGCCCGGTGGCCGTGGTCACCGCGTCGGGCGGCAAGGAGCCCGGCCGGACCGTCGAATACCTGCCGCTGGTGGCCGCGGCGATCGCGCAGGCACAGGCCACCCCGGCGACGGTGATCGTCAAGGACCGGCCGCAGGTGCCCGGCAGCGCCGCCGACCACGCCGGCTGGCTGGACTGGGACGAGCAGGTGGCCGCGGCGGATCCGGCCGGGCCGGTGGAGGTGGCCGCGACCGATCCGCTCTACATCCTCTACACCTCGGGCACCACCGGAAAACCGAAGGGCGTGCTGCGCGACAACGGCGGCCACGCGGTGGCGCTGTCCTGGTCGATGCGCAATGTCTACGACATCGGCGCCGGCGACGTCTGGTGGACCGCCTCCGACGTCGGCTGGGTGGTGGGCCACTCGTACATCGTCTACGGGCCGCTGCTGGTGGGGGCGACCACCGTCATGTACGAGGGCAAACCGGTGGGCACCCCGGACGCGGGCGCCTTCTGGCGGATCATCGAGGAGTACTCGGTGGCCGCGCTGTTCACCGCACCGACGGCCATCCGCGCCATCCGCAAGGCCGACCCCGAAGCCGCCGAACTCGCCAAGTACGACATCTCCAGTCTGCGAACGCTTTTCGCCGCCGGCGAGCGCCTGGATCCGGACACCTTCTTCTGGGCCGCCGAGACCCTCGGGGTGCCGGTGGTGGATCACTGGTGGCAGACCGAGACCGGCTGGGCCATCGCCGCCAACCTGCGCGGCCTCGAGCCGATGGAGCTCAAGGCCGGCTCCCCGACCGTGCCGGTGCCCGGCTACCGGGTGGAGGTGATCTCGGCCGACGGTGCACCAGTGCCGGCCGGCACCGAGGGCACCATCGTCGTCCGGCTGCCGTTGCCGCCGGGCACGCTGGCCGGGCTGTGGGAGGACGAGGAGCGCTTCCGTTCGTCGTACCTGAACGCCTTCCCCGGCTACTACCTGACCGGTGACTCGGGCTATCTCGACGAGGACGGCTACCTCTACGTCCTGGGCCGCTCCGACGACGTGATCAACGTGGCCGGGCACAGGCTGTCCACCGGCAGCATCGAGGCGGTCGTCGCCGCGCACCCGGCCGTCGCCGAATGCGCCGTGGTGGGTATTCACGACGAGCTCAAGGGGCAGCGGCCCAGCGGCTACATCGTGCTGAAATCGGGTGCCGACGTCGACGAGGACACGCTGCGCCGGGAACTGGTGGCGATGGTGCGCGACGAGATCGGCGCGGTGGCCACCTTCCGGGACGTCACCGTCGTTGCCGGTCTGCCCAAGACCCGTTCGGGCAAGATCCTGCGCAAGACCATGCGGCAGATCGTCGACGGGGACGACTACTCGGTGCCGTCGACGATCGAGGATCCGACGGTCCTCGACGCCCTCATCGAGCAGTTGGGCGGCTGACGGGAACGATCCCTGAGCGGGGCGATCCCTGACAGGAGCGATCCCTGACCGGGGCGATCCCTGACCGGGGCGATCCCTGACCGGGGCGGTCTACTCGCCAGCGCGCGGGAGGATGCCGGGGCGGAGGAGTGAGAGCATGGTGTGCACCACGTCCTCCTCGGTGATGGTGGCGTCGTGCGTGCGCGCGACGATCGCCGCGTTCACCGCGCCGATGTAGGCGGCCCACTGCAACGGGCTGGTCGCCCCGACCGGCAGGCCGTGGGCGGCCACGCTCGCCACCGCGCCGTCGAGCAGCTCCGCCCAGCGTTGCCGTGTCCGGTGCCGGTGTTCCTCGAGCGCCGGACTCACGCCGACCACCTCGACGAAGCTGATCCGGGTGAGCCGGTCGTCGGGGAAGTAGACCGAGACGAAGGCGCGCACCGCGGCCTCGACGGTGTCGTCGAAGTCCTTCCCCGCCTCGATCGCCGGGGTGGTGGCGGCCACCACGGCGGCCATGGCCTGCTCGGTCACCTGATCGTAGAGCTCGCGGAGGAGGTCTTCACGGCTGGAGAACTCCTCGTAGAACTGCCGTGAGGAGAGCCCGGCCTCGCGGCAGACGGCCGGCACCGAGGTGGCCGCGTAGCCCTGCGTCCCGAACAACGCGATCGCCGCCGCCAGAAACCGTTCCCGGCGCTGGCGGCGGCGATCGGTCAGATCCTGACCGGCGTAGACGCGTGCAGAGTTCACCCTGTCAGGCTAGGGCATGCCGGCGGCTGTGCCGTCGAGCCCGTCGGCCGGCCGACGCTCAGCGCCGGGGGATCACTTCAGCTCGGCGCTGGACTTGCCCAGCACCCGGCGGGCGATGATCAGCTGCTGGATCTGCTGGGTGCCCTCGAAGATGTCGAGGATCTTCGAATCGCGCGCCCACTTCTCGAGCAGGGAGCGCTCGGAGTAGCCGTACGTGCCGGTCAGCTCCACGGCCTTGTTGGTCACATCGGTGACGGTGCGGCCGGCCTTGGCCTTGCTCATCGACGCCTCGAGCGAGTTCGGCTGTTTGTTGTCGGCCATCCAGCCCGCCCGCAGGGTGTGCAGATAGGCGGCCTCCCAGTCGGATTCGAGCCGGATGAACTCGGCGACGGCGGCCGGCTGATCGGCGGCGGGCCGGTCGTAGTCGATCTCCAGCCCCGCCTCCTCGAGCTGTGTGCGCAGTTCCTCGAGGGCGGCCCGGCCCACGCCGACGGCCATCGCGGCCACCAGCGGACGGGTGTTGTCGAAGGTCTGCATGACCCCGCCGAAGCCCTTCTGGACGTCCACCTCGGGCGAGCCGAGCAGATTGTCCTTGGAGATCCGGCAGTCCTCGAAGCGGATCACCGCGGTGTCGCTGGCCCGGATACCGAGCTTCTCCTCGAGGCGCACGATCGTCACACCCGGGTGCGTGCGCGGCACCACGAAACTCTTGATCGCGGCCCGGCCCAGGCTGCGGTCGACCGATGCCCACACCACGATGTGGCTGGCCCGCGAGCCGGCGGTGACGAAGATCTTCTCGCCGTTGAGGATGTACTCGTCGCCGTCGAGGGTGGCGGTGGTGGTCACCGCGGCCGAGTCCGAGCCGAAGCTGGGCTCGGTGATCGCCATCGCGGCCCACACCTTGCCGAAGGAGGCGAGCTGCTCGTCGGTGGCGACGGCGGCGATCGCCGAGTTGCCCAGACCCTGGTAGGGGATCGAGAGCATCAGGCCCACGTCGCCGAACGACGCCCAGAGCGCGTTGAGGATGGCGGACATGTTGCCGCCGTTGGCGACCACGCCCTCCGGCCGCTCCTTCTTCTCGTCGCCGCGGCCGCCGGTGGCGCCGGCACCGGCCGCACCGGCGTCGGCCAGACCGTCGTAGAGCGCGGCGAGGGTGTCGAGCTCCACCGGGTACTCGTGCTCGGCGAGGTCGTACTTGCGCGAGATCGGCCGGAAGACCTGCAGGGCCGCCTGCTTGGCCTGGTCGATGTTCGCGTCGAACTTCTTGGGCAGTTCCAGATTGATTGCCATGAGTGTTCTCTCCTGCGTTCTTCGCGGTCCGTCAGAGGACGACGATGCCCTCGCCGATGCCGGCGCCGCGCAGGTCGCGGTACCAGCGCTCCACCGGGTGCTCCTTGGTGAAGCCGTGGCCGCCGAGCAGCTGCACGCCGTCCAGGCCGATCTGCAGGCCCTTGTCGATGGTCAGCTTGCGGGCCAGGGCGGCCTCGCGGGCAAAGGAGAGGCCCTGTTCGGCGCGGGAGGCGCCGCGCAGGGTCACCAGACGGATCGAATCCACCTCGGTGGCCATGGTGGCGACCATGAAGGCCACCGCCTGACGGTTGGAGATCGGCTCGCCGAAGGCCTCGCGCTCGTTCACGTAGGGGACCACGTAGTCGAGCATGGCCCTGCCGGTGCCGGCGGCCAGCGCCGCCCAGCCCAGCCGCGAGAGCCGGACGACGTTCGCGTAGTCGGCGGCGGCCTGCTCGCCCTCCACCTCGCCGAGCAGGGCGGTGGGCGGAACCGAGACGTCGTCGAGGACCAGCCGGCCCATGCCGGCGGCGCGCAGGCCCATGCTCGGGTCGGCCTCGACGGACAGGCCGGCGGTGTCGGATTCGACGATGAACAGGGCCGGACGGCCGTCGAGGGAGGCGCCGACGAGGAACAGCTCGGCGCTGCCCGCGCACGGCACGAACGACTTGATGCCGCTGAGCCGGTAGCCGCTGGGCACCCGGCTGGCCTTGGTCCGCAGGTCGAAGGCGTCGAACAGCGGGCGCGGCTCGGCGATCACGACGGCCGCGGCCGGCACGTTCTCGCCGGCGAAGTCCGGCAGGTAGGTGCGCTGCTGGCCGTCGCTGCCGAAGTTGGTGAGCGTGGTGGCCACACCCGACGGGGCCAGCAGCGGCAGGGCCAGGCCCATGTCGCCGTAGGCCATCGCCTCGGCGACCAGGGCGTTGGTCACCACCGCGCGATCGGCGGCGGCGCCGTCGAAGGCCTCTGGAACGTTGATCATGGTGATGCCGAGCTCGGCCGAGCGGGCGACGATGTCCTCCGGCGCGGTCGCGTTCTTGTCGGCGTCGTAGGCGGCCGGCCGCAGGATCTCGGTGGCGAAGTCCTTGACGGTCTCGGCGATCATCGCCTGCTCGTCGTCCGGGTTCAGGTTGAAGTAGCCCTTGTCCGAGGCGGCCGGGCGCTGCGGTGCGCCGCTGCTCGACACCTGCTTGAAGGCGCGGTTGGCGGCACCGAGGCTCTTGAAGCCGGTCTTGGTGGCCTCGTAGGCCACCCGGTTGATGGGCTCGCGCAGTCCGTACTTGTCGGCGAACTCCGAACCGGTCAGCGTCGACAGCGCGCGCATGGCGGCGCCGATGGGGCTGCGCTTATGCGGCTGGGCGCCGACGGAGGAGGTGTCGCGGGGTGCGGTCTTTTCGGTCATGGCCTCGATCTCTCGACGGGATGGACTGTCTGAGAGCGGATTCTTACTCCGCAGTAAGAAGAAACCTTACTCCGCGGTAAGAAGGTTGTCACGTGGCATCCTGAATCCATGCGGATCACATCTTTCGGACACTCCTGCGTACTGGTCGAGGACAGCGGCATCGCGATCCTGTTCGACCCCGGCAACCTGGCCGGCGACTTCACCGGTCTGACCGGCCTGGACGCCATCCTGGTGACCCATCAGCATCCGGATCACGCCGACCCGGACCGTCTGCCCGCCCTGGTCGCGGCCAACCCGGATGCGGTGCGCTACGCCGACCCGCAGACCGCGGCGATCTGGAATGCGAGCGGCGCCGCGGGGCAGTGGTCGGTGCTCGCTCCCGGCGAGGGCATCGCGCTGGGCGGGCTCACCGTGCGCGGCAGCGGCGGCCGGCATGCGGTGATCCATCCGGAACTGCCGGTGGTGGACAACACCGTCTACCTCATCGACACCCCGGACCGGCGTGCGGCGTTCATGCACCCGGGCGACAGTCTGTACATCCCCTTCGAGAACGTCGACGTGCTGGCGCTGCCGGCCGCGGCCCCGTGGCTCAAGATCAGCGAACCCGTCGACTATCTGCGCGCGGTGGCGCCCCGGGTGGCCTTCCCGATCCACCAGGGCGTGCAGTCCGACGCCGGCCGGGCCATCCACAACGCGCGCATCGACGAGATGAAGCCGGAGGGCACCGAGTTCCTGCTGCTGGAGGCCGGGATCCCCGTCGAACTCTGAGGCCCTGTCGAACTTTGAGGCCCCGTCGAACTTAGAGCCGTTGAGCGGCGGCGCTCAGCGCAGGGCGCTGAGCACGGCCTCGTGCAGCAGACCGTTGCTGGCCACGGCGCTGCCGCCGGCCGGGCCGGGGACGCCGTCGAGATCGGTGAACGTGCCGCCGGCCTCGCGGACCAGGATGTCGAGCGGGGCCAGGTCCCACAGCGACACCTCGGGTTCGGCGGTGACGTCCACCGCGCCCTCGGCGACGAGGCAGTAGTTGAAGAAGTCGCCGTAGCCGCGCACCCGCCAGACGGCGTCGGTGAGGTCGATGAACTTCTCGCGGATACCGCGGTCGGCCCACCCGGACAGGCTGGAGAACGCGAGCGACGACGACGCCAGCTCACCGACCGCCGACACCGACAGCGTGCGGGGCTCGGCGCCGTCGACCGTCATATGCGCGCCCGCGCCCTGCGCGGCCCACCACCGCCGATGCAGTGCGGGGGCGCTGACCACGCCGACCACCGGCACGCCGTCGACCAGCAGGGCGATCAGGGTGGCCCACACCGGTACCCCGCGGACGAAGTTCTTGGTGCCGTCGATCGGGTCGATCACCCACTGCCGTCCGCCCGGCACCGCCTCGCCGCCGAACTCCTCGCCGAAGACGGCATCGCCGGGACGCGCTGCGGCGAGCTTCTCGCGCAGCAGTCTTTCGCAGGCCAGGTCGGCATCGCTCACCGGCGTCAGGTCGGGTTTGGCATCGACCCGCAGATCCAGTGCCCCGAACCGGGAGGTGGTGAGCGTGTCCGCGGCGCCGGCCAGGTCGAGGGCCAGGGCCAGGTCGTCGGAAACGGTTGCGCTGTCGTGCGGGGAGGCCATGATCGCTTAGGGTACTGCTATGCCGTCCTGGATCCTCGCTCTGTTCGCCGTGCTGATCGTGGCGTCCGTGATCATGATGGTCATGCAGCGCCGCGGCGGAGGCCTGGGCGGCGGGGGTCTGGGCGGCGGGCCGTCCGGTGCCGGTTTCGCGCCCGGCATCCTCACCGTCACCGGGGTGAGCGGTCGCGGTGCCGCCGACAAGAACGGCAACGCCTACTTCACCGTCTCGGGAACCATCACCGGAGACCAGACGGCCCCCACCGAGGTCTACGGCACACTCATGCTCGCCGCCGGCGAACGCGAGCCGGTGATCGGCGACGACATCCCGGTCAGCTACAAGCCGGGCAAGACCGCCACCAGTTGGCGTTTCGGCGCAGCGCACTGATGCCCTCCGGCGGTCTTCGCGTGCCCTCCGGCGCTCTTGGCGCCTCCGCCAACAGGTACCCTCGACAACTGTGCACCCCGATGTCTCCGCTGATCTGGAATCGCTGAACACCACCCTCACCACCGTCGAGAAGGTGATGGATCTCGACGAGTTGCGCCGGACCATCAGCGAACTGGAGATGCAGGCCTCCGACCCCGATCTGTGGAACGACCAGGACCACGCGCAGCAGGTGACCAGCGCGCTCTCGCACGCCCAGTCCGAGCTGCGCAAGGTGACCGAACTGCGCGGACGCCTCGAGGACATGCCGGTGCTCTACGAGCTGGCCGAGGCCGAGGAGGGCGCCGCCCGCACCGAGGCCCTCGCCGATGCCGACACCGAACGCGAGCAGCTGCGCAGCGACATCGAGGCGATGGAGGTCAAGACCATGCTGGCCGGGGAGTACGACTCCCGCGAGGCCGTGGTCAACATCCGGGCCGGTGCCGGCGGCGTGGACGCGGCCGACTGGGCGCAGATGCTGATGCGCATGTACATCCGCTGGGCCGAGCAGCACGGCCACAAGGTGGAGGTCTACGACACCTCCTATGCCGAGGAGGCGGGGCTCAAGTCGGCCACCTTCGCGGTGAAGGACCCCTACATGTACGGCACCCTGTCGGTGGAGCAGGGTACGCACCGGCTGGTGCGCATCAGCCCGTTCGACAATCAGGGCCGCCGCCAGACCTCCTTCGCCGAGGTGGAGGTGCTGCCCGTGGTGGAGCAGACCGACCACATCGACATCGACGAGAACGACGTCAAGGTGGACGTCTACCGGTCCTCGGGTCCGGGCGGGCAGTCGGTGAACACCACCGACTCGGCGGTGCGGCTGACGCACATCCCCACCGGCATCGTCGTCACCTGTCAGAACGAGAAGAGTCAGCTGCAGAACAAGGCCTCCGCCATGCGCGTGCTGCAGGCCAAGCTGCTCGAACGTAAGCGGCAGGAGGAGCGAGCACAGATGGATGCGCTCAAGTCCGACACCGGCGCCAGCTGGGGCAATCAGATGCGTTCGTACGTGCTGCACCCGTACCAGATGGTCAAGGACCTGCGCACCGGGGTGGAGAACAACAACCCCGGCAATGTGCTCGACGGCGACCTGGACCAGTTCATCGAGGCCGGCATCCGCTGGCGCATGAATGACGATGACCAGTGACGACCGCTACCTGACCGAGCGGCTGGGCTGGCCCGACTGGACCTGGCCCATCGAGAAGTGGCTGGCCGTCGAAGGTCTGGAGATCGCCCTCTGGGTGATCGGCGCCTTCCTGGTGATCCGCTTCATCCGCTGGCTGTCGGGACGCTACGACCTGCGCGAGGACCGGCGCTTCTCCGACTCCGACGCGATCGTCCAGTCCGAGGACGCCAAACACAAGCGGGCACTGGTGGACGTGGTCACCTGGACGCTCATCGCGATCGTGGTGATCATCGTCGCGGTGCACGTGCTCACCGTCTTCAACATCCCGTTCGCCTCGCTGGTGGGACCCGGCGCCGTGGTGGGCGCCGCGCTGGGCTTCGGTGCGCAGCGGGTGGTTCAGGACGTGCTCGCCGGTTTCTTCATCGTCGCCGAACGGCAGTACGGCTACGGCGATCTGGTGCTGCTCTCGCTCACCGGCGGATCCACCGCCGAGGGCACGGTCGAGGATGTGACGCTGCGGGTCACCCGGCTGCGCACCAGCGACGGCGAGGCGATCATCGTGCCGAACGGCCAGGTGGTCAAGGCCTCCAACATGTCCCGCGAGTGGGCCCGGGCCGTCGTCGACGTGCCGCTGCCGCCGGACACCGACCTGTCGGTGGTCTCCGATGTCCTCGACCGGGTGGGCGAGAAGTTCTACGACACCCCGCGCTGGAACCGGCTGCTGTTCGACCGGCCGGCCTCCCTCGGGGTGACCGAACTGAACCTGGATGCGGTGACCATGCGGATGGTGGCGCGCACCCTGCCGGGCAAACAGTTCGAGGTGAGCCGGGCGCTGCGTGCGGCGGTGGTGCGCGGGCTGGCCTCGAGCGGGATCTTCGTCAGCGTGCCGGCCGCCGTCGCGACGGCGAAGCCGGCCGGAGCGGAGCACGCCGATGGCTGAGCACCCAGACACCGAACCCGAGGACGCCGGCACCGAGACGGCACACGAATCGGCGCCGCCGGAGCAGGAGCCGCGGATCGAGCGGCTGTGGCATCGGGTCAGCCACGTCTACAAGACCCGGGTGCGCACCACCACGGTGATCCTGGTGATCCTGTTCCTCGTGGGCATCCCGCTGTACTCCTACACCTCGCAGCGCTATTCCGATCCGGCACCCGACGTGGCACCGGTGCAGCAGCAGACCGTCCGGTCCACGCCCACCGAGGAGACCTCGACGCCGGAGAGCAGCACCAGCGAGGAATCGCCGAGCGAGACGTCGACGACCGGCAGCGACGGCCCCGATGCATCGGAGAGCAGCACGTCGACGCCGCCCTGGTATCTGCCGCGGACCGCCCCGGATCAGACGTCCACCACCGACGAGCCCGGAACACGCGCGCCACAGGACGGATCAGAAGGCTCTCAGGTCCCGTCGATACACTGACTGCTTGTGATCACGCTGACCGATGTGACGATGCAGTACCCCAAGTCGAGCCGTCCGGCGCTCAACGACCTGAGCCTGGAGATCGACCGGGGCGAGTTCGCCTTCCTCATCGGCCCGTCCGGATCCGGCAAGTCGACCTTCTTCCGGCTGCTGCTCAAGGAGGACAAGCCCACCAGCGGTGACGTCTTCGTCGGCGACTTCCACGTCAACACCCTGAAGGCGCGCGAGGTGCCCAAGCTGCGGCAGTCGATCGGCTGTGTCTTCCAGGACTTCCGGCTGCTCCAGCAGAAGTCGGTGGCCGACAACGTGGCCTTCGCGCTGGAGGTGATCGGGAAACCGATCTCGACGATCCGCGAGACGGTGCCCGAGGTGCTCGACTACGTGGGCCTGAGCGGGAAGGCCGACCGGATGCCCACCGAGCTCTCCGGCGGCGAGATGCAGCGTGTGGCCATCGCCCGCGCCATCGTCAACCGGCCGGCGGTGCTGCTCGCCGACGAGCCGACCGGCAACCTGGACCCGGAGACCAGCGAGGAGATCGTCGAGGTCCTCGACCGGGTGAACCGGCGCGGCACCACCGTGGTGATGGCCACGCACGACCGGCACATCGTCGACGCCATGCGCCGGCGGGTACTCGAATTCGACAACGGGAAACTGGTACGCAACGACGAGACCGGGGTGTACGGCATCGGCTGACGCCGGCCGGGACAAGGAAGCGAGTACTGTGCGAGCGAGTTTCATCCTGAGCGAGGTCCTCAACGGATTCCGCCGGAACATCACGATGACCGTCGCGATGATCCTGACCACCGCCGTCACTCTGGGCATGCTCGGCGGCGGGCTGCTGGTGATCCAGATGGCCGATAAGAGCCAGGACATCTTCATGGACCGCGTGGAGATGCAGTTCTTCATCAACGACGACGTGTCGGCCCGGGACGCCAACTGCACCCAGGATCCGTGCGCCGCGGTCAAGAAGGAGATGGAGGCCGAGCCGGGGGTCGGCTCGGTGACCTTCATCAGCCGCGACCAGGCCTACAAGGACGGCAAGGCGGCCTGGGCGGAGGACTCGCCGGAGATCGCCGAGTACATCCGCGAGGACTCCTATCAGGCGGCGTTGCGCGTGCGGATGGACGAGCCGAGCCGGTTCGGTGCGGTGCTGGACAAGTTCCGGACCGCCGAGGGGATCGACGGCGCGCTCGATCAGCGTGAACTGGTCAAACGGATCTTCAGCGTGCTCGACGGCGCCCGTAACGCCGCCTTCGCGGTGGCCGCGGTCCTGGCGATCGCCGCGATCCTGCTGATCGTCAACACCGTGCAGGTGGCCGCCTACACCCGCCGCACGGAGGTCTCGATCATGCGGCTGGTGGGCGCCACCCGGTGGTACACGCAGCTGCCCTTCCTGCTCGAGGCGGTGGTCGCCGCGGTGATCGGTGCGCTGCTGGCTATCGGCGGCCTGTTCCTGTCGAAGATATTCTTCTTCGACAAAGCGCTCGGCGACCTCTACGGTGTGAACATTCTGGCGCGCATCACGACGACCGATGTGTGGTTCGTCGCGCCGTGGCTGCTGGTGACCGGCATCGTGCTGGCCGGGGTCACCGCCTACGGCACCCTGCGCGTCTACGTCCGAGAGTGAAGGAGTAGTCAGGTGCCCAAGGAGAAGGGCCAGTCGGTGATCGCCACCAACCGCAAGGCCCGGCACGACTACACGATCCTCGACACCTACGAGTGCGGGGTCGTGTTGCAGGGCACCGAGGTCAAGGCGCTGCGCGAGGGCAAGGCGTCGCTGGTCGACGCCTTCGCCACCGTCGACGACGGCGAGGTGTGGCTGCACGCGGTGCACATCGCCGAATACGGCAACGGCAGCTGGACCAATCACGCGGTGCGCCGCAAGCGCAAGCTGCTGCTGCACCGCCGGGAGATCGACAACCTGATCGGCAAACTGCGCGACGGGAACCTGACCCTGGTGCCGCTGAAGATGTACTTCAGCGACGGCCGGGTCAAGGTGGAGCTGGCGCTGGCCCGCGGCAAGCAGGCGCACGACAAGCGCCGCGACATCGCCGAGCGGACCGCCAAGCGCGAGGTCGAGCGGGAGCTGGGCCGGCGGGTCAAGGGAATGTGAGCCGAGCCCTGCGGCGCCGCCTCCTCGCCGTCGCGGTGACGGCGGCGACGGGGCTGACGATTCTGGCCGGCTGCGCGGATCCGCCGTCGCCCACCACCCCGGCGCACCGGGCGGTGATGGGCTGGCTGGTCCGGGACGGTCAGGCGTGCGGCGCCACGGCGCAGGAGGTCCGCGAGCAGGCCGCGGCGCTGGTCGATCGGGGACTGACCGAGCTGGGCTTCACGACGCTGTACCTGGGCTGTCCGGGGACGGCGCTGCGCGGTGACGCCGGGCTGCGCCGGGACCTGGCGGCCGAGGGCCTGCACCTGGAAGTCCTCGCGCAGGGGCAGTGGCCGCTGACCGAGGTGGTCTCGACCCGGATGCCGCGGGCCGCAGCCTTCCGGACGGCGGTGACCCGGCGGCTGATGGCCGCCGGTCCGCTGCTCTACAGCGGTCCGGTGGCCGAGATGACCGACGAGGTCCTGGCGGACGTCGCCAATCGGGAGATCATCGAACTGAGCCTGGACGACCGCCGTGCGCCCGGCGCAGCCATCAACGGCGACCCGGATCTGTGGAGCCGCGCGATCGGCGATCAGGGGCTGCTGGTGTCCCTCACTAACGGCGGCACGGGGGAGGCCGAGCGCAGTGTGCCGATCGCCGCCCTCAACCTGGCCGGGGCCGACTCGGTGCCCGCCCACGACGTGTGGACCGGGACCCGGCTGGTCTCGGCCGACGGCCTGCTGACGGTGCGGCTGGCCGCGTCGGATTCGGCGCTGCTGCGGATCGGCTGAGCGGCCGGCACCGCGCGGGCGGCGATGTAGGCGAAGCCGAAGAGCAGTATCGGGATCAGCAGGTAACCGAACCGGCCGACCGGGGCGAGCAGGAAGAACACGGTCAGCCCGCCGGCGGTGTAGCAGGCCAGCGCGCTGAAGGTGCGTGGCGGCCGGCGGACCAGCAGGGCCGCGATCACCAGCGCGCACAGGGCCAGCAGACCGTAGGCGACCAGCGTGCCTGCCCGGCCGGACTCGACCAGCAGGACACCGGGCATCGGGCTGCGGGCGGGGGTGGGCACGTCGCCGTTGCCGGTGGGGAACAGGAAGACCTGCGAGATCGCATCGGACAGCGCCAGCATGGCCGGCAGCGTGAAGACCGCGGCCGCGACGGTGAACGCGATCAGGAACCGGGTGATGGAGCGGAGTCCGTAGACGGCGATCAGGTAGGCCAGCACCACCGGCAGCACCAGCAGGGAGATCCACTTGATGGCGAACGCGGCCGCGAGGAAGACGGCGCCGGTCGCGATGCGGCGCACCGAGACGCACACCAGGGTCAGCAGCAGGAAGCCGGCGAACGGCAGGTCGACGCCGCTGGCGCACAGTTCCAGGGCCACCGTCGGGGAGGCGATCAGCAGCAGGACGATGCCCTGCGCCCGGGAGGTGTGCGCGCCCAGCACGCGCAGCGAGATCACCACGGCGACCACCGCGGCCAGGGCACACCAGATCCGCGGATCGCCGACCACATGCCAGAAGGTCGACGAGTCCAGGCCGATCCGTTCGAGGATGGCCCGGGGAAAACCGAACACCGACATGAGCGGCAGATACGGGTCGATGTCGTTGATGTCGGTGGCGCCGGGCCGGTAAGGGACTCCGGTGGTCAGCAACTGACGGCCCGAGTCGGCGACCACGTTGATCTCGTTCTGCAGCTGAGATCCGTCCGTGAGCAGGTCGAAGAACGGGATGACGACGGCGCCGGTCAGCGCCGCCATCCGGGCCGCCAGGGTGCGGCGGTGAGCGCAGAGACCGGTGCTGAACCAGCCGAGCGCGGTGGGCAGTCCGGCCGGTGCGGCCGGCCCGAAGCGGCGCAGCGCGAACCTGCCGGGCGGCAGCGGGCAGAGCATGATGTAGGCGGCCACCGCATAGCCGACAGCGGCCGAGCGGGCCCAGATGATGTGCGCGTCGAGCGCCGACGTGGCCGCGAGTGCGAAGGCCCCGGCGCCGAAGATCAGGTAGGCGGCGGTCTCGCCGTGCGCCGTCGACATCACCCGTGGGAGTCGTGCCACACCGCTCACCCCCGTGATTCGTCGAGACATCTCCAAGATGTGTATTCTACATATCTACGTTCCTTTGATGTAACCCTAAGGGTGAGTATGGCCGCAACCACAGGTGAGGGTTCTGCGACGGCGATCACGACGACACCGCCGGCGGCCACGGCTGCGCGCGACGCGGGCGGCGCGGTGGCCGCCGGTCCCCGGGAACGCACCTCTGCGCTCGCCGCCCGGCTCGTCCGCTACCTGTCCCGGCCGCACTGGTGGATCGAGATCCTGCTGGTCTGGTCGATCTACCAGGCGTACTCGTATGTGCGGAACCTCGGCGGCAAGGAGACCGCGCCGGCGATGCTCAACGGCGAGCACATCCTCGACATCGAGAAGGCGCTGCACATCGACGTCGAACTGACGCTGAACCGGTGGCTGCACGACAATCCGTGGCTGGAGAATCTGGCCGCGCTGCACTATCACACGCTGCACTGGTGGGTGACGATCGGCGTCGCGGTGTGGCTGTACTGCACCAACCGGCCCGGCTACCGGCGCGCCTCGCTGGTGCTGGCATTGACCACGATCATCGCGCTGGTCGGCTTCTACCTGATCCCGACGGCGCCGCCGCGGATGTTCGACGGCTACCTCGACACCATGAGCTACACCTCGTCCTGGGGCTGGTGGGGCATCTCCGGTTCTCCGGGGCCCGAGTCGATCACCAACGAGGTGGCCGCGATGCCGTCGCTGCACTGCGGCTGGGCCATCTGGGCGGGGATGATGATCGCCCTGTACGCCCGCCGCCGCTGGTTGCGGGTGCTCGGCATCCTCTATCCGATGACCACGGTCTTCGTGGTGATGGCCACGGCCAATCACTATCTGCTCGACGTCGTCGCGATCATGGTCGTGCTGGCGGTGGCAATGGCCGTCGTCTATGCGCCGTGGCATCTGCTGTGGGGCCGGCTGGCGCGGCTGCGGAGAAACCGGGATGATTCCGGCGCCGTCGTCGGTTAAACTTAAGTGTCCACTGGAAACAGCGGGCACCTGCAAGGGGCTGATCGGTTTCGACTACGTCCACCAACGCAGGGGAAGCGTGTCGGTGCAGGCTGGAGACCACCGTATGAGCGTCGCAGCAACCAATTAAGCGCCGATTCCAATCAGCGCGACTACGCTCTCGCTGCCTGATCAGCGAGGCTAGTCTGTCGGCCCGGGTTTTCGTCCCTGAACCCGGATGCCGGCATCAGCTAAGGGACTTACCGTTCGCCCCGGTCGCGGGGACGGGCGGGACACCCAACAGCGACTGGGATCGTCATCTCGGCTTGTTCGCGTGACCGGGAGATCCGAGTAGAGACAGAGCGGACTGCACACGGAGAAGCCCTGCCGCCGTGACGGAGGACCCGGGTTCAATTCCCGGCAGCTCCACAAGGCGAAGGCCCCCGACCGTCAGGTCGGGGGCCTTTCTCGTCGGCGGAGGGTCAGTGAGCGTCGGGACGGTGGGCCTGGGCCGGGTCCGGCTCGTCGCGGGAGTACCAGGCGATCACGGCGATCATCAGGACGGCCAGCGGGAGCAGCCACAGGGTGTTGAACGACTTGTCGTCGGCGGGCGGAGCGGGCTCGGCGATCTCGACGGCCGGCGGCGACGGCATCTCGGTCGGATCGGCGATCTCCTCGCCGGAGTTCTGCGCCGGATTGAACAGCGCATTGGTGCCGACGTTGAAGTCCACCTCGGTCACCGCGCCGGTCCGTTCGGTGGTCAGCCGTGCCCGGTAGGTGCCGAGCCCCTGGTCGAAGTCGGTCATCACCAGCACGCGGGCGTGACCGTCTGCGTCGGCCCGCACCCAGGGCTGGGCGCTCAGGTAGTCCGGGCCCTCCACCGCGACCCGGTACAGATCGTGCGGCTGGGCGCCGTCGACGGTGATCACCGCGGTCCCGGCCTGTTCGATGTTCTCCTCGTCGAGGGCGAGCGTGGTCTGGTCGCTCGGGTCGAAGGCGATCGGCGTCCACGCGTGATTGACCGTGCCGCCGGTCTCGGGGCGTTCGCTGTACGCGGCGACGAAGCACCGGGTCTGCAGGCAGTTGGTGTCCCGGAAGATCGGCTGGGCCTTGAGTTCGGCCGCGAACCGGCCCTGCTCGTCGGCGGTCACCGTCACGGGCGCGGTGTGCTCGGTGGGCCGCGAGTTCTGCGGCTCGGCGACGGTCTGCACCACGTGCAGCCGGCTGCGCGGGACGAAGCCGCTGCCGGCCACCTTCATCACGGTGCCCTGGCGCAGTTGCGTTGCCGGCTTCACCGACAGCTTCGGGGCGGCCGCATCGGTCGCGCCGGACCCGCCGGTGAAGGTGAGCCGCGCGGACGCATCCTGGCTGCGGTCGACGGCCCCGTTCGGCAGGGCGGCGAGGGTGCTGATGTAGCAGCGGGTGCGGACGCAGTCGACTCCTGGCAGCGTCCGGCGCACGGTGATGCTGGTGCGGAAGGCGCCGGTGCCGTCGGTCTGCACGCGCTTCTTGCCCACATGCCCCACCGGCACGCCCACGGCCGGGAGCTTGATGCCCTCGAAGACGTACAGCTGCTGGTGGGCGCGGTATCCGCTGCCGCGGATCGTCACCTCGTCGCCGGTGGTCAGACCGGTGGCGGGCGTCGCTGTGAGCGTCGGGCCGGTCACCGGCCGGGCGGGGGCCGCCGCGGGCGCACAGACCAGCAGAACCGCCGCCGCCGAGAGGAAGGCGGCGAGGAGCGCTCGCATCAGGGCAGGCCTTTCGATAGTTCCGTCGAGTGGACGTTACTGCGGAGGCCGCCGCGCCGGGGCCGCTCGCCCGGGAGCGGGCATGATCTGATGGACGGCTGGCGCGAAAGCGCGGTCCGCGCCGTCAGGGCAGCGACGGCGTCGCCGGCCCGGCCGCATCCTCCTTCGGCCGCGGGCGCAGCAGCCACGCGGCCAGCAGGCCGCCGAGCGCCCCGCACAGGTGGCCCTGCCAGGACACCGAGCCGTCACGCGGGAGCACGCCCCAGAGCACCGAACCGTAGACGGCCAGCACCAGCAGGCCCAGCAGGATCTGCCCGAACGCCCGGTTGAACACCCCGCGCACGAGCAGGAAGGTGAGCCAGCCGAAGACGATGCCGGAGGCGCCGACGGTCACCGCACTGCTCGGACCGATCAGCCACACGCCCAGCCCGGAACAGACCCAGACCACGGCGGTCACCACCAGGAACTGCCGGGTCATCAGCACCAGGAAGCCGAGCACCAGGCCGGGCACCAGATTGGCGAACAGATGCTCCCAGCCGGCGTGCAGGAACGGCGCCCACACGATGCCGTCGAGGCCGTCGACGCGGCGGGCGACGATGCCGTACCGGTCGAGACGGTAGTCGCCGGCCGCGTCGATCGCCTCGATCACGATCAGCAGCACCGCGATGGCGGCCATCACGATCATGGACCGCTGCCACAGCGGCCGCGGGCCGGCCGGGGCGGTGGGGGAGGTCGGGTTCGCGGCTATGTCGGATGCACCTCGATCACCGGATCGCCGATCGCCACGTCGCCGTCGGCGACCTGCTCGACGGAGGCGAACTTCTTGGTGTTCATGACGATCACCGGGGTAGCCATCGAATAGCCGGCGGCCTCGATCTTGCCCCGGTCGAAGGTCACCAGCGGGATCCCGGAGGTCACCTTCTGCCCGGCCTTGACGTGCACGTCGAAGCCGTCGCCCTGCATCTGGACGGTGTCGATCCCGACGTGGATGAGCAGTTCGACGCCGCCGTCGAGGACCATGCCGAAGGCGTGGCCGGTGGCCTGCGCGGCCACCACCATGCCGTCGCCCGGGGCCACCACCGTGTCACCGCTGGGCAGGATCCCCACGCCGTCGCCCATGGTGCCCTTGGCGAACACCGGATCGGGGATGTCGGCCAGGGCGATCACCTCGCCGGCCAGCGGCGCACCGATCGCGATGGCCTCGGCGGGCTTGTCGAGGACGGCGGTGGCCGCGGCCGGGGCGGCGGCACTCGTCGCGCCGTCGCCGTCGCCGGCCCCGCCGGAGAGCGCCGCGCCGGAACCGGCGTCGTCGGCGCCGGCCGGCTCGTCCGCCGCCTCCGCGGCCGCAGCGGCTTCCGCGGCGTCGCGGGCGGCCTCGAACTCGGCCTGCTGCTCGGGGGTGCGGAAGCCGCTGATGGCCACCAGGAACATCGCGGTGAAGAAGGCGGCCGCCACGGCGATCGCGTACAGCACCACGCTGTCGAACGCCGGGATGGTCAGCAGCGAGGTGAAGACGAAGGCGTTGGTCTTCACGCCGCCGCCGATACCGATGATCAGGCCGCCGACGAAGCAGCCCACCAGCATCCGCGGATAGATCCGCCGGAAACGCAGATGGATGCCGTAGAGCGAGGGTTCGGAGATGCCGCCGAACAGGCCTGCGGCCAGAGCGCCGGTGGCCGTCTGCCGCATCTGGGAGTCGCGTTGCCGCCAGGCCAGCAGCAGCACACCCGCCGTCGCACCGAAGCAGGCGAAGTTCCAGGCGCCCATCGGCCCCTGGATGAAGTCGTAGCCGAGGGTCTGGATGTTGAGCAGCATGATCGCGTTGATCGGCCAGTGCAGGCCCAGCGGCACCATGAACGGGTAGGCCAGCGGGATGACGATGGCGAAGATGAACGGCGAGAAGTCGTTGATCGACTTGAGTAGATCGCCCAGACCGGCGCCGGCGTACACACCGATCGGACCGATCAGGAAGGCGGTCACCGGGATCATGACCAGCATGGCGAAGAAGGGCACGAAGACCAGGTGCACCGACGGCGGGATGATCTTCTTCAGGCCCTTGTACAGCGGGCCGAGCAGCGCGGCCATCAGCAGCGGCGGGAAGACCTGCGAACTGTAGTCGTTGAGGGTCAACGGGATGCCGAAGATGTCGATGGTCTTGACGTCGAAACCGGCGATCGAGTGACTCGTCACGCCGTCGGCCTCACTGAGGTCCATGTAGCCGGGCAGCATCAGCACCGCCATGATGCCGAAGCCCACCCACGGATCGGCGCCGACCTTCTTCGACGCGTTGTAGGCGATCATCAGCGGCAGGAAGACGAAGATGCACTGCCAGGCCAGGTTGATGAACTGCCAGGACGGGCTCAGCTGCGGGGCGTTGGGGTCCGGGTTGTTCCACTGCGGAATCACGTCCAGCGTCGCCATCAGCGACATGAAGGTGATGAACAGGGAGGCGCCGAGCAGGGCGCCGAGGATCGGCCGGAACGAGTCGGACAGGAACTCGAACAGCGAGTCGAGCCAGGCGCTCTTGCCGCGCGGGCCCTTGGCCCGGGCCGCCGCCTTCACCGCGTCGGCGTCACCGCCCTGCGCGGCCATCTCGGGCAGCGCCATGATCTTCGAGTACACGTCCTGGACCGCACCGCCGATCACCACCTGAAAGTGGTTGTCGCCCTGAGCGACCGCACCGAGCACCCCGGGCACCGCCTCGGCGGCCTCCTTGCTGGCCAGCGATCCGTCGCGTAACTCGAATCGCAGACGGGTGGCGCAGTGGGTGAGGCTGGCGACGTTCCCGGCGCCGCCCACGCTCTCGATGATGGCGGATGCGTTGTTGTCCGGCATGGTTAAGAATCTTGCCCCTCGGGGCGCGTCGCACCAAGCGGAATCGTCAACTCGGTACCGGGATGCACTCGGCCCCCGCACCTGACCGGTGCGGGGGCCGAGTGGAGATGTGCTACTTCACGCCCGAGAAGACGTGCAGCAGAGCATTGAGTACGGCGTCGTTGTCCTGGATCGCGGTCCAGAGAATCTGATCGAACACGCAGGCCTCCATCGTGGGTAGTACGTTCGGTCGACCACTACTGTACCCGGTCTTCGCCGATCACACGTTGTCGAGAGCGCTGAGCACCTCGTAGACCCCGTCGGCGTAGGCCTGACGCACGCGCTTCTTGTCGAACTTGCCCACCGAGGTCTTCGGCACCTCGGTGACGAACGACCAGCGCTCCGGGATCTGCCACTTGGGCAGCCGTTCGGCCAGGAAGGAGCGCATCGTCTCGACGTCGGCGGCACCCTCGTCGTCGAGCACCACCAGCACGAACGGACGCTCATCCCACTTGGCGTCGGGGACGCCCACCACGGTGGCCTCCACCACGTTCGGGTGGGCGGCGATGACGTTCTCCAGTTCCACCGACGAGATCCACTCGCCGCCGGTCTTGATCAGGTCCTTGGCCCGGTCGACGATCGTCATGTAGCCGTCGGGGCTGATCTTGGCGACGTCACCGGTGCGCAGCCAGCCGTCGTGGAACTTGGCCGGATCGGAGACGTTGCCGGCAGGGTCGTAGTAGGCGCCGGTGATCCACGGCCCCGACACCTCGAGCTCGCCGACCGCCTCGTTGTCCCAGGGCAGCGGCTTGTCGTCGTCGCCGATGATGCGGGCGTGCACCGGGGCGGGGAATCGTCCCTGGGTGACCCGGTAGCCGAAGGCCTCCTCCGGATCGGTGACGCCGGCGGGGACGCGGGCGATGCTGCCCAGCGGCGAGGTCTCGGTCATGCCCCAGGCGTGGGTGATGGGAGCGCCGAAGTCGTCGAACTTCTCGATCATGGCCGGCGGCACCGCGGCGCCGCCGACGATCACCTCGCGCAGATGACTGATGTCCTGCGGGGCGGCGTCGAGCTGCGCGGCCACCCCGGCCCAGATGGTGGGCACGGCGGCGGCGAGGGTGCAGCGGGCCTCGGCGAGCATGGCCAGCAGCGGCTCGGGCTGCAGGAAGCGGTCCGGGTTGATGATGGTGGCCCCGGCCATCATCGCGGCGTACGGCAGGCCCCAGCTCATGACGTGGAACATCGGCACGATGGCCAGCACACTGTCCTGGTTGGACAGGGCCAGGCCCATGGTGGAGGTGCCCAGCAGCGAGTGCAGGTAGATGCTGCGGTGCGAATACACCACGCCCTTGGGGTCTCCGGTGGTGCCGGAGGTGTAGCACATCACCGCGGCGGCGGTCTCGTCCAGTTCGGGCCAGTCGTACTCGGTGGGCTCGCCGGCGATCAGCTCGTCGAAGGCGTGCACCGTGATGCCTTCGGGGGCGGTCAGCGAGTCGACGGGGCCGTTGACCACCACCACGTGCTTCACGCCGGGGGTGCCCTGCAGGTACTGGCTGAGCATCGGGGCCACGGTGGCGTCGACGAAGATCACCTGGTCGTCGGCGTGGTTGATGATGAACGTGGCCTGCTCGGGGGACAGGCGCAGGTTCAGGGTGTGCAGCACCGCTCCCATCGCCGGGACGCCGGCGTAGATCGCCTGGTGTTCGTTGTTGTTCCACATGAAGGTCGCGACGCGGTCGCCGATCCCGATGCCGAGTTTGGCCAGTGCGTGGGCGATACGGGCGCCGGTGTCGCCGATCTCGCTGAAGCTCTGGTCCCGAAGCCCGGAGCCGGTCCAGGTCCGTACCCGTGCCTCCGGGAACACCCGTCGGCTGTGTTCGACGAGACTCGAGATGGTGAGCGGCCCGGTCTGCATGGTGGATTGGATCATTGCTTCTTGGCTCCTTCGGCGCGGTGGTACGCAGCTCACACCGGGGTCGATGTGAGCGAGGCCATTATCTCAACTGAGGCCATTATCTCAACTATCGTGCTCGGCGGGGCGCAGTGCGCGCCATCCGGCTGCTGAAGAAAGAGCGACGATGACGATTCTGGACAGTTTCCGCCTCGACGGGAAGGTGGCCGTGGTGACCGGCGCCTCGAGCGGGCTCGGTGTCGGATTCGCCACGGCGCTCGCCGAAGCCGGCGCCGACGTGGTCCTCGTCGCCCGGCGCGCCGACCGGCTCGCCGAGACCGCCGCCGCCGTCGAGGCGCTCGGGCGCCGGGCACTGGCGGTCAGCGGCGACGTCGTCGACCCGCAGGCGTGCACCGATGCGGTGGCCCGGGCGATGGAGGAGTTCGGCCGGGTGGACGTGCTGGTCAACAACGCCGGCATCGGTTCGGCGGTGCCCGCGCTGCGCGAGGAGCCCGACGAGTTTCGCCGGGTGGTGGACGTGAACCTCAACGGCACCATGTGGATGGCGCAGGCCTGCGCCCGCGTGATGACGCCGGGCAGCACCATCGTCAACATCGCCAGCGTGCTCGGCCTCACCAGCGTCCTGATGCCGCAGGCCGCCTACAGCGCCTCCAAGGCCGCGGTGATCGCGCTGACCAAGGATCTGGCGCAGCAGTGGACGCCGCGCAAGGGGATCCGCGTCAACGCGATCGCGCCCGGCTACTTCGTCTCGGAGATGACCGACGAGATGGGCGACGACGCGATGTCGCGGTATGTGGTGCCGCGCACCCTCTTCGGCCGGCTGGGCGAGCAGGGGGAACTCAATCCGGCGCTGCTGTTCCTGGCCAGTGAGGCGAGCAGCTACGTGACCGGGGTGACGCTGCCGGTGGACGGCGGCATGCTCGTCAGCTGAGCCGCAGCGGTGCCGGCCCGGTCCGGACGGGTCAGCGGCGCCGGTCGAGGGCCTGCCCGACGAAGCGCAGGGCGGCGCCCTGCCACAGGCCGACGTGATCGAGCATGGCGTGCCCGCCGCCCGGGACGGCGACGTACTCGGCCTGCAGTCCGCGGGCGGCCAGTTCGGCGATGCCCTTGGCGGTGCGGGCCGGCCGGGTGACGGTGTCGCCCTCACCGTGGATCGCGAGCACCCGGGCGCCGTCGTGGATTCGGCGCCAGTCCGCGAACTGCCACCAGGGGGCCAGCGCGAGGATGTCGGTGACCCGCTCGTCGTCGCCGAGCTGGGCGACCAGCCGGCCGCCCATGGAATGGCCGACGAGGACCACCGGGGTGTCCGGGTAGCGCCGGGTGAGCCGGTCGAGTGCGTGGCGGGCGTACGGGAGCGGGCTGGCCTGACCGCCGTTCCAGCCGCGGACCCGGTAGCCGGCCTGGTGCACGCGCACCGACGCCCCGAAACGCGCCTGGATGGAGGCGGTGAACGGATACATGCGCAGCGCCGACGGCTGCCACCGGGAGAACGGCTGATAGCTGAAGTCGGTGCCGCCGGGCAGCACCAGGACCGCCACTGCGGGCGACGACGGGGTGAGCAGCGGCGGCTTCGGCAGCGACAGCGTGGGCAGCGACATGACCGCCAGGGTAGCGAGCGGTGGCAGAATCGTTGTCATGGTGCACCCCCGGGCCGGTACGCCGGCGCAGCAGCAGGACCTGATCGACGTCGACGCGGTCGAGCGCGCGTACTACCGGCTGGTGCCCGATCCGGCCGACCCCGATCAGCGGGTGGTCTTCGGCACGTCGGGGCATCGGGGCAGCAGTTTGACGGGCGCGTTCACGCAGACCCATGTCGCGGCGATGACCCAGGCGATCGTCGAACACCGGGCGGCCGCGGGCATCGCCGGGCCGCTGTTCATCGGTTTCGACACCCACCTGCTGTCCGTGCCGGCGTGGCGGACTGCGCTGGAAGTGCTTGCCGCGCACGACGTTCCCACCTTCACCGCCACCGACGACCAGTACACTCCCACGCCGGCGGTGAGCCGGGCGATCCTGGAGTTCAACGCCGCCAACCCGGGCGTGCAGGCCGACGGCATCGTG
Source organism: Gordonia sp. VNK21 (assembly GCF_046098115.1). Classification (NCBI taxonomy): domain Bacteria; kingdom Bacillati; phylum Actinomycetota; class Actinomycetes; order Mycobacteriales; family Gordoniaceae; genus Gordonia; species Gordonia sp. VNK21. The sequence goes on along the minus strand of NZ_JBJURU010000005.1, from coordinate 30,804 downwards.
GTGACGCCGTCGCACAATCCGCCGGCCGACGGCGGCTTCAAATACAACCCGCCCAGCGGCGGGCCGGCCGACTCGTCGATCACCTCGGCGATCGCGGCGCGCGCCAACGAACTGCTCGCCGACGGCCTCGAGCGCATCGACCGGGTGAGTTTCGAGCGGGCCCGGACGGGGCCGAGTGTGCACGACTACTCGTTCATCGACGCCTACGTGTCGGCGCTCGACCAGGTGGTGGACATGCCGGCGATCGCCGCTTCCGGTCTGCGCATCGGCGCCGACCCGATGGGCGGGGCGTCGGTGGCGTACTGGGGCGCGATCAAGGAGCACTACCGGCTCGACGGGCTGACCGTGGTCAATCCGGTGGTCGATCCGCAGTTCGGCTTCATGACCCTCGACACCGACGGTGCGGTGCGGATGGACTGCTCGTCGCCGCATGCGATGGCCTCGCTGATCGCGGCGCGCGAGAAGTACGACATCGGCACCGGCAACGATGCCGACGCCGACCGGCACGGCATCGTCACCGCCGACGCCGGCCTGATGAACCCGAATCACTATCTGGCGGTGGCGATCGACTATCTGTTCACGCACCGGCCGGACTGGGCGGCCGGTACCGCGGTGGGCAAGACCCTGGTGTCGTCGTCGCTCATCGACCGGGTGGTGGCCGGGATCGGCCGGCGGCTGTTCGAAGTGCCGGTGGGCTTCAAGTACTTCGTCGACGGCCTGCTCGACGGCTCGCTCGGCTTCGGCGGCGAGGAGAGCGCGGGGGCGTCGTTCCTGACCAGGGCCGGCGGCACCTGGTCGACCGACAAGGACGGGCTGATCATGGATCTGCTCGCTGCGGAGATCCTCGCGGTGACCGGGAAGACGCCGTCGCAGCGCTACGCCGAGCTCGCTCAGACGTACGGCTCGAGTGCCTACGCCCGGATCGATGCGCCGGCCGACCGGGAGCAGAAGGCCCGGCTGGCGGCGCTGAGCGCCGATCAGGTGACCGCCGACGCGCTGGCCGGCGAGCCGATCACCGCGGTGCTCACCGCCGCGCCCGGCGACGGCCAGCCGATCGGCGGGCTCAAGGTGACCACCGAGAACGCCTGGTTCGCGGCGCGCCCGTCGGGCACCGAGGACAAGTACAAGATCTACGCCGAATCGTTCCGCGGACCCGAGCATCTGGCACAGGTGCAGTCCGCGGCGCAGGAGCTGGTGGACGGGGTCCTCGGCTGAGCCGGCCGGGAGGCGACGAGGGCGGTTCAGCCTGTGGTGCTGGGCCACCACTGGGCCAGCTCGGCGAGCTTGCGCCGGGCGGCGGCCACCCCTTCGGGGCCGAACTGGCCGGCGATCCCGGCCAGCGGTGAGCCGTCGCCGAAGGGACGGCGGATCAGCTCGCGCACCAGCGGGCGCATGGTGGAGAAGTCGATACCCTCGTCGTCGCTGCGCTGGGACAGGAAGTCGTCCATCTCCAGGGTGGAGGCGTCGTCGGACAGGAACGCCGACATGGCCTCCCCGAGACCGTGATCGACCAGATGCCAGGCCTGCGGGCCGCTCAGAGTGGCGACGCCGACGAATGTGACCGGCTCGTCGGTACGCACCCGTGGGCGCCAGGACGAGACGGCCGCGCGCACCAGATCCGGGGGCAGCTCGTCGTCGTCGCGATCCCAGGACAGAACGGTCACGCTGTCGCCGTCGCGGGCCAGCCGCACCCAGTTCCCGCCGCCGTCGTCGGTCCGCAGCTCGCCGGAGGTGCAGCACACCAGATCGTCGACGCCAGCGGCTGCGGCGGCGGAACCGAAGGCGGCCATCCGCCGGGCCACCGTCTCGACGCTGCCGAGCGTCCACGGCGACCAGGGCAGCGAACGGGGAACGGTCACGGCGGTGTCCTCTCGGCTCGGTGATCTTCGCGCCAAGCTACGCCCGCGCGGCGGGAAAGGGGAGCGCTCGTCAGTCATTCGACGCACACGGCCGCGCGGGGCCGATCGCTAGAGTCGTGCAGGTGAGTAAGAAATCCACCGCTGCGCCCCGCGAGAACCCCGACTACACGCCCCGCGCCACCTCGAGCCGGGCGACGTACATCCTGGGCGGGATCGCAGTGGTGGTGATCGCCGCGGTGATCGGGGTGGTGGTGTGGCTGAACAACCGCGACTACCCGCCGGCCGATCAGCAGGTGCTGGCCGAGAACGCCACCTTCACCCTGGGGCCGGAGAACGCGCCGGTGGTGCTCGACGTCTTCGAGGACTTCCACTGCCCGCACTGCAAGACCTTCGCCGCCGAGTCCGACGATGCGCTGCTGGCGGCGGCGCAGGCCGGTCAGGCGCAGGTGCGCTATCACATGCTGCACTTCCTGGACGGTGAGTCGTCGTCGGGCAGCTTCTCCTCCCGCGGGTCCGGTGCGATGCTCTGCGCCGCCGGCGAGGACGACCGGGTGCTGGCGACGCTGCACGGTTCGATCTTCGCCCAGTCCGACGCGGATCCCGACGATGCTGCGCTGGCCGGACTCGCCGAGCAGGCCGGGGCGAGCGAGGCGGCCCGGGCGTGCATCGCGGCCGGGGAGAAGGTCGACGAGGCGCGGGCGCGGGCCGACGCGAGCCAGGAACAGCTCAGCAACGTGCACCGCGGCCGGGCGCAGACGCCCACCGTGCTTCGCGACGGTGAACTGGTGGAGAAGATCAGCGGCTCGCACTGGCTCGAGCCGGTCCTGCAGCCGACCACCGGGAAGTAGCCTGACCAGCCGATTTGGCCGCCTTGATCGGCATACGGTAGGTTAGCTAACGCACTCGTTGAGAGTTGCAGAACTGAATACGGGGCTATGGCGCAGCTGGTAGCGCACCACACTGGCAGTGTGGGGGTCAGGGGTTCGAGTCCCCTTAGCTCCACATAAGTTGAGAAAATCGAAACCTGCCCCGCCTGAGTGCGGGGCAGGTTTGTTTTTGCGGTCACCGGCTCGGGGACATCGGTGTTGACGTGGGCGAGGACGCTGGCCGCGGGCTCGGCAGAGACGACGCTGATGTTCTCGTCCTCGTCGATGATGATGCGGTCGAACAGGGCTCGGTTTAGCATGCGGCGTTCAGCGGGTTCGCATCGGTTGTAGAGATCGCCGAGGTCGGTAAGCAGGTCAAGGAGCTCGCCGAGACCGTCCCGGGCGCCGGTATAGGTGGCCGTCATGGTGTCGAGGCGTCTGGTGATCTGGTCGAGGCTGGTGCGGATGCGTTCCTGCTCGCTCTTGAGCAGGTCCAGAGGGATCGCGTCGGCGTAGTGGGCCTGGACGAGCTTGAGTCGTTCTGCTTTGAGCTTGTCTTTCTGGGCTTCGAGGAGCTTGCGTTCGTCGTCGCTACCGTGGGTCACGCAGGTAGAGGCCGCCTACCCACAAGATGCCGCCGTTGACGTTGCGTTGGAAGAGTCCCGGTGCTTGGTGACATGACCCGCTTGGGCTCTCACCCCCAGAAGATTGGATCCTGGTGGCTGCCGATGTAGTCGAGCAGTGACTGGACGTTCTTCGTCGGACGCTTGCGGGTGTACTCGTGGAACTTCATGTACCGATCGCGCCAGTAGATGCTCCACTGCCCGGTCTTGACGGTGTAGCGGAGGCGCGCGACCGGGAACCGCGTCCAGTCTCCCTGCCCGTCCCACGGCGGCCTCGCCTCAATGATCGTGACGTGCCGGTCGGCAATCTCGGCTTCTACCCTTACCTGATCCCACAGGTGCTCGGGCACGCGTTCACGGCACCAGCGGCCGATGCGCAGCAGGTCGGTCTCGGGCATCGCCATACGTCCATTCTGCTGTCCGTCCTGCTCGGTAGCCTCAAAGCTGTGGCGGATACCAAGCAGACGAAGACCATCGGGGAGCACCATGTAGCGGCGGAGCTGGCCCGACGTGGCTGGGCGCCGGCGCTGACGCGGGACGGCCTGGAGCGCACCGACATCCTCGCCGTGCTCGCCGACCCGGATAACCGCCGGATGGTCGAGATCCAGGTGAAGACGGCGCGAGGCTCATCCTGGCGGTCGATCAGCTGGCCGCTCGGATCGAAGTCGCAAGGGCCGAGCCAGCACGAGCGGGAGTACTACGTCATGGTGGCTGTTCCTCACGATCTCACCCTGACGCCGCGGAACTTCGTCGTGCCGCGCTCGCACGTCGCCGCCGCCGCGTGGATCGAGCACATGAACTGGCTGACCGAGCCCGGAATCGAACCGGGCAAGCGGAACGCGCCGGTCGAACGGTCACGGGTGCTGCTCTCCACGTTCGAGCGCTACGAAGATCGCTGGGACCTGCTGCTGGTCAACGAGTCGGAGGCGCCGGTGTTGCTCCCGGAGCGCTACCGGGAACTCGCGCAGGAGGAGCGCGTCGGGCTGCCTCCGGGGCACGCCTGGCACGCCGTACTGCCGGAGTGGTGATGCCGCCATGAGTCCCGATGTTGACCGCCCTGCTCGCAGCACGATCAAGCTCAATCCAGCGCAGGTCGCCGTGCTCGAGTGGATACAGAGCGGCTGCCCTGACGGTGTCTATCCGAACGACTCGTACACGCACCGGATCACGGCGCGAGCGCTTGCCAGCCGGGGCCTGGTGCGCATCAGCGGGCATGGAGCGTCGTGGCGGGCCGAGCCGACGGAACGAGGCCGTGTGTGGCCGGAGCCGACCGAAGAGGACGAAGCTCTAGAGCGGTCGGCTCGAGCACCGAAGCCCCCTGCTGTCGTTGCTGCTGACGAGGAGCACGTTGGGGCGACAGTGCGTGCGATGCGTCGCGTTCAGCGCACAGGGTCTGGGAAATCATCGCAGAAGCCGCGCACCCGGCAGGTGCAGAAGCAGGAGACGTACATGAGGTACAAGGTCGTGGTGACACGCGTGCAGGTCGCCGAGCGGTGGGTGCGGGCGACTGACGAAGAGGACGCGGCGAAGAAGGTGCAGGAGGAGTTCAGCCGTCCGTATGGCTACTTCGGCTCCTGGAAGGACGTGGCATCGGAAGTCGAAGTGGTCGAAGCCGAACAGACAACGGTGATCCGACCGAACCTGCTGTCGGAGTCCGGGCCGATGCTGCTTTCGCTCAAGGACGCGGGCAAGGCGTTGGGGATTCCCTACTCGGCTGTCTACGAGCTGACGAACCGCGGGGATATTGAGCACACGAAGATCGGCAGCCGGAAGTACATCTCGCGCGAGTCTCTGATGGCGTTCATCAAGGAGAACACGCATCGGGGATACTCCGGCTGAGGCGGGTGGTCGGGGTTCCCAGGGACGCTTTGGGGCCGCTACTGCCGGACTGGGCTTCGCCGGGGGAGGACGGTATGTTCCTCCTCCCTGCCCTCCCGGAAAGGAGCCCTCCGCTATGCCAAGACGCCTCCATTACCTCCGTCTCGCCGACTATGGCAAGGACTCTATTGCTGCCAACACCGCCGTCTTCGATAACGACCCGAGTATATCGACTGGGACTGCTGCACGGTTAGGTGACAGGTTGTAGTCACGCCGCCAGTGCGGCGGTCGTGTTCATGATGGTCTCGAACTCGATGGGCGTCAAACGGCCCAGGCGGGCCTGACGACGGCGACGGTGGTAGGTCCTCTCGATCCAGGTCACGATCGCGATGCGTAGCTGCTCGCGGGTGGTCCAGGAGCGGCGGTCGAGGACGTTACGTGCGCACAGTGGTGCTGGAACATGGAGTACATGCAGAGGACGAAGACGTGGACGGCCCACGCGCCGAAGACGCTACTAAAGGGTCTGGGACACGCGACTTGC
>NZ_JBJURU010000005.1:0-25087 GCF_046098115.1 Gordonia sp. VNK21 | reverse complement strand
CGTTATCGCCGCTTGAGCCGACTCTGCCCATGCTCCCGACCATGCGGTGACGGGCCAGCGCGCGCAGGAACGTCCTGCTTCGAAATTGAGATCCTCTGTCGCTGTGGACGATGCAGCCGGCGACATCACCGCGCATGGTGACGGCGTTCTCGAGCGCCTGGACGGCCAGTCTTGATTTCATCCTGGAGTCGATCGAGTACCCCACGATCCGGCCAGAGAACGCGTCCTTGATCGCGCAACAGTAGAGCTTGCCTTCTGCGGTCTTGTGCTCGGTGATGTCGACGAGCCAGAGTTCGTTCGGCCCGTCGGCGGCGAACACGTGCCGCACCCGCCCATGCTCGTCGACGACCGCGCAGAGGTCGTCGTGGACGGGCGGCCCGGGCTTGCGGCCCTTGCCGCGCTTCGGTTTCCCGAACACGCTGAACCAGCCGTTGGTCGACGCGATCCGCCACGCGGTCCGGTCGGACATCGCCTCGCCAGCGTCGCGGGCTTCGTCGGCGAGCAACCGGTGCCCGAATTCGGGGTCGTCTTTGTGCGCGTCGAACAGTGCGTTCGCGCGATACGCCTCCACGACTTCGCTGGGCGTGATGGGGTCGGCGAGCCACCGGTAGTAGGGCTGGCGGGAGAGCTTGAGCACCCGACACGTCACCGTCACAGGGATTCCTGCTTCGGCGAGCTCTGTCACGAGCGGGTAGAACCTTTTCCCGGCAGATTCGCCTGCGACAGATACGCCGCCGCACGCCGCAACACCTCGTTCTCCTGCTCGAGAAGCCGGTTCCGTTTCTTCAGCTCCCGGATCTCCGCGGACTCGGACCGTGACTGGCCGGGCTGGACGCCCTCGTCGATGTCGGCGCGACGCAGCCACTTCTGCAACGTCATCGGGTGGACACCGAAGTCTTTCGCAATCTGCTCGATCGTCACTCCAGGCTCGCGGCTCCTCGCGACGCGCACAACGTCGTCACGGAACTCGGTGGGATAGGGCTTGGGCACGATGTCATCCTTCCAGGCCAGCCCTCCCGGGCAAGCCAGATCAGATGTCACCTAACCGTGCAGCAGTCCCATTCGCTGGCGAAGATTGTGCAGATTGTCGAGGCGGAGCAGTCTCGAAAAGGCGATGCGCAGCGGTTAGCTGACCGGATTGCTAAGCCGCTGGTTCCGGCAATCATGCTCATGGCCGCTGTGATCGCGGGTATCGGCGCAGTGTTTGGCGACCCGGCGACGTGGGTGGAACGAGCTCTTGTGGTGCTGGTGGCAGCCTCACCCTGTGCGCTGGCAATCTCGGTTCCGGTGACAGTGGTTGCTGCTATCGGCGCCGCCAGCAAGATTGGTGTGCTGGTCAAAGGTGGTGCGGCGTTGGAGTCTCTCGGCCGGGTCCGGATCGTGGCTGTTGACAAGACGGGAACGCTCACCGCGAACAAGCCGGTTGTTGTCGGTGTTGCTGTTGGCGGTCAGGCGAACGAGGTCGCGGGAGAACCCGGTGTGACCGGCGACGTTGGGCATTCGATTGAGCAGGCGCGAGTGCTCGCGGTTGCCGCGGCGCTGGAAGCTCACAGTGAACATCCTCTGGCTCGTGCGATCCTTGCATCTGACGGTGGGGTGAGTAGGGCTGCGACTGATGTACAGGCGGTGCCAGGAGCGGGTCTGACCGGTCTGGTCGAGGGTCGCCCCGCTCGGCTTGGGCGGCCGGGTTGGATCGATGCGGGTGCTCTGGCCGACCGGGTCGCGGCCTTTCAAGCTGATGGTGCAACCGCGGTTCTCGTCGAGGAAGACCAACGTCTCCTCGGAGTCGTCGCGGTACGTGATGAGCTTCGCCCCGAAGCACGGGAGGTCATCACGCACATGCACGATTCTGGAAATGCCGTGGTGATGCTCACCGGTGACAATGCCGCGACGGCGACTGCTCTTGCACAGATCGCCGGGATCGACGATGTCCATGCGGATCTGCGTCCAGAAGACAAGGCACGAATCGTGTCCACGCTGCGCGGCGACGGATTCATCGCAATGGTCGGTGACGGGGTCAACGATGCTCCCGCACTGGCCACAGCTGACTTGGGAATCGCCATGGGCGCGATGGGTTCTGATGTCGCGATTGAAACCGCGGACGTGGCACTGATGGGCGAGGACCTGCGGGTGCTGCCTCAAGCGCTCGATCATGCTCGTCGGGCGCGGACCATCATGCTGCAAAATGTGGGGCTGTCCCTTGGTCTGATCGCCGTTCTCATCCCGCTCGCACTGTTCGGGTTGCTCGGGTTGGCCGCGGTGGTCGCTGTCCACGAACTCGGTGAGATCGTCGTCATCGCCAACGGCGTCCGTGCTGGGCGGGTCAAGAACCGCCTGACGATGGCCGATACCGCTGGAGCATCGGTAGCAGTCGGGGCGAACCGATGACCCCGTCTGGTCCGGCGGTGTCAGGCGGTAGGTCGGGATATGCCCGCCGCCTGGGGATGCTGCTGCTGGCCCTGACCTTCGTCATCGTTGACGTGGCCGTCAAGGCATGGGCAGTCGATGCACTTGACGGCACCCGAATAGAGGCCGGGCCGGTGGACCTGCAGTTAGCGTTCAATTCGGGCGCGGCCTTCTCCTTTGCCGCCACCGCTCCGGGGTGGGTACTGCTGGTCATTCCCGCCGCGGTCACGTGTGGAGTCGCGGTCCTCGGTTGGCGTACCGCAGACTCCCACGGACTGCTCTGGCGCGTCGCGATTGCCGCCGTCCTGGGCGGAGCGATCGCTAACATCATCGACCGCATACCGGACGGAAAAGTCACAGACTACCTACACACCGGCTGGTGGCCCACGTTCAATCTCGCCGACACGTTCATCGTCCTAGGCGCCCTCACCCTCGTCGTGTGCATCATTGTCGACCCACACGAATCACCATCGCAGAACGAGGGGCAGGTACCGGCTGAGGACCAGTGAGCTGGTGCGATGTTGTGCTGTCTCCGGACCGTGATGGTCCGGCCGACGTCACCGCAGTCGTCGACCGGCATACCGAGCCCACGTTTCGCCGGAGCGTTCAGCGTGAAGGAACGCAACCTGATGGCTGTAGCCCAATGCGTCGGCGACGACGGACGGAGGGCACTCGAGCACGAGGTCGTCGAGTGCGCTGTTGCGGGCACCGAGGTTGCTCATGCCGATCAGGCGCAGGCGATGCATGATCGTGTCGGGATGGAGATGATCTCCGGCATGCGTGCCGGGAAACAACCAGGGATTGCCGTGTCCACTGGTGCGTAGATTCGTGCGATGGGCGAGCACGTCGCGGACGAGTTGAGCGAACGGTTTGGGCACGTCGACGGGGTGCTTGCCGAAAGTGATCGCCATCGGATTGCCGTCGATGATCGATGATGTCTGCAGTCGGACAATGCTTTTCAGCGGCTGCGCATACAGCAGAATCAGGACCCCAGCGACTCTGTAAGGGAGAGTCTCACTGTCACCAGTGAGCAGTTCGCTGATCCAGGCGATCCGCTGGGCTTGAGTCAAGGATGGTGTCGTCTTCGGAGCCCGGTGGCCGAGCTGCACGGCGGTATTGAGTCTGTCTTGTTTGCAGATGACCAGGAACGTTCGGATCGTGTATCGCGTTGTCGGACCTGTTGCGATCCACTGGTCGACGTCGTGTTGCGTGCAGGTCTCGATCGTGCGTCCGTAGGTGGACCTCAGCCAGCTCAGGAACTTGACGGTCTCGGTGATCTCTTGTTTGGCCGATCGCACCGATGGCTGGGTATCGCCGCCGGCATCGGCGATTGCGCGAATCCGCCGCAGATGGTGCCACGTCGCGAAGTGGCGAGCGGGCCGGGCGACCTCGGTCGGCAGGTCGATCAGCTTGTCATCGATCCATTGTTCGAAGCGTGGCAGCCACCGGTCTCGGGGAGGCAGTAGGCCGTGGTATTCCATCAATGTCCGCAGATGTTCTGCTGCCCGACTGGGTAGGGTGTCTAAGCCTTCGTGCGTGGCGGCGATGGCGCCGGTTCCTAGCCCCTTGAGCAGTTCCTGGACTTTCGGTGACCGCTTCCAGATCATCGTCGACTCGGGTCGCTTAGCGACGCATAGCGCGTCGACGAGGCCGCTGAGGATTGGGTCGGACGGCGGCCCGCCCATGATCTCGTGTAGGTCGTCCCGGACGGCGCAGCGAGCGCATATCGTCCCGCGGTGGTGACCGGACTCCTCGCCGCAGCGGCTGCATCGAAAGTCGTCGACGATACCTGCGCACGGCCCGCACACCGGGGTGCCGTCGGGCAGGGGTGGTCCAGGTAGAAGTCGTTCGACGCCGCATACCGGGCATGTTCCGTGAGTGTGGATCGCGGTGAACCAGCAGGTGAAGCAGATTCGGCCTTCGGGCCAGTGTGCCTGCGTCCGGGTGGTCGATCTGCCGCACCGGTCGCAGACCCACGCTCCACTCGCCTGTCGCGGTCGGCCGCGTACTGGCCGATAGGGGACTAGGCCGTCAGGTTCCATCCTGTCTTCACCTCATTGCGTGGTGCTACTCGTCGAGGATGTTCGCGCGCCGCGGACGCACAGCGCGGTCCAGCCGCATGACGTTCGGGCCGGCATTGGCTGCTCGGTGGTGCTCGCGAGCATTGACGGCGGTGACTGTGAGAAGCGCGTCGGGGCCGCACCCGAAGATGTCACACAACGCCGACATCAACTGCAGCGACACCCGCTCAGGTCGCTGGTTGACCAGCCGATACACCTGGGGACGGGACAACGAGATGTCCCGTTCTGCGAGCAAGGGGATCAAGTCCGTGGTCGTGTTCATTCCGCGCGCAGCCATCAACTCCGCCAGCCGCCACGTGTAATCGACCTTGCGTTTCATTCGGCAGTTCCCTTCGTCGTGCTGTCCAACGCTTCTCTCACGGTCCGGTCCAACACCGATCTCAATGTCGACCGACGAAATTCGTCAGATGTGAACTGATAGATTCCCGTCGTCGAGGCGTGTTCGTGCCCCATCTGGTCCTGCACGAACCTGGGATCCCAGCCATCCTCGAGTAAATGCGTGGCGTACGACCGCCGAAACGAATGCAGATCGACGCCGTCGGGGATACCCAGATCAACACAGTAGCGGCGTACACGACGAAGAAGAGTCGACCCCACCACCAGCCCACCTCGTTCGCTGGAGAACAGATCAAGACTGTCGGGATCACCTCGGCCGTTGGCGATCCAGTCCTCGATGATCGGAGGCGTCCACCGCCACACCGTCAACACCGAACGGGGTTTCGGAGGTGACCCGCGGAACGCCTTCCCGTACCGGACCTTGCACACGCCGAACTTCCCGAACTCGCGAGCGTGGGGATTGCGGGCGAAGTCCACCAATTGCAGGTGCGTGAGCTCGTTAAACCGCAAGCCGTAGGCGTAGGCGACCTTCATCATCGCGGCGTCCCGGTAGGCCGCCTGCCAGCCCTTCCTGCTGGTCGTACCGATCCGAGCTACCTCATCGTCGGCGTACTCGAACAAGGCTTGAAGCTCGTCCTTGGTGTAAGGGCGCTTGCTCGCCCGCCCGTCGTACTCCTGGACGTGGCTCGCGGTGTTCCAGGCGGAAAAAACCTGGGCCGGGTACGCGTCGAACAGCTGCTCACAGACGCGGTCCCACCCGTAGTCAGGGTTGCTGATGTAGGAACAGAATGCCCGCAGTGTGCCGTGGTAGCCGCGCAACGTCGAGTGCATCACATGACGAACCGACCGAAGATCGGCGGAAAACTCCTCAACCATCGCCGGTGTCCAGTTCCACGGCTCCTCGTTCGAATGCTCGATGAACCTCTGCACGCAGCGCACTCGCCGATCGATTGTCGAGAACTGCAAGTTCCTGGACAGCTGCTGGTTCCGCCACCCGTCGAGCATCAGCTCGACGACACGCTCCTCCGGCCGCAGAAGCGGCACAGATTCAACCAGATGTACTCGGCCAACCTCATCGATTCGCATCGGAACCTCCACCAGAAACGGTTTCATCTGATGATTCAATGATGCATCCAATGAGACGGCAGGTCAATACCCGCAGGTCAAAATGACAACGAAATCGATCAAGACCGGGCAACTGCCCACGCGACTCATGGGGTCTCGCCGGAAGGCGGCTGGCCTAACCGGTACGTATCCGCTGGTCCCGACGCCATAGAATGAACGAAGCGCCCGGGCATGGGGGAGCCGCAGTGATTCATCTGTTGCAATACGCAGGGTTCAGTTTGACATAATGTATCTTATCGGCGTTGTTTGTACAGCAGCGGACCGCCGTGCGCCGGATCATTGTGAACCGTCACCCAATGTGGCGAGTTGTCATCCACCGTCCGCTCATTGTCAGGTCACTGGCGAAACTGTCACTTCTGCTGGCGAGCGGATCCGCCGTCATCCTTGTTGAATCCCGGCCGGCCAGTCGGACTCAGCGCGCACCAGCCGTCCCGCGTTGCTTTGGTTCATGCCTTTGGCGTCTAGCCAAGCCCCACCACATATTTGTCACAGTGACGTATTAGGCGCAGGGTTGAAATCCCACAAGTACCCTCTAGCCTGGTTCTTTCATCGGTGAATTCGACTCGCCGACCCTGATGCATGAAGAAAGGTGCTCTCACCTGCGATAATCGTTCTTGCGACAGTCCGATTACGTCAGAGCGAGGGAGCACCTTTCTGGTGAGTAACTCTACCGTGTTCTACCCACACATCCGCGCCACCGGCGACGGCGAGAACCTCGTGTCCCACGCCGGAACCATCCTGTTGACCCGAACAGTCGAGGTCAGCGGCCTCGCGGCCGAGTTGTCGACCGCACGCGCGCCGTGGCGCACGCCCTCCGCAGTCCATGATCCGGGCAAGATCATCGCCGACCTCGCCGTCGCACTGGTCGCCGGCGGCGACTGCCTCGCCGACATCGCCACCATCCGCGAACAACCCGACACGTTCGGCCACGTCGCCTCCGACCCGACCGTCTCCCGCCTGATCTCAACGCTGGCCGCCTCGCCGGTCCAGGCGTTGTCGGCGATCGCTGCGGCTCGAGCAGCGACCCGGGCACGGGTGTGGGCGTTGGCCGGTCCTGCTGCTCCGAACCACGGGATTTCGGCGAAGAACCCACTGGTCATCGACCTCGACGCAACCCTGGTCACCGCACACTCGGACAAGCAGTCAGCGGCGGGAAACTACAAGGGCGGCTACGGTTTTCATCCGATGACCGCGTTCATCGACCACGGGCCCGGCGCGACCGGAGAAGCCGGAACGATCCTGCTACGACCAGGCAATGCCGGATCGAACACCGCCACCGACCACATCACCACCACCCAGCAGTCGTTGGCGCAGATCCCCGACCTACCACCGCGTCCCGGCCGCAAGATCCTGATCCGTACCGACTCGGCCGGCGCCACTCACGACTTCCTCGACTACCTGCACAAACAGCGAGTCTCGTACTCGGTCGGATTCGGTCTCGATGCCCGGTTGGGTGAGATCATCGACCGACTCCCGAAGAAGGCATGGACTCCGGCCTACAACAGCGACCGCGAGCAGCGAGACGGCGCCGACGTCGCCGAGTTGACCGGAGTGATCGACCTGTCGGGGTGGCCGCCGGGGATGCGGGTGATCGTGCGGCGGGAGAAACCCCATCCCGGTGCACAGCTGCGGATCACTGACCGCAACGGGTGGCGATTGACCGCGTTCGCCACGAATACCACGCGCGGGCAGCTGGCTGATCTGGAACTACGGCACCGCCGACGCGCCCGGTGCGAGGATCGGATCCGGCAGGGCAAAGACTGCGGGCTGTTGAACCTTCCGTTGTTCTCGTTCGCGCAGAACCAGGTGTGGACCTCGATCGTAGCGTTGGCGATCGATCTGAACGCGTGGATGCAGATGCTGGCGTTGACCAGCACTGATGCCCGCACGTGGGAGTTGAAGACATTGCGTCTTCGGTTGTTCGCGATCGCGGCTCGGATCGCTCGGCACGCCCGTCAGCGACGGCTGCGGTTCGATGCCCGTGCCAAGTACACCGGTCTGCTGATCGCCGGGCTCGATCGTCTCGACGGCTACCCGAACAGCACGTGACCAGCGTGTCCTGACGTATCCGAACGACCTGAAAGACACCCTCCGGGCCCGTGAAACCCGGCCGTGATCCGGCGGCAACCGGCCAGCCTGTCGTACCCGAACCGCAAAATCAGCCCTGCCGCAATCAATCCGAACCGCTCAGGCAGGGATAGGCACCGGATGAAAGATCGAGGCTAGCAAGCTGCCGTCGTCACCCATCTTCGCGATTATCGATCAGCGACAATGGCGATATTTCAAACGTGACGTCGGCACAACGACTCGGCCTACTCCGAATGGTCGCCAGCTGAGATTTCTTGGAGTGACCGTTGCGAGACTGTCATGAGAGTCTCGATTAGCTGGCGCCACGTCGTACTGGGAGGGAATGACCGGTAGCGGTATCGGAAATCGGCGCCGTAGCGAAGCCATTCCTTTGTACCCTCGTACGGCAGAAGAAATCCGTCATCGAAGTCGAAGTTGAAGTTGAAGAACTCTGGATATGACTTCAGTAGCTCGGCTCCACGGAGTTCCTCTGGAATTCGCTTCGATTCGCGCGGGTTAAGAATACCCACGAGTCGCAGCGCGGAACCTTCCAACTGCCACCCGAGATCGCATATGCAGTTCGTGTTCGTGTCTTTCAGGAAATGCTCAAGAACCCCGGCCTTGCTCTTGGCAGAGATGCCTGCGCCCAACATGAGTTGATCCGAGGTGAACCCGCACTCTGTGCCCAACCTTTTCCTGAGGATCTCCGCACACCGTGACATCTGCTGCTTGCGTACCAGCGTCACCAGACGTGCAGCCCGGAGATTTTCCAGGTCTCCATCTGAAAACTGGAAAGGCTCATCGAGATGGTGCTCCGGATCGAACTCCATGGTGAGCGCTACCAGGTCTTGTACCAGGTCGACATAGCGAGAGAAGATGGTCCGATCGTCGCCCGAGAGGCGCGTCAGAGTCGACCGAAGTGCAGGTAGCAGCCCTTCATACGAGCAATAACGCCACGTCACGCCACGGTAATGGGCGATCTCGAAAGCCGGCGGGGCCAGTGACAACAGCCACCATGAGGTTCCTGACCTGTAGTTTGGCTCCTTGAGCGCGAAGAGTTTGTCAACGTAACGCTCGACTTGTTTCGGATCGGGCAGGGCTAACACCTTGTTCTCGAGAATCAGGCGGCCCGAGTCTGAGTCGACTTGAAGATCAATATTCCGGAACTCCCGGTGCGCCTCAGTCGGGCGTGCCAAGCCGAACAACTTCCATATCTCGGCCGATTCATCAGGTTTCTCCTTGGCGAGCCAGTAGAGCATGTTGCTGTGAAACAGTTCCTGCCCGGCCGTCGAAAGTTGGTACATCGGGTTCGCCTTCAAACGCGCAACAACGTTCTCTGCGGCCATGTCATTACCCTTTCAAGCCTGCTCGCTACCGAGATGCTCCCCCACTCGGTTGACGCCGCCCTCGGTGAAGGCGATCACCCAGTCTGGGTTGTAGTGGCCGACCGGGGTCGGGATGAAGAATCCTCGTGACAGTTTCGCATAGCCTGCCACTTCCCTACTAGACCGTCCTCGGCACCCGGCACCCGGCACCCAAACCTGCCATCCATGTTCGACTCGGCTCCACCCAGAACGCTGCGAACTAGTCGGTCGATGCGTTCCTCCAGGTCTGGATCGACTTCGCCAACCGAAGCTACAATCAACTCTGCTTCCGCACTGACATTCAGCGCTCGACCAATCGCAGCGGTCTGGTGAAAGAGATCCTCGGCCACCAATCGGAGGGTAGCCGCTGCGAAGCACGGCAGAGCCAACTTGCCTACGTAGACCTCGGACTACACATACCGCGGGGCACGAAGTACGGCTACTGCGCCGCACCGAGTACGGTGAACCACCCCAGGTTTGATGCCGTTCCTTTCTGAGTCAGGAAGGATGACAATCATGCCCAAGAAGATCGACCCCGAGGTGAAGGCACGGGCGCTGCGCCTGTACGCCGAGCACGGCCGGGAGTATCCGAATCCCACGGCGGCCGCGACGGCGATCGCCCGGCAGGTCGGTGTCGGCAAGGAAACGGTCCGCAGATGGATCAACCAGGCCGATATCGATGCCGGTGCCCGTCCGGGCACCACGAGCGAGGAATCAGCCGAGCTCAGGCGTCTCAAGGCCGAGAACAAGCGCCTGCGTGAGGACGTCGCGATTCTGCAGGCGGCAACGACTTTCTTCGCGGGGGCACTCGACCCCCGAAGCCGATGATCATGGGATTCATAGAATCCCTGCGGGACAAGGGATGTGCGGTCGAGTCGATCTGCCGAGTGCTCACCGAGAAGGGCTGCAAGATCGCCGCACGAACCTACCGGTCCTGGCGCACCACGCGCCCGGCCGCGCGCACCGTCACCGACGCGAAAACCGTCGACGCGGTCCGTTCAGCGGCCTGGGCCACCACGGCAGACGGGCGACGGAAGATGACCCCGGAAGGCCTGTACGGGCGGGTGAAGATGACCAGCCATCTGCGGCGCAACGGTGTCGTGGTCACTCCTGGTGCCGTTGATCGGGCGATGCGGCTGCTGGACCTGTCTGGGGCGGTCCGCAACAAGAAGGTCCGCACGACGATTCCGACGCAGGACGGCATCCGGGCCGGTGACCTGGTGAACCGGGACTTCACCGCGACCGCCCCCGATCAGCTGTCGGTTACCGATTTCACGTACGTCAACACCCGGGCAGGGTGGGTGTACGTGGTGTTCATTGTCGACGTGTTCTCCCGCTGGATCGTCTCCTGGCACGCCCACACAAGCAAGGAGACCTCGCTGGTACTGATCCCGCTGCGGATGGCGTTATGGGTCCGCCGCCACGAAGGCCACCCGGTGCTCGCCGGCAAGCTCGTCCATCACAGCGATGCGGGCAGCCTGTACACCTCGTCGGATCTGACCGGTTAGCTTGCGCTGCAACAGAGTTCGGCGTCGATTGTGTCGATCGGTGACGCCTATGACAATGCGCTCGTCGAGTCGGTGAACGGCTTGTACAAGACCGAGTGCATCCGCACCACGATCTTCCATCCAGGGCCGTTCAAGACACTCTCCGACGTCGAGTACGCGACATCAGAGTGGGTCGACTGGTACAACAATCGCAGGCTGCATTCGCACCTCGGACACATCCCGCCCATCGAGTGCGAACACAGCCACTACGCTGCCCTCACCCCCGAGCCGCAGCCCGCATAGGAGCGGCAGAGAACCTGGGGTGGTTCACGGCGCTTGGATGCCGCGACTGCCTCGAATGAAGCGCCCTGGGTTCCGTTCCGAGTCTCAGCAAGGAGAATCGGAGTATGCCCAAGAAGTTCAGTCCAGAGCTGCGTGAGCGTGCCGTGCGCATGGTCTACGACCGCCAAGCCCGCGAGGGCGGACCTCGCGCAGCATCGATCCGTGCCGTCGCGCCGCAGCTCGGTGTCGGGACAGAGACGCTGCGGATCTGGTGCAATCGCTACGGCGCCACCGAGCCGGTCGGACCGGGAGAGCCGCTCGAGGAGGAGAATCGCCGTCTCCGGCGGGAGCTCGCCGAGGCGCGACGTGCGAACGAGATCCTGAAGGCCGCCTCAGCGTTTTTCGCAGCGGAACTCGACCGCCCCACGACGAAATGATCGCGTTCGTCGACATGCATCGCGAGAAGTTCGGGGTCGAGGCCATCTGCCGCATCCTCAGTGCGACAGAATGTGGGTTCATCACCTCCCGCGGATACCGCGCTGCCAAGAACAGGCCGGCCTCCGCTCGCAGCGTTCGGGACGAGATGCTGGCGGAGGAGGTGCAGCGGATTCATCAGGCGAACTACAGCGTCTATGGGGTCCGGAAGATGTGGCACGCAATGCGCCACGCAGGATGGAACGTCGGTCGCGACCAGGTCGCGAGGCTGATGAAGATCGCCGGCCTGCAGGGCGTTCGCCGAGGTCGAAAGCCCGTCACCACCTGCTCCGCAGACGGAGATGACCAGCGCCCGGACCTCGTTGAACGGCGGTTCGTCGCGGATCGACCGCAGCAGCTTTGGGTCGCCGACATCACCTACGTCCGGATGCTCTCCGGGTTCTGCTACGTCGCATTCGTTACCGATGTCTTCAGTCGCAGAATTGTCGGCTGGGCGGTCGCGCCCACGCTCCACACGGAGTCTCTGCCATTGCTCGCACTGGAGCATGCACTGCAGTCCACCGGGGTGAGCAGGAACGAAAGCGGATTGATCCACCATTCCGACAGGGGTAGTCAATACGTTTCGCTCGCCTATTCGGACGCTCTGCTCGCCGCGGGAGTTACGGCTTCAGTAGGTACCGTCGGCGATAGCTACGATAACGCGCTGGCCGAGACAGTGAACGGCCTATACAAGGCGGAGTTGATCTACTCCAAGCGGATCTGGGAGTCAGTCAGCGAGGTTGAGCTCGCCACGATGGGCTGGGTCCACTGGTGGAACACCTCCCGGCTCCACGAAGCTCTCGGCTACCGCACCCCGGCGAACGTCGAAGCGACCTACACTCACACCACGACGACCGCGCCCGCGACCGTGTAACCACGGAACGAAACCCAGGGCGCTTCAGAAACCGACCTCAACCGTGATACGTGCAGGAGTTGCAGCTACTTGCACATCGACCCGCATTCCTAGCGGGCGTCGGACCCATGACGGAAAGAAGTAGTTGGTCGGCGCAGTGAGCGAGAACCACTCGCGGTACATCACGTAGGCGGTCAACGCGAGGCCGAGAACCGTCAGGATCGCTCCGAGAACAGTCAAACGCGCCCAGAACAATCGTCCTTGGATTCTTGCCTATGCGTGTGCCTTCTGTATGAATGGTCGTGCCGGTTTTACGTGGAAGGTGCCTGGGCAGGTTCGTCGGCGGGACGGCCACCAGTAAGGTCATCGACAGAATGGCCGTAAGCCAAACCAACAACCAGAGGTAGGCGCGTTGAGCAAGCTGGGCAATTTCGTGTGGGGCATCGCCGACCAGCTGCGCGGCGTGTACAAGCCGCACCAGTACGGCGGCGTGATCCTGCCGTTCACGATCCTGCGCCGGCTGGACTGCATCCTCGAACCCCACCGCGACGAGATCCGCGAGCTGGCCGAGAGGTTCAGCGGCGGCGCCCTGGACGTCCAGGTGAAGCGGAAAACGGGCCTGTCGTTCTACAACACGAGCCTGTTCACCTTCTCCCTCCTCCTTGAGGATCCGGAAGGCTTGCGCGCGAACCTGGTGGACTACATCACCGGCTTCTCGGCGAACATCGACGTCTTCGAACGCTTCAAGTTCGAGAACGAGCTCGTCACCCTCGACGAGAAGAACCGTCTCTATCTGATCTCCTCCCAGTTCGCTGAGGTGGACCTGCACCCGGATACGGTGCCCAACGCCGAGATGGGTGACCTGTTCGAGTACCTGATCTACAAGTTCGCCGAAGCGTCCAACGAGGAGGCCGGCGAGCACTACACCCCACGCGACGCGATCCGTCTCATGGTGGACCTGCTCTTCGCCGAGGACAACGAAGCACTCCTCGAACCCGGAACCGTCCGCACCATCTACGACCCGACCGCCGGCACCGGCGGCATGCTCTCAGTTGCTGAAGAACGTCTCCTCGAACGCAACCCGGAGGCACGGCTGCGACTGTATGGGCAGGAAATCAACGACCAGTCGTATGCGATCTGCAAGTCCGACATGATCGCCAAAGGTCAGGACGTCGACAACATCCGACTCGGTGACACCCTGGCCGACGACCTGTTCTTCGACCGCACCTTCGACTTCTGCATGTCCAACCCTCCCTACGGCGTGGACTGGAAAGCCTCGGCAGAGTCCGTGAAGAAGGAAGCCCTCGCCACCAACTCACGCTTCTCCCACGGACTTCCGGCCATCGGCGACGGACAGATGCTGTTCCTCAGCCACCTCGCCTCGAAGATGCGGGCCCCGCACGACGGCGGCGGCCGTGCCGGCATCGTTCTTAACGGTTCCCCGCTGTTCAACGGTGCGGCCGAATCCGGGCCGTCGAAGATCCGTCAGTGGCTCCTCGAATCGGATCTGGTCGAGACGATCGTCGCGCTGCCGACCAACATGTTCTTCAACACCGGCATCGCGACCTACATCTGGCTCCTCGACAACACCAAGCGCCCCGAGCGCCAGGGCAAGGTGCAGTTGATCGACGCCACGAGCTTCTGGACCAAGATGCGCAAGAGCCTCGGCGCCAAGAGCCGCGAACTCGATGCCGATGCGCGTGACAAGGTCGTCGCTCTCTACGACGCTTTCGACGACGCCGACCCCGACTACTCCAAGGTCTTCACCGCCGAGGACTTCGGCTACTGGACCATCACTGTCGAACGACCGCTGCTCGATGACGACGGACAGCCAGTCACCGATCGCAAGGGCAACCCGAAGCCTGACGTCAAGAAGCGCGATACCGAGAACGTCCCCTTCACCTACGGCGGCAACACCGCCGGCGACCTCGGGCGTGGTGCCACCATCAAGCAGTACTTCGAAACCGAAGTGCTCCCGCACGTACTCGACGCCTGGATCGACGAGAAGAAGACCAAGGTGGGCTACGAGATCCCGTTCACTCGACACTTCTACAGGTACGTGCCACCGCGGCCGCTCGCCGAGATCGACGCCGACCTTGAGAAGCAGGTCGCCAAGATCATGAAGCTGCTCCGGGAGATCGAAAAATGACGAGCGGGCGGAGCGACGCCGGCTCACGCAGTTGGCTGAGGTGCATTCCGGAAGGATGGCAAGTCAGCCCACTTGGAGTTCATTTTTCAGAACGCAGCGCGCAGGTGAACGACGTCGATTACCCACCGCTCTCCGTTACGAAGCTGGGTATAGTGCCGCAGCTCGATCATGTGGCGAAGACAGATAACAACGACAACCGCAAGCTCGTCCGCTGCGGCGACTTTGTGATCAACTCCAGATCCGACAGGAAGGGATCCTCTGGCGTATCCGAACATGACGGAAGCGTGTCCGTCATCAATATCGTATTGGAACCACGCGACACCATAGACGTTCGGTTTGCCCATCACCTGCTACGCAGCGAAGCCTTCCAAGAGGAGTACTACAGGTGGGGAAATGGGATCGTCGCCGATCTGTGGTCAACGCGATACTCTGCGATGAAGCGGATCCCGGTTGCGCTGCCTGCACTCGCCCAACAGCGCGCCATCGCCGACTTCCTGGACCGGGAGACGGCCCGGATTGACACACTCATCGAGGAACAGCAGCGGCTCATCGGCCTGCTTCGAGAACGCCGGCAGGACACAGTCGCCACGGCGCTCCACGGGCTTCCAGGGAGGACAAAGCTCAAGTACTGCGCGATGGTTCAGACCGGTGTCACATTGAATGGCGAAGGCGATCCGAGTTGGCCCGAGTGGCCCTATTTGCGGGTGGCGAATGTTCAGGTAGGCCGTGTCGACCTAGCTGAAGTCAAGACGATTCGCCTTCGTCCGGAGGACGCAGCGATGAGCATGCTCCGTGCGGGAGATGTCCTTATGACGGAGGGCGGTGATATCGACAAGCTCGGCCGTGGAGCCCTCTGGTCTGGCGAAATCTCCGACGCACTACACCAGAATCATGTGTTCGCCGTCCGACCGAACGCCAATCTTCTTCCAGAGTTCCTGGTCTATACCCTCGATGGGGCCGAAGCGCGGACGTACTTCTTCACGACTGCAAAGCAGACGACGAACTTGGCGTCCACCAACAAATGGACTCTCGGCAACCTTCCGTTGTCATGCCCACCTGTCGATGAGCAGCGTCGTATCGTCGCCTACCTCGATAAGCAGACTACGAGGATCGACATGCTCATTGCCGAGACGGAAGAGTTTATTGACCTATCTCGCGAACGACGATCGGCACTGATAACCGCGGCAGTGACAGGGCAAATCGATGTCCAGGACGTCGAGGTGGCCTGAATCATGGCGCAGCACAATGAGATCGAGTTCGAGAAGGAACTTGCCGAGTATCTGGCGCAGTACGGCTGGATGTATTCGCTGAATGACGCCGGCTACGACAAGCAGCGCGCCTTGTTCCCTGCGGACGTGCTCGGCTGGTTGCGTGAGACTCAGCCTGAGCAGGTCGACAAGGTCGTCAAACCCGGTTCGCGTTTCGACAAGCTCAACGACCGGGAGACGCAGCAGGAGGCGCAGCTTCTTGATCGTTTGGTGAAGGTGCTTGATCTTCCGTTGGAGAACGGTGGCGGCACGCTGAACGTGCTGCGTAAGGGGTTCTCGCATCTGTCGGGGAAGTTTGCGATGTGCCAGTTCCGGCCGGAGTCGACCCTGAACGAGAAGCGCAACGCCGACTATGCGGCGGTGCGGTTGCGGGTGATGCGGCAGGTGCACTTTTCGACTGCGGACAACCGCAGCGTGGATCTGGTGTTCTTCGTCAACGGCCTGCCCGTCGCCACAGCAGAATTGAAGACCGACTTCACGCAGTCCGTCGCCGACGCGATCACCCAGTACCGCACGACCCGCCTCCCCAAGGACCCGGGTACGGGGCTGGTGCAGCCACTCTTCAAGTCCGGTGCGCGGGCGCTGGTGCACTTCGCGGTCTCCAACGACGAGGTGTGGATGACCACCAATCTGGCGGGCGAGAAGACGCACTTTCTGCCGTTCAACCGGGGCACCGAGGACGGCGGCGCCGGCAATCCGTTGAACTCGAACGGGTCGCGCACCTCGTATCTGTGGGAGCGGGTCCTGCAGCGGGATGCGTGGCTGAACATTCTGGGTCGGTTGATGTACATCAAGCATGAGCAGTCGACCGATCCGATCAGCGGCAAGACCAGCAGGACTGCATCGTTGCGGTTCCCGCGGTTTCATCAGTGGGAGGCCGTCACCGAACTGACCGCTGCCGTCACTGCGGAGGGTGTCGGGCAGCGGTATCTGGTTCAGCATTCGGCTGGGTCGGGGAAGACGGATTCGATTGCGTGGACGGCGCATCGGATGGCGCGGCTGCAGGTGGACAATCGGAAGGTGTTCGATTCGGTCATCGTCGTCACCGACCGCAATGTCCTCGATGCGCAGTTGCAGGATGCGATCAAGCAGATCGACAATGACCAGGGCATCGTCGTCGCGATCGATCGGGATGAGGCGGCGAAGGCCGGCGCCTCAAAGTCAGGGCTGCTGGCGAAGGCGTTGACGGACGGCAAGCTGATCATCGTCGTCACGATCCAGACGTTCCCGTACGCGATGGCCGCGATCAGGGAGAACAAAGGGCTCAAGGGTAAGAAGTTCGCGGTGATCGCGGACGAGGCGCACTCGTCGCAGTCCGGGCAGATCGCCGGGAAACTCAAAGCCGTCCTGACTGCCGAAGAACTCCGAGACATTCAAGACGGCGGTGAGGTCGATATCGAGGCCATCCTCTCTGCAGAGGCCAGTGATCGGGCGGACTCGTCGAACATCTCCTACTTTGCGTTCACCGCGACCCCGAAGGGCAAGACCCTCGAGTTGTTCGGGCGCCCGCCGGCACCGGGTGAGAAGCCGGCGGCGTTCCACGTCTACACGATGAAGCAGGCGATCGAGGAGGGCTACATCCTCGATGTCCTGACCGGCTATCACAGTTTCAAACTCGCGTTCCAGATCGGCCAGAACGCCGCCACCGATGATGAGGTGGATCAGGGTGAGGCGACGAAGGCGGTGATGAAGTGGGTGAAACTGAACCCGCAGACCATCGCGCAGAAGTCCGCGATCATCGTCGAACATTTCCGTGAGAACGTCGCCGGCCTGCTCGAGGGGCATGCGAAGGCGATGGTCGTCGCCGATTCCCGCAAGGCCGCTGTCCGGTACAAGCTGGCGATCGACGAGTACATCGGGAAGAAGGGTTACGGGTACGGCACCCTCGTTGCGTTCTCCGGCGCCGTGGAAGACCTCGAGTCCGGTCCGGAAGACTTCACCGAAGCCAACATGAACCCCGGCGTCCGGGATCTACGGACCGCGTTCACTGGTGATCAGTACAAGGTGATGATCGTAGCCAACAAGTTCCAGACCGGCTTCGACCAGCCGCTGTTGTGCGCGATGTACGTCGACCGGAAACTTTCCGGCGTGACAGCAGTACAGACTCTTTCACGCCTGAACCGCATCTACCGCACCCCGTCCGGGACGCCAAAGACCGCGGCGATGACACAAGTCGTGGACTTCGTCAACGATCCGGCCGTGATCCAGGAATCGTTCGAGCCGTACTTCACCGACGCCTTCTTGGAGACTGAGACCGATCCGAACCTCGTTCACGATCTGGCGGCCAAGCTCGATACCGCAGCGATCTACACCCAGGATGAGATCGATCGGTGCGCTGACGCGTGTGTGAAGAACAAAGGCAACAACGCGCTCTCGGCTGCGGTGGCGCCGGGGCAGAAACGGTTCAGCGAGCGGTACACCGCCGCGTTGATGGATAACGGTGGTGAGGGCGATAAGGCCGAGCTGGCGGTGCTGGACATGTTCCGCCGGGATGTCGGTTCGTTCGTCCGCCTCTACGACTTCATGTCGCAGATCATCGACTACGGCGACCCCGAACTGGAGAAGAAGCACATCTATCTGCGGCTGCTCGAGCGGGTGATCAAGCCCGAGAACTACACCGCACCCATCGACCTGTCCGATGTGGTTCTCAAGCAGGTCAAGCAGGTCGACCGCGGCAAGACCGACATCAGCCTCGGCGCCAAGGTCGGATTGTCCGGCCTGACCGCTGCCGGCTCGGGCGAGAAGCGTGACCCAACGATGGTCGCGTTCCAGCAGGTCCTCGACCGACTTAACGAACTCTTCGGCTCCGAAGACTTCTCACAGTCACAAAAGGTCTCGTTCATCGAGTCGCTCCTGCAGACCTTGCTCGCCGACCATGACCTGGTGCAGCAGGCCAGGGTCAACAGTGCCAAGCAGTTCACCGAGTCACCTGACTTCGAGTTCGCTGTCACCGGTGCCGTGGCCGACAACCAGGGAGCGCACTCGAAGATGAGTGACTACTTCTTCAGCAACACACCCGGCCGCGCCCGACTCATGTCGGACATCGCGAAATGGTTCTACCAGGTCGTTGTCGAACAGCAGCCTGACTGATTCTCACCTACCCGAGAAGGGTGTCGCAGATCCGAGTCCCGGATCGGCCAGTTCGTGACGAGCGGTAGAGTTTCCTGATCGACCTGCGTAACTCCGGCTGATGAGGAGGCTCTGATGGCCGGTACCGTCTACAACAGCTACGCCGAACGTGCTGGCGTGAGGAACGGCCTCTACGACGGACTGCGGCGCTCTTTCAAGGACGCGCAGCGCCGGCTCTGGATCACCGTGCCGTGGTGGGACACCTCAGAACCCGCGAGCATCTTGCTTCACGATGTCATCACTGCTCAGCGGCGCGGTGTCGATGTACGTGTGATCGCTCGTACTGATCCAAACAACGATGCAGCGCTCGCGCGGCTTCGTGATGCGTCCATCGAGGTTGTGCGGATCCGGAACGTCCACGACAAGTACGTGCTGTTCGACGATGCCGTCGCCGTCCAATCATCGAACTTCACTCGCAAAGAGCTACGAGTAAACGAGAACTCAGGGCTCTTCATCAGTGACGCCGGAACGGTGTCGACCTACGAGGCAATGTTCGAACAACTCGTCGCCAACCGAGCCGCCCTCGCGATTGGCCAGGAAGAGTGGACGCCCGCGGAATCGCTCATTCCGCCAGAACTGACCAAGTATCTCGATCGCTTCGAACGCCTGAACCCACTGCAATCGAAAGCCGTGCCAGCCGTGCTATCAACAGCAGGGCACACGATGGTCGTTGCGCCCACGAGCGCGGGAAAGACCCTCGTGGGACAGGTTGCCGCGCTGCGCTCGATCGTCTTAGAAGGGCGGCCGGCGGTGTGGCTGCTGCCTGCGCGGGCGCTTGCCGCAGAGGTCGCCGACACTGCGGCAAAGTGGCGACAACTCGGTATCAGCACGCTCGAGTTGACCGGCGAGGTCAACATCGCCAGCGACAAGGCACGGAAGGCGCAGCTCTGGGTTGCGACAACTGAGAAGTTCGAGTCGATGTACCGGCGCTCGACACTCAGTGATCACTTCGACAGGGTCGGGTGTCTGATCATCGACGAGGTGCACCTGGTCGGCGACTCCTCGCGTGGTGCCACACTCGAATCTGTGATCGCTAGGCTGCGCCTGGCGGAGTCGCGGACACGGATCGTGGCGCTGTCCGCCACGGTGGCCAACGCTCAGGAACTCGCGGACTGGTTCCACGCGCAGCTGATCCAGTCGAAGTGGCGCCCGACCGTGTTGACCACTCAACTGGTGCCATACGGCTCAGGACCTGGTGAGTCGGAGTGGGCTCAAGAGGAGTCAGGCAAGAACGCGACGCTCAAGCGGCTGCTCCTCGATCTCGCTGCAACTGGACCTGACGATGAGGATCGTCCCGATAGCCTCAGAGAGGCTCTTGGTGACGGCACAACTCTCGGGAGCCTCTTAGTCTTCTGTGGCAGCAAGAATGCGGTGAGAGGCACTTCAGCGATGCTCGCTGAAGTAACGGCCATCCAGGGCGATGACGAGCAGTTGGTTGCAGAAACAACTAAGCGCGGCGTTGGGATCCATTTCCGCGACGCGCCCCAAGCGGCCGACTCACTACAGGCATTCAACAACCGGCAGCTCAACACACTGGTGGCCACGTCGGGATTGTCGACCGGAGTCAACACTCCTGCCCGGATCGTCGTCATCCGCGATCTGACGCTCGGAATCTCCGATCTGGAGGTCAGCCAAGCGCAACAGATGCTCGGACGCGCCGGACGTGCCGGGCAGGAACGAGAGGGCTTCGGCTACCTTCTCGTGCCGCGACACAAGGAAGTCGAGTGGAGACGTAAGCTCGCCGAAGGCTACCGGGTCGACAGCCAACTCATCAGCCAGATCGCCGACGTCATTCTCGCCGAGATCCTGCTCGGGAGCATCACCTCGCGCGCCGACGCCGAGATCTGGTTCAAGGGCACCTTTGCCTACGCGCAATCGACTCAAATGCACGATGTCGGCGAGGTGATCGATCGCCTGGTCAAGTATCACCTCGCTGATGAAGGCGACAAAACGCTGTCGGCAACTGAACTCGGCAAGCTAACCGCACGACTAATGATCGGAGTGCCCGCCGCGTGCGGGATCCTCGACGGACTGGCTTCGCTGGGCTTTCCCGCAGATGCCACCCACGCAGAGAACCTGGTGCTCGGACTAGTCGCCAGAAGCGTCCCCGATCTACGCGACCTTCCAGTGAACCCGCGTACCTACGAGAACTGGACCGCCGGCACGCTCGCATCGTGCGGAGACGGCCTCGACCAGTATGTGGGCGACGAATTCGGCTCCCGTTTCGCCGCAGGCACTGCCGCGGCGGCACTTCGCCAGCAGTCCCTACTGTCGGTGCCGAGAGGATCGAAGATGTCGCGGGGCGAGATGGTCCGCGCCGTGGCCGAACTACCCAGATTCTTGAACTGGCTCGGCGCCCTCGGTGCGCTCGGCGAATCGACCTGGGCGCCCGCTGTCGCCGGGGACCTATCCCGGCGCCTGCAATGGTGGAACCTCAACCCGACTCCCCAACGTGGCTCCGGCCGGTTACTGACCTTCTTGGAACAGCTCCTCGACCCAGAGCACCAGAACCGCAGAATGCCAGGACTGTGGAAACGTGCACGGCAGGCCGGGTTCGACCAGCCCAACGCGATCAACGTCTCGCCACGAAACGTCGACGCATCACCAGAGACGTTCGCCAAGATCGTGTCTGGACGAGCACACCTCGTTCTCCCGCCCGCAGAAGGCACCGCAATCGAGGTAGAGGCCAGCCCCTACGACGCTCAGATCACCGTGATCACCAACAGCGGATCACTCCCCGACTACAGCAGCACAAAGGCACTCGGGCAGACAATCAACTTGCCCTTACCACACGGAAGTGCCAGCGAGGAACTGGCGGCCGACATCATCCTGTACGCCAGGAACGACTGCGCTTACCAGAACCTCGTCACCGACATCCCGAACAGGAACACAGCAGACAACGACAAGACGATGCGTGAGGTCCGACGTCTGATCGGACGACTAGTCCCCTCCGCAGCCGTTGCACCTCACACTTCGAGAGTCCGCCGAGTGTTCATGGGAGACCGGAAAAGGACGCTGGCCGAGCTCATGCCTCAAGTCGCCACCGGGCCCGATCTGGACCAGGTCGCCGTCCTGCTCGCAGGGCATGCGCTCGACGTCGAGTCACGGATCGTGAACCTACGACTCGGGCTCGAGTCGCTGCTCAACGAAAGCTCCTCAGGAGGCCCCCTTCGATCCGCAGGATCAGTACTGAAGTCCGGGACAGCGACACCTCACGAATTCGAATGCGTCCTGATCGCACTAGCCACATCACTCGGCGCCGAGATGGGTATGGCGACATCGAGCAAGGGAAAATTGATCGCCCTCGTCGAAGTTGACGGCCAATGGCGTATGGCTACACCGATCACCTCCACGGACTACATCAGCCAGCCATTATCCCCAGACACTCTGCCGGCTAACATCGTCCCGATAGCACCATCGCAGCCTCGAGGGCCCGTGAAGCCGCTATTCCCATGGTTAGCAGAGTTCACACCCGGATCCGGTGAACCCATTCCCGCGAGGCGTCCGACAGCATCCGGAGAGTCACTTCGTGCCAGCGCCGGACCCGGCACTGCCGGAACAGCATATGCAGCGCGTGACAGGTCAACTAATTCAGCGCCCCGAGACATCGCAGCCCCGCTGATCGACCAGATTGGTAACGAGGTAGGAACTCCAGTCGAGCAATCTCGGTCGTCTACCACTAGCGTCACACACTGCAGTGAATGCGGCTCGCCACTCGCAAATGACTCCACCTGCGATGAATGCAATGTGGACTACGCGCTGGACGACGATGACGATCGCAGCTGCGAAGAATGTGGTTCACCCCTCGACATGGACTCCAACTGCAACGAATGCGAAGAGAACGCTGCCTTCTGTTGTGGCGAATGCGGCGAGTTAGACGATGAGACCGTCTGCTACGAGTGTGATGAACGTATCTGTGCGTCGTGCGGATGCACGGCATGCGAAAGTAATCGAACAGCTCTGGACAAATGGGCATGTGACTACTGCGGATCTGAGTTCGGTGGCCAATGCGACTGTCTCTGATCATCAACGGGCTCCGTCGAACCGAGTAGAGCCAACAACCGATGCGGGGACCGGTTCAACCTCTTTCACCACCGGAGCGCGACGGTGTCTCGCGTGGCGTTCGGAGGTGCCGGGTGCGGAAAGACTCCTATATCGCGCGGACAGTATCTCTTCGATCGATCATCCGATGAACTAGGTCAGGCACTGCGAGCGACGTCAAGCACAGTGATCAGGAAGAGCGGCCGGTTCAGACTCCGGCGTGTCGGGCCTCAGATGCATGCGTTGTGTCTGGGTACCTGGTCAGTAGCCATTCGACGTGGCTGAGTTGGTGACGGAGGTTCACGCGCTGGTCCCCTCGCCTCCCCCGATCCTCCAACTCATCTACGAGAGATTGTTGCGCGGCAAGAAGACTGCGCCGCCGGCGTGAATACCGCTGGCGACAGTACGGGCTGCAGAAGAGTTCACTTCGTCCGCGGCGGTGGGGTTCAAAAGCGCATTCTTCGCTGCAGTCGGGATTCATGCACCGAGCTGTCATCGCATACTTCGGCTCGGTGACTGCGGGAACGTCGTCGGTGCGCGGCACTGTGTCCACCCTGGTGTGTCCGAGACCCGTCCCGCAGGAAAAACGCAGCGATGCTGGGGTATCCGCGAACGTTGAGAACCTTCGAGACTGGTGCTGTGGCTTCGATATACGTCACAACACTACTCCTTGAACAGAGCAAACGACTGAAAATACGTTCCACCGAATCGCCTGAGGTGAAACGAACGCCAGAGTAATCTCGGAGGAGACGAGTGATCCTGGTATGTCTGCGCTACCAGGCGATCCTCAGTCGGAAAGAGCCGATGAGCCTGCCGTTCACGGCCGAATTCCCTCCGATCCGCAGGAGGCTGCCAGCACCTAACGAAAAAGTCGTCGCCCCGGCTGCAACCGATGGCGACGACTCTATGTTCACTTCTTTCGAGACCTGGATTGCCGTCCTTAAGCGTCTCGCTTTCCACCTGTCACAGTACGCCTGACACGGTGCGATTGCACCTGTTTGGACATTACGTGTGACCCGGTCAGGGAGGTCGTGATGACCTTGTCGTCGTTGCCCTTGTCGAACTGTGTCGGTCCTGTCGATGGTGCCCCGATGCCTCCGGGTTTCGATGTCGTTCGTGGTGGGCAGTAGCTGTGGCAACGTATGTCGTTGCGCGGACCCGCAGCCTCACCGCGAGGAATTTCACCCAAGTCGTGTGGACGGATCTCGCGGGGGTCGACCACTATCGCCGTGCCGATCATCGACTGCGGACCGGTCTGCCGACCGAGCTCGGCATGCGGCGCATCGGATATCAGCACGACGGTGGACCGTTGCACCGCGAGCACTATTCGTCGACGATGGGACGTCACCTGTGGTGCGAATCGGGCCTCGAGGAGCTCGCCATGCTGCTGGCCGACCGAAACCCGTCCGTGGAGACGTACGCGTGTCAGGCCCTCGAGTTCGTGTGGCCGCTGAACTCTGCGCACACCTCCCATGTTGTTGATCTTGTGTGTCGGCACTCGGACGGTTCGGTCGACCTGGTTGATTCGCATCCGAAGATCGACGAGAAGTTTCGTTCCCAGGCTGTGCTGACACAAGCGGCATGCGAGATGATCGGATGGAACTACCACGTCTTCACCGGGCTCAGCCACGACGCGGAACGCAACGTCCGGTGGCTTGCTGCGGACCGCCATTGGTGGATCGTCGCGGGTCGAGAGGCGCTGCTGGAGCGGATCGTCTCGGCGGTGACAGAACCGATGAGTATCGAGCGTCTGTGCGCGCTTGTATGCCCCGATGCGCCGGGATGCGCGCGTCCTCTGGTCCACTTCGCGATCTGGCACGGCCTCGTACAGGTCGACTGGAGCCGTCTAGTGCGCCGTCAAACTATGGTGGGGACTGCTGCACGGTTAGGTGACATCTGATCTGGCTTGCCCGGGAGGGCTGGCCTGGAAGGATGACATCGTGCCCAAGCCCTATCCCACCGAGTTCCGTGACGACGTTGTGCGCGTCGCGAGGAGCCGCGAGCCTGGAGTGACGATCGAGCAGA
>NZ_JBJURU010000049.1:0-1096 GCF_046098115.1 Gordonia sp. VNK21 | reverse complement strand
ACTGCCCCACCATGCCGGTGCCGGCGAACAGGTCCGCCGCGGTGGCCGGGCGCTCGTCGAGGGTGTCGATCACCTCGGCGATGACCGGCAGGACCAGCCGTTTAGAGCCCAGGTAGCGTCGGTTGCGGAGCTCAAAAGTATGCATGACCTGCTACTTCACCTTCCAGCACCGCTGTCGCCCGGATTCTGTCGCGGCAGCATTTCTGTTTCTGCATCTTCCGGCAGAACCGTAGCACCCGGCTCGGACATCACGGCCTCTGACACAGCGCGGAACGGACCCGGGACATGCGCAGGGGCGGCAGTCCGCTGGTCCCGGTCTGCCGCCCCACGGCCTCACGGGCGCGCCGCGCCCGTGAGGTTCAGCCTCGCGTACTCACTTCAGATCGGCGCTGGACTTGCCCAGGATCCGGCGGGCGATGATCAGCTGCTGGATCTGCTGGGTGCCCTCGAAGATGTCGAGGATCTTCGAATCCCGGGCCCACTTCTCCAGCAGCTGCGTCTCCGAGTAGCCGACGGTGGCCGCCAGTTCGACGGCCTTGTTGGTCAGCTCGGTCACCGTGCGACCGGCCTTGGCCTTGGACATCGAGGCCTCGGCGGAGTTCGGCAGCTTGTTGTCGGCCATCCACGCCGCCCGCAAGGTCAGCATCCAGGACGCCTCCCAGTCGGACTCGAGCCGCAGGTACTCCGCGACGGCGGCGTGCTGGGCCGCGGCCGGCCGGTCGTAGTCCACCGGATGGCCGGCCTCCTCGAGCATCGCGCGCAGCACCTCGAGGGCGGCCCGGCCCAGTCCGACCGCCATCGCGGCGACCAGCGGACGGGTGTTGTCGAAGGTCTGCATCACCCCGCCGAAACCCTTTTTGACGTTGATCTCCGGGGTGCCCAGCAGGTTCTCCGCCGGCACCCGGGCGTTGTCGAAGCGCACCACCGCGGTGTCGGAGGCCTTGATGCCGAGCTTGTGCTCGAGGCGGACCACGGTGACGCCGTCGGCGTTCATCGGCACCACGAAGCGCTTGATGGCGGCCCGGCCGACCGCCTTGTCCAGGGTGGCCCAGACCACCACGTGGTCGGCGCGCGAACCACAGGTGACGAAGATCTT
>NZ_JBJURU010000048.1:0-1107 GCF_046098115.1 Gordonia sp. VNK21 | reverse complement strand
GATGCTGCACCGGTTCGTCGCGCGCGGCGGCATCGACTTCTTCGCCACCGCCACCGACCACGCGCTGGACTGGGGCGAGAAGGGTGTGCTGTCGACGCTGCGCACCCTGGCCCGGTCGGGCGCGGCGCATGCCGGAACCGCTGCGAGCCAGGCGCAGCAGGACGACGCGGTGGTGCTCGAGGTGAACGGGATCAGGATCGGTCTGCTCTCGTTCACCATGGATCTCAACGGCCGTCGCCCGCCCGCGGACAAGCCGTACCTCGTCGACGAGGTGCGTTTCAACGACGCGGCGCCGGCCCCCGACTACACACTGGTGCGCCGGCAGATCGCCGCGGCCCGGGCCCGGGGCGCGGACTATCTGATCGCCTACTGCCAGTGGGGCCGGGAGCTGGAGATGTACCCGCGTGAGAACGTGGTCGAGGCCGCCAACACCCTGATCGACCTGGGCATCGACACCGTGCTGGGCAGCCACCCGCATGTCCCGCAGCCGATGCAGCGGGTGGTGCGCGACGGCCGGCCCGACGGGCTCATCGTGTACGCCTTCGGCGACCTGGTGAGCTACCACCCGGAGAGCCGCAATTCGAAGCTGGCCTACACCGTCCGTTTCGACGTGGTGCAGGAGGAAACGGCCGACGGCACCCGCACCTACCTGGCGAACCTGCGGATGCTGCCGCTGTACCTGCTCAACGCACCGCGCGAGAACAACACGGTCGACTGCCGGATCCTCCCGTTCGCGGACGTCTATGCGCACCCGGAGGACTATCCGCTCAGCGAGCGGGAACGCGCCGAACTGGATCATCTGCACGACGTGGTCCTGCACGGCATGCTGATCCCGGAGGGCGGCGCCGCACTGCTGGCCGATTCGCCGGCCGGATGCCGCCGGATCTGACCGAGCGCGTCGCCGCCGCCGGGGTTATTCGGCGCCGACCAGCTCCAGGTACTTCGCGCGGACCAGGTCCTGGACCTTCTCCTCGCCGGCGTGGGCCTTCTTGCCCGCGTCGACGGCGGCCATCGCCTTGCTGACGGCGGTGCCGAGGAGATCGGCCTGCTCGATCGAGATGATGTGGAACTTGTGGTGCTTGCCGAACTGCTGGGGGACATTGCCCG
>NZ_JBJURU010000047.1:0-1116 GCF_046098115.1 Gordonia sp. VNK21 | reverse complement strand
CTGGCCTTCGGCGGCGGGCATTCGATCGGTGCCGACGGCCTCCTGGGCATCTCCACCGACACCAAGAAGACCACCACCCGGCTGCTCGACGCCGAGTTCCCCAAGTTCCGGCAGCTGTTCCCGGCCAGTCACACCTCGGTGGCCGCGATCGAGTCCGCCGCCCTGATCGAGGCCATCAAGCGTGTGGCGCTGGTCGCCGAGCGCGGTGCGCAGATCCGGATGGACTTCTCCGAGGATTCGGTGCTGCTCACCGCCGGTGGCGACGAGGCCGGCAAGGCCGAGGAAGAACTGCCGGTGCGGTTCTACGGTGAACCGATCATCATCGCCTTCAACCCGACTTATCTGCTCGACGGTCTGGCGGCGATCGGCACCGAGGTGGTCGAGTTCGGCTTCACCAATCCCGAACCGGATCCGTCCGGCGAGCGGCGTGCGGCCATCCGGCCGGCGGTGCTGCGTCCGGCCGGCGACGGTGAACCCGCCGCCGATGCTTCCGGCGCCTATCTGGCCCCGGCCAGCCAGTTCAGTTACCTGCTGATGCCGGTGCGGCTGCCGGGCTGAATCCCGTCGGCACGACGGTGACACGGCGAACCGGCGGCCGCCGCAGAAACGGCCGCCGGTAGTGGAGTAGAGGTTCGATGTTCGTCCGCGCATTGGCGTTACGAGATTTCCGCTCGTGGCCCCGAGTGGATCTGGAGCTGCATCCGGAGACCACGATCTTCGTGGGGCGCAACGGATTCGGCAAGACCAACCTGCTCGAATCGCTGTACTACCTGGCTACGCTCCGCTCGCATCGGGTGGCCGCCGATGCGCCGCTGGTCCGCACCGGCGCCACCGCGGCCACCGTCGGCGCCACCGTGCAGAACGACGGCCGCGAACTGTCGGTGGAACTGACCATCGCGGCGCACGGCGCCAACAAGGCCACGATCAACACCGCACCGGTGCGCCGGCCGCGGGAGATCCTCGGCGTGCTCCGCACCGTGCTGTTCGCACCGGAGGATCTGGCGCTGGTGCGCGGAGATCCGGGGGAACGCCGGCGCTTCCTCGACGAACTGGTGGTGCAGTTGCGGCCGGTCGCCGCCGGCGCCCGCGCCGACTACGAGCGGGTGCTGAGGCAGC
>NZ_JBJURU010000046.1:0-1130 GCF_046098115.1 Gordonia sp. VNK21 | reverse complement strand
CACCGCCGACGGCACCGACACCTACGAGCTCAATCGCAATCTGGTGCTCACCGACAACGCCCGGGCCGACTCGGTGCCGAACCTGGAGATCGAGACCGGCGAGATCGTCGGAGCCGGCCACGCCAGCGCCACGGGAAGATTCGACGACGAGCAGTTGTTCTACCTGCAGGCCCGCGGTATCCCCGAGGATCAGGCGCGTCGCCTGGTGGTCCGCGGATTCTTCGGCGAGGTGCTCGCCAAGATCACCGTGCCGGAGCTGCGTGAGCGGCTCGAAGCGGCCATCGAAGCCGAGCTCGAATCCGCCGGCGCCTGAGCCGCGCCCACAGCCCACAGACACGAAGGAATACCCAGAAATCATGACCACTCTCGAGATCCGCGATCTGCACGTCGACGTCGCCCAGTCCGATCCCGACGCCGAACCCATCCACATCCTCAAGGGTGTGGACCTGACCGTGAACTCCGGTGAGACGCACGCGATCATGGGCCCGAACGGCTCGGGTAAGTCGACGCTCTCGTACGCCATCGCCGGTCACCCCAAGTACGAGATCACCGGCGGCTCGATCACCCTCGACGGGGAAGACGTGCTGGAGATGAGCGTGGACGAGCGCGCCCGCGCCGGCCTGTTCCTGGCCATGCAGTACCCGGTGGAGGTGCCCGGCGTCTCGATGTCGAACTTCCTGCGCAGCGCCGCGACCGCAGTGCGCGGCGAGGCCCCCAAGCTGCGGCACTGGGTCAAGGAGACCAAGGAGGCGATGACCGAGCTGGAGATCGATCCGGCGTTCGCCGAGCGCAGCGTGAACGAGGGCTTCTCCGGCGGCGAGAAGAAGCGCCACGAGATCCTGCAGCTGAGCCTGCTCAAGCCCAAGATCGCCATCCTCGACGAGACCGACTCCGGCCTGGACGTCGATGCCCTGCGGATCGTCTCGGAGGGTGTGAACCGCTACAAGGAGCGCGAGACCGGCGGCATCCTGCTGATCACGCACTACACCCGGATCCTGCGTTACATCAAGCCCGACTTCGTGCACGTCTTCGTCGACGGCCGGGTGGTCGAGTCCGGCGGCGCCGAACGGGCCGACGAGCTGGAGGAGAACGGCTACGTGCGGTTCACCTCCGCCGCCGCCGCGCAGTAG
>NZ_JBJURU010000045.1:0-1162 GCF_046098115.1 Gordonia sp. VNK21 | reverse complement strand
CCTGTGTCAGGGCGTTGGAGTAGCCCGGCAGCTCTGTCGACACCTTGTCCAGGAGCGTCTTGAACTGTTGCACGGACGGTTCGATCCCATCGCGGTACGCCACGAGCGGCCTCGTCAGAAGTTTGAACAGACGCCTGAGATAGTCGAACCCGTCGCGGACGTTTTGAATATCAGGTCCCAGCGTCCTGGCCAGGAAGCTGAGTTGACGGAGAAAGTCGACCAGCACCTGTTTTTGGTCGGCGAAAGCTTTGACGTATTCATCCGATAGAGCGACCGTTTTGTCGAGCTGACCGTACTGTCGCTCTAGAAGGTCCATCAGACTGCTGGTGTTCCTCAGTGCGTCGGGAATGTTTGTGTTGCCGTCGGAGAACGCATTCTGCAGCAGCGACGCAGTTTGACGGAGATCGACGCCGTTCACATCACGGAACACCGGCGTCGTCGTCTCGAGCGTGTTGGAGATGTCGTAGGTACTCGATGTCTGAACAAGGGGGATTGCCCCCGACAGCGCGGTCGGTCCTGACCCTGGGTCCAGATCGAGAACTCGCCCGCCGATCGGCGTGATCAGGCGAACCGCTGCGGTAGCATCCGAACGGACCGACACCGAGTCGTCGAGTCGAAATTTGACTGTGATAACCGTTCCCGTGAGGTCCACCGACGACACCCTCCCTTGTCTTATCCCCGCTATACGCACCTGATCACCCGACTCCAGCCCGCCGGTGTTGACCAGATGGGCCGAGTACACCTTTTGACCGGGCGGTGAGATATACACGGCCCCGGCGATCACCAGACCGACCACCACCGTCACCACCACCACACCGGCGACGATGAGGTCGCGTCTGCGTTCGGGCTGGTGATGCGATCGATTTCGATTGAACAACCTCACTGACACACCACCAATCGTTGCCCCATAAGCGCAATCTTCGCTGTATCCGGCAGGGGCAGAAGACCTTTCGAACATTGTGCCTCGCTCGGCGTGGAGTTCGTCGCAGCGGTCAGCGAGTCCATAAGGGGCTTGAGCAGTACCGCACCGTTGAGTAGACCCTCTAACTCCCCGGGTTCTCGCGCCAGACGCTGATAGATCGTCGCGAAACTCTGGTCGTACGTTGACTCAAGTTGCTCGCCGGTGATGACCGTCTTCGACATGGACCGGTTGACCTCGCGT
>NZ_JBJURU010000044.1:0-1181 GCF_046098115.1 Gordonia sp. VNK21 | reverse complement strand
CGGGGCCGGGGACGGGACCAGCGTGGGCTTGCTCGGACCGGGCGGGGCCGCGGGCGGCGGGGCCAGAACGGCTGCCAGTGCGTCGACGAACACCCGGCACGACGGGTGCCGCTGCTCCGGGTCCTTGGCGAGTGCCCGGGCGAAGACCGGATCCAGTCCGGCCGGCTCCGGGCGGCGGCTGCTGATCGGCGCGGGCGACTGCTGCAGATGTCCGTCGGCAACCTGCTGGTGCGAGCCGCCCGGGAACACCGGGGTACCGGTCAGCAGCCGGTAGAGCAGGCAGGCCAGGGCGTACTGGTCGGCGGCCGGGGTGGCCGCCGAAGCGGCCAGCACCTCCGGCGCACAGCAGTCGGGTCCGCCCGCGAGTGGGTTGGGGGTGAGCCGGCCGGTCAGGCCCAGGACGCCCAGGCCGGTGATGACGACGCTGCCGGGCGTTCCGGGTGCGTGGATCCGCGACAGCAGCACCGCGCCCGGCCCGAGGTCCCCGTGGACCTGCCCGTGCGCATGGGCGTAGTCGAGGGCATCGGCCAGGCCGGCGGCCAGCGCCAGCACCTGGTGGTCGGGCAGCCGGGGCGCGCGCAGCGGGTCGGCTTCGGTCTGCGCGGTGGCGATCCAGGCGCGGCCGCCCTCCGCCCCGTGCGCGAGCACCGGGACCAGCCCGGGGTGCACCAGCTGCTCCAGGGCCCGTGCCCGGGCGTCGAACTCGGCGAAGGAGGCCGGTGCGGCGGCCAGCACGCGCACCAGCACCCGGCCGCCGCCCGGCGGTTCGGCGGCGAAGACCTGTCCGGCGCCGTCCACCGCGATCGGACCGAACAGGCGGTATCCGCCGAGGACTCCTGCATACGGCGCGTCCACGTCGTCCCCTCACGAGATCTCCGGACCGCCGGCGGATCGTCCGCGACGGCTCTCTAGCCTTCATCGTTCGTGCAGGCCGGAGCCCGGTCCGCACGCGATCGCGGTCATCGTAACCAACCCGGCCACGCCCGGCGGGGAGCCTGTCATTCGGCCGAACGCCGACCGGCGGCGTTGACACCGGTCCCCTCGTCCCCGCAGGGTGAAGGCATGACTGCCGCGAGAACCGCGTACGAGACCCTCGAACCCTGCCACGTGCTGGCCTACTTCAATCCCGGCGTGGGGGAGGCCGCAGCCGACACCGGACGGGACCCGCACGCCTTCTATGT
>NZ_JBJURU010000043.1:0-1198 GCF_046098115.1 Gordonia sp. VNK21 | reverse complement strand
TCGGTGCCCTCGGCCTTGGTGTACTTGCTGACCGGATCGAAGGGAGTGAACCGATGCTGGGTCCAGGTGGCCAGGACGGTGGCGTCGGCGAGTCCGGCGACCACCGCGTCGTCGATGGCGTCGTGGTCCTCGGCGCGCGAGGCCAGGGCTCCGGCGAGGATCACGTCCGCAGGATCGGTGGCGCCCACCAGGATCGGGTCGCCCAGAGTCAGCTGGTTCTTGGTGAGGGTGCCCGTCTTGTCGGAGCAGAGGATGTCGACGCCGGCCATCTCCTCGATCGATTCGAGCCGGGAGACGATGGCCTTCTGCTTCGACAGCGCCAGGGCTCCGAGCGCCATGGTCACCGAGAACACCGCGGGCATGGCGACCGGGATGGAGGCGACCAGCAGCACCAGCACGAACTGGACGATGCCCAGTGCCTTGGTGAGGTTGTCGTCGGCGGTACCGGACCACTGCGTGCCGAAGTCGTTGAACACTTCGAAGAGCACCAGCACCACCGCCAGGATCACCGCGACGGCGATCAGGAAGTTGCCGATCTGGAACATCGCCTTCTGGGCGTGCGAGACGCTGCCGGCCCCGGCGACGAGCGTGGCGGTCCGGCCGAAGAAGGTGTTGGAGCCGGTCGCGATCACCACGCCGGTGGTCTCGCCCTGTTTGACGATGGAGCCGGAGTAGGCGGCGTCGCCCTGGTGTTTGCGGACCGGGACCGACTCTCCGGTGAGTGCGGATTGATCGATCGAGGCCGACGAGTCGTCGGTCAGCCGCAGGTCGGCGGGGACCACCTCGCCGAGCCGGATCTTCACGATGTCGCCGGGCACCAGGTCGGCGGCGGCGATGGTCGACCACTTACCGTCTCTGAGCACCGTCGCGTCGGGTGCGAGACCGGCCTTGAGTGCGGCCAGTGCATTGGCCGCCTTGCTGTCCTGCCAGTAGCCGAGCACGGCGTTGAACAGCAGCAGCGCGACGATGATGCCGAAGTCCTCCCAGTGCTGCAGAGCACCGGAGACGATGGCCGCGGCCTCGATCATGTACGCGATCGGGCCGGTGAAGTTCTTGAGCACCTTGTGCCACACGCTCTCGGCGTGGTCCGGCAGGCCGTTCGGACCGTAGGTGCTCAGCCGCGACGCGGCCTCCGCGGCGGTCAGCCCCGAGTCGCGGTTCGACGACAGGGTGGCCAGAACCGTATCGAGGCCGGCCT
>NZ_JBJURU010000042.1:0-1241 GCF_046098115.1 Gordonia sp. VNK21 | reverse complement strand
GCTGCCGACCAGTTCGCCGGTGGCCGGGTTGGTCACCTCGAGCCGGTCGGCGGAGTGCGGGTCCACCCAGTGTCCGCCGATGTAGAGCTGGCTGGTTTCGATGGGTGCGGCCACTGCGGTCATACGTGCTCCTGAAAGGTCGTGGGTTCTCCCATCGATACTAGAACACGTTCTAGAAATGTGAAGGGGCTTGCCGCGGCACTCTGGATCGCAGCCGGATGCGTGAAGCCGGCGACCCGTCACGGATCGCCGGCTTCACACCGATGCAGGTGCCGGTCAGCCCTTGGGGGCCACGTCCAGCACGACCTCGAACTCGAGGAGATCGGCGCCGGTGGCGACCGGCTTACGGGCTTCGCCCGCATGCGCGGCCCGCGCGTCGCCGTTGGCCCAGTTCGCAAAGGCCTCCTCGGTCTCCCACTGGGTGACCACGAAGTACCGGTCGTCGCCCTTGACCGGGCGGAGCAGCTGGAAGCCCAGGAAACCGGGCTGACCGTCGACGGTGCCGGCCCGGGCGGCGAACCGCTTCTCCAGCTCGGCGCCCTGGCCCTCGGGGATGTGGATTGCGTTGATTTTCACGACTGCCATGTGCACGAGCCTACGTGCCGCTGCCGCCGGTGCAATAGGGTCTGAAGGCTGTGGACGCGATGCCGGGGCGAAAAGTGTTGTGCGCCAGCACCGGTCTGCTCGATCACGGCGGCCGCGACGGCCGGCCGATCCTGCTCCTGCACGGTCTGATGGGCCGCGGCCGCACCTGGCGCCGGCAGATTCCGTGGCTGCGCCACTACGGACGGGTCTTCACCTTCGACGCCGCCTTCCACCAGGGGGCCGCCGCCGTGGGCCTGCCCGGCCCCGAGGAACTGAGTACCGAACGCTTCGTCGGCGACGTGGCCGAGATCCTCACCTGGATCGACCGCGGGCCGGCCGTGCTCATCGGGCATTCGATGGGCGGGCTGCACGCCTGGTGCACCGCCGCCGCCTATCCGGAGCTGGTGGCCGCCCTGGTGGTCGAGGACATGGCGCCGGACTTCCGCGGCCGTACCACCGGCACCTGGCAGCCCTGGTTCGCCAGCTGGCCCGAGCGCTTCGCAGGCGAGAGCGAGGCGCAGGCGCTGTTCGGCCCGGTCGCCGGCCGCTACTTCTACGAGGCCTTCGACGACGGCCGGCTGCACGGCCGGATCGACGTCTGGACCCGCCTCGCCGAAGAATGGGGCGGCCGCGACTTCTGGACGCCGTGGGAGGCG
>NZ_JBJURU010000041.1:0-1296 GCF_046098115.1 Gordonia sp. VNK21 | reverse complement strand
GGTACTGGCCTGGGGTGCGTTCACGCTGATCCCGTATGCGATGCCCCTGGTGCAGCTGCGCGTCTTCTACGCGCGCGAGGACGCGTGGACGCCCACGCTGATGGTGGTCGGCATCACCGCCGTCAAGGTGGCCGCGTCCTATCTGGGCCCGGTGCTCTTCGACGATCCGGATCTGGTGGTGCGCTGGCTGGCGCTCGCGAACGGCCTGGGCTACCTGGTCGGCGCGATCGTCGGCCACTATCTGCTCAAGAAGCGCCTCGGCGGCGCCGCCATGCGCGACGTCGGCACCACCACCGGCTACACCCTGGTGATCTCGATCCTCGTCGGCCTGGTGGTCTGGGGAGTCGCCGAGGTGACCCACCTGTCCCGGATGTCCACCCAGGCCGGGACCGCGGGCTCGCTGGCCTATCTGGTGATCACCGGGGTGGTGGTGCTCGGCATGATCTATCTGCTGCTCACCGCCGCCCGGCTGCCCGACATGGTGACCCTGAGCAACTCGGTCATGCGGCTGGCCGGCCGGTTCGTGCCGGCCCTGGCACCGGCGTCGTCACCGACCGCCGTGACGCACGACGATCGCCCCGCCGAGACCACCATGACCCTGCAGTTCCCGCGGATCAGTGCCGACGAGGCGCTCCCGTATTCTGGACAGGTAGAAGTCCGGCGGCACTTCGATCGTGGCAGCGCCTCGTGGCGCTCGTACTCGGTGACCAGCGGCGGTGCTGTCGGGGAGACCGCCGTGATCCCCCGAGTGCGCTACCCCTCCGAAGAGCCGACGGTTCCCGACCGTCCCGCCGAGCGGAGAGCTGGAACGCCCCCGATGACCCCGTCTGCACCGGATCCGATCGCCCCGCGGCGCGGCCCGCGCCTGGTGGCCGGCGCCGCCATCGCCGGCGGCCGCTACCGGCTGCTCGAACAGCACGGTGCCGCGCGCGGAATGGTCTTCTGGCGGGCCAAGGACACCGTCCTCGACCGCGAGGTGGGCCTGACCTTCGTCGATCCGGATCAGCGCGACCCCGCCTACCACCCGGACGATCCGGAGTCGGCGCAGACGCGGTCGCAGAAGATCCTGATGCGCACCCGCCGGCTGGGCCAGCTGCGCACGGCCGGAGTGGCCCGGATCCTCGATGTGGTCCGCGGGGCCTCCGGCGGCATCATCGTCACCTCCTGGGTGCCCGGTGCACCGCTGTCCGAGGTGGCCCGCAGCGATCCGTCGGCGACCGGCGCCGCCCGGGCGGTGCGCACCCTGGCCGCCGGTGCCGAGGCGGCGCATCGGGCCGGCACCGCACTCTCGATCGA
>NZ_JBJURU010000040.1:0-1297 GCF_046098115.1 Gordonia sp. VNK21 | reverse complement strand
CGCCCCGCCACACCAACGCCCCGCGACTCGGAAAGGACGGCATATGCCCCGCAAGACCTTCATCCAGGGTTACCCCCATCAGATCGGGGGCCACTGTGGTTCAGGCGCGATGCGAGATCTGCTGCACTGGCACGATCTCGGGTGGGACGGACCGCCCAGCGAAGGGCTCGTATTTACCCTCGGGGGCGCCTTGGGGTTGTCCTATCTTCGATCGAATGCCCTCGTTCCACCGCTGTATCTGGTGGGACGAGGTGCTGACTTCGAAGTCGACCTACCCCGCCGGCTCGGCGGGCAGGTCCAGGTCCTCACCACCGATGATCCAGAGGAGGGATGGTCGTGGGTACGCGACGAAATCGACTCCGGTCGACCAAGCCTGGTGTGGGGCGACATCGCCGAGCTACCGTATCTGAGGGTCCAGATGCAGATGAGCCGCCACGACATCGTCGTAATCGGCTACGACGAGGACGCGGGCGTAGCGTTCGTCGTAGACAACGACCGGGCCGAGGTGCAGGCGGTCCCCTTCGACTCGCTGGCTCGGGCCAGGTCTTCGACGTCGTTCCCACAGCCGACGCGCCACTGCACGTATCGCATTACCTGGCCGAGCGAGCTCCCCACTATCGGCGACACTGCAGCGGCAGCGTTCCGGCAGTCTGCTGACAACATGCGTCAGGCATCGGGGGCAAGCATCGCCGATCTCACCGCAGCCAGCGGTGCCGAGGGCTTGGCCGCCGCGGCAGCGCTGGCCGCCGACGTCCACACCTGGGCCGACCTTCCAGATGACGAACTTGAAATCTTACTGTTCAGCCTCGGCGCGTTCATCGAGAAGGCAGGCACCGGCGGCGGGTTGTTCCGACGCTTACTCGCCGAGGGGTGCGCTGAGGTCGCAAGACTGACTGGCGACCTCGCCACAGCAGACCTGGCGCAAGCCGCCGACTGCTGTGCGCGGGCCTGGACCGAGACCGCGCGCGCCGGGATCCAGCGCGGCGCTGATGTGCGAGCTCGCCTAGATGCGGTGGCCGAGGCCGCCGGTCGACTGCCAAAGGAGGAGACGGATCTTGTCGAGGCTTTGGAACTTGCGTCCAGCTCGTTGGCGACTGCAGACCACTAACCTCGGCCTTTCACGCTGAATTCGACTCGCCCTGTCTGAAGTATGAAGAAAGGTGCTCTCACCTGCGATAATTGGAGTTGCGACACAACCAATTCCGAGCAGAGCGAGGAGCACCTTTCTGGTGAGCAACTCTACCGTGTTCTACCCACAGGTCCAGGCCACCGATGACGGCGCCGGGCTGGTGTCGCA
>NZ_JBJURU010000004.1:240433-243908 GCF_046098115.1 Gordonia sp. VNK21 | reverse complement strand
TCGTGGCCGCCTGCAGGATCGCGACGTCTTCACGCAGACGCTTGTTCTCGGCCTTGAGGCGCTTGAGCTCGGCTGCTTCCTCGCTCGTGGTGCCCGGACGGGCACCGGCATCGATATCGGCTTGGTTGATCCATCTGCGGACCGTTTCCTTGCCGACACCGACCTGCCGAGCGATCGCCGTCGCGGCCGCCGTGGGATTCGGATACTCCTGACCGTGCTCGGCGTACAGGCGCAGCGCCCGGGCCTTCACCTCTGGGTCGATCTTCTTGGGCATGATTGTCATCCTTCCTGACTCAGAAAGGAACGGCATCAAACCTGGGGCGGTTCAGAACGTCCTCGACCGCCACGTTTGGATCACCTGGGAGCAGTTTCGCATCGCGATGATCACTGGGATCGAGCGAACCCACCACCGCCGATGTCCGACACGTCCGTTTGACGCCCATCGAGTTCCGGACCATCATGACCATGATCGCCGCACTAGCTGCGTGATCACACCCAATGGCATAAACATGCAGCATGCCCAATATCGAAGGTTGCGATCCGCAATTTTCGGGTTGCTGGCATACAAAATTATCGGCAAATGGAGGGGTTCTCTTGACGAAGGTTTGGCGTGGGATCACATGCGGGGTGCTGGCACTATCTGTTGCCCCACTAGTGATGGGCACGAGTGTGGCCTCGGCTGCGCCGAACTCGTTTGCGGACGTGTCGCGCACGATCACGACGCCCGATGGTTGGCAGCTGACCGCGACCAAGGCGAAGGAACGAGTGCGGTCAGTGCCGCCGCTGAATCAGAGTAGCTGGACGAGGGAGGGTTTCGTCGATCTGCGTGGTGCAGCGAAGATTGGCGGCAAGGGCACGGTGCCCGTGACGGCGGGAACGTTGACCACTTCGATCCAAATCGGTTGCAACACCGATATTTCCGCCGGACTGACGACTGGTATCTCATTTGGTCCTAGTGTGGGCCTGTCGGTGTCGTGGCCGCCGTCAGCCACCCTGGGGGCGCAGGTCACGCCCAGTATCTCCACTACTTTTCGACCCGGGACAATCACTACGGTCACCCTCGGAACCAAGAAGCTCGCCGATCTCGAAGCGGGCACCGAGGTCAGGGGTGTACACCTGCGGGTTGACGGGTGCCTTGGGCCTGTCTCACTGAGAAATGCTGTCACGGTGGCGATCTCGACTCCACGCAATGACAACACGATCAACGTCTACGGCAAACCACACTACCTCTAGTCTCATGGCTATCGCACCCACGATCAGCACAGAAGTGGTGATCGCGTGCACGAAAGGATACCGACCGATGACTGCCACTGAACCGATCACGACCGCCCGCGCGGTTCCGCCGACGGGAGTGGAAGCTACTAGCAACTCGTACGCGGTACCGAAGCTGGCGGTGGACTGGCTGTTGTTCACTGGTGGTGTCGCACTGCTGGTGTTTTGTGCGTTCTTCATCAAGGACATGACCGACTGGCAGGACCGACTCGGTGGGTTCGTTCCGGCGTTTCTGGTCCTGTTCGTGATCATGGTCATCGCGGGGAAACTTCTGCTGCCCCGAGTCGACAAGGCGACCGCCTGGACCCGAGCCACCATCACCGGGTCGAAGGGCTAAATCATGGTCAACCAGGCTCGAACCCGCAAGCTATACGCTGCCACCGCTACTGGTGGCATCACAGCGGCCGGCACCGCCTTGATCTGGTTGGCGCTGGTCTCCGGTGGAGCTGGAGGAGCGTCCGCGGACGCCCTATGTGACGCGATGCGGGATCAGTACGGCCCGAACTGGCCTTGCATCTCGGTCCCACCGCCACCTTCACAAGAGCTCCCCACCGCCGATCCCACCACGCCGGGTGGCCAAGCCGGCGGTGGCGGGGTCGAGGCTGGTGCAGACACCGGCCCGGGACCCGGCGAAGGCAACGGCACCCCGATCGCCCCGGTCCCTGGCCAAGAAGACCCAGGCAGTAAACGCGGGCAGTCTGCCCGGACTCAAGCACCAGCCACGGTGCCCGCGCCATTGAAT
Source organism: Gordonia sp. VNK21 (assembly GCF_046098115.1). Lineage (NCBI taxonomy): Bacteria > Bacillati > Actinomycetota > Actinomycetes > Mycobacteriales > Gordoniaceae > Gordonia > Gordonia sp. VNK21. The sequence goes on along the minus strand of NZ_JBJURU010000004.1, from coordinate 241,894 downwards.
ACTTCAACCCGGCCCCAGTCCACGGCAGCAACCGGTGACGCCTCTGCACCGAAACCCGAGGCCGCGCAACCCCACTCAGCCACCACCGCTCAGGACAACGCACTCCTACCGTCACTGACTGATAGTTCCGACGGCAAAGAACGCGAACGTCTGGTGCAAGGTGGGCTGATCGTCGCTGCCGTTGCAGGTTTTCTGGTGGGTGGCACCTACACGCGTTCCGGAACACGTATCGCGTCCGTGGGGAGAGGTGGTTCAGTCGCGGCGGGTAATGTTCCGAATCTGTTCATGCTGGCCGGTGGGGATAATGGCAGCATTCTAGGTGGTCTGCTCCCGGCTGGCGGGAGTGAGCGCGCCACCGTTGGCCCAACTCAGCTGGTATTGATCAACGACCGAAATAGCTCCAAGGACTATGTGTTTGACGTGGATGTGCCGCCGGGCGGACACATCACGGTGAACCCCGATGGCTCGGCTACCGTGTACGACGTGAACGGCCGAGCGGTTAAGCAGATCGCTAAGCCATGGGCCTACGACTCGCTCGGGCGACCACAGAGGACCTGGTACACGGTCGATGAGAACGGCAACCTGGTTCAGCATGTTGATACCGCTGACGATGCGCTCTATCCGATCTTGGCTGATCCGACCACTTCGACGGTGAACCCTGACGGGTCGGTGACTACGGTGACCACCAATGACGCTGGTCAGGTGATTACCACCGCCACATCGGTACCCGTTCCCGATTCAGGTGGCTCGGTGGACACTACCGTCCAGAACGCGGACGGTACGACCTCGCAAGCGCGGTCGGTGCCCGATGGTCAGGGTGGCGTGACGACCTGGACAGCGAACCCGGACGGCTCGCACACGGTGCTGTACCCGGACGGCACGTTCTACGAAGAGCCAGCGCCAGGCTCCGGGAAGGGCTACACCCAAGGATCCACGGACGGCAATACCGTCAATACGACCTATACCGATCCGTCCGGCAACCAGTACAACTCCACCTCGACACCGGACGTGAACGGCTCCGTGCACACCGAGATGGATACCCCGCAAGGGCATGTCAGCAGTCAGTCGGACCCGGCCGGCAAGGGGGAAATAGTCACCACCGCCACGACCCCAGAGGGTAAGACGGTGATGACCCGCACCAAGCCCGACGGCGACGGTGGGTCTCAGTCGATCCGGCTGACCGAGAAGATCACCAACCCAGACGGGACTTCCCAGTATGTACAGGAAGATGGCAAACTCTTCAATCCCGATGCGGGTAAAGGACTTACGTCGGAAACCACGATCAAACCGGATGGTTCATCGAGTACCCAGTATTCCGACGGCAGCCAACTGATCCTACGCGAAGACGGGACCGGCACGGCGATCGACGCCAAAGGCAACAAAACCGAGTTCCTGCCCAGCGTCGACCCCGAGACTGGCAAAGCCATCCTGATCGACCCATCCACCGGCAAACCAGTCGAC
>NZ_JBJURU010000004.1:167761-240423 GCF_046098115.1 Gordonia sp. VNK21 | reverse complement strand
GCATCCGCTACATCTCGCGACCTTGGTAGTGCCGCTGGTGACGGTGTTAGGCTATAAGCGGCAGTTTGCCCGGCTGGTCGCGGTTCTGTTGCGGTGGATAGTCACGCCGCTACTCGTGCCACATTGGGTCGTAGCCCAACGGTGACCGTTCTTTTTCGCGGCGTTCTTATCGGCGCCGGTGATGATGCTCGCGGGGTTATCGCTTTTCTTTGTTGTAGAGTTCACGAGGTTAGTCTAAGTCGATGCTGAACGCTAGTGCCTTGGCGCCAATCTGGCCGATGGTGCTCCTGTCTACGAAACTGTCGGTAAGAGCGGTGGCGCGATGGCTGGTGGCTGGGGTGGCGCCTGGGCGGGAGCTGCAATCGGTGGTTCACTAGGCGGCCCGGTTGGCGCTGTCGTCGGCGGCGCGGTAGGTGCATTCATTGGCACTGGTTTGGGTAGCAAAGCGGGAAGTGCTCTCGGCGGTCTAGGGCGCAAGCTATTCGGAAAGTAGATCCAATATGGGATCCCCTTACATTGTGCTTGGTCTCCTTGTTGTGGGATTTTGCTGCGGCTTTTATGCAATGGAAAAGGATGGCAGTCCGCCACCGCCCAACGTTCGTGCCTTGCGTCGAATTTACTGGATACCAATGTTCATCGTGTTGTTACTGTGTGCTCTCACGCAGGTGAACAATGTTGGAGCGGCGGTCGGCATCGTCATAGGTGGCTTGTTATGCTGGTCAATTATGGCGATTCGTTGGACGAATTTTTTGGTGATCCCGTTCACCGGTGGTAAGACGCTCGGGCCTGAGGGCAAACGTACGTACATGAACAGGCGGAGTGTCGAGCAGATGCTGGCGCAAGGCCGCCAAGCAGCCGACGGTGACGGTTCGACCGTGCGTCGAGCGGAGCGTGGCCGGCATCGCCGCTGGCGGTTCCGTGATCGCAAGTCGTAGCTGAATCTGATTGGAGCACTTGAGATGTTGTTTCTTTTCGCTATTGGGGCGCTCGTAGTAGTGGCCGCGGCTATTCTTGCGGCGCTTTTTCTTGCCAGTGGCAACCCGATGCTGGGTTACACCGTGCTCATCGCCGCACTGATAGGTGGCGTTGTCTTGGCGCTGGTCGGCCCGTTTGACGGCGAATATCGGATTGTGGCAGTGGTCGCCGTGATGGTTCCAGCGCTCTACATCGCCTACGACGGGTGCAACTCCAAATCGTCGACCCGTGCTGGAGCATCGGCGTGACCGCTAACGACCATGGTCAACTCGGTCAGCCAGAGGTGCCGCCGCGGCGGGAGAGCCGGTTTGCGTTCTACGACACCTACGGCAAACCTGCCGATCCTCCTGCCCCTGCCGCGTTCAGGACCCTTCCGTTTCGGTCGGCGGATGCGTATCACGTTCAACGTTTTGGCGTTCTTCTTCGGCCCGATCTACTTCGCTGTCAAGGGTATGTGGCGCAAGGCGTTATCCCGCTTGGGTATGAACCTGACGGCAGCGGTCATGCTGGTGCCGATCGATGCGCCAACAGCAATTAGTACACCTGTGGGTGCAGCGTTTGCCGGGCTCACGGCCACCGCCGCCAGCGACGCCTAAAACTATAGGTAAGAGTGGTGGGTCCGTCGGTGGCGGAGTGGGTGGAGCCTGGGCTGGTGCGGCGATTGGAGGCGCCGTTATCGGCAATGGCATCGGCAGTGCGGCGGGCAAGACTGTCGGTGGCCTCGGTCGCAAACTATTCGGTGGATAGGCGTGATATGCAGTCACCGTTCGTGCTTTTCGGCCTGATCGCAGGAGCTGCGATTTTTGGCCTGTATGCCATGAGTAAAGACTCCGACCCGCCGCCTGCCAACATTCGAGCTCTTCGTCGCATCTACTGGCTGCCGGTAGTTTTACTGTCAGCCCTAATGTTTGCAGTCGTCAATCCTGCTGAGGCGGCCGGATCCGCGTTCGTCCTTTTGTTTGGCGCAGCAGCGAACGCAATCTTCCGAACCAACTTCTTCGTTATTCCGTTCGCTGATGGTCGCACGTTAGGGCCTGTCATCAAGGCTGCATCAACAGAGAAGCCCGAGATTGAGGAGATCCTCAATCGACATCAATCCGATAGCGGTCGCCACAGCGTCAGGAAAACCCGGCATTGCCGACGATTGCCCCACGATCGGAAGTTGTAGCCGAATCTGATTGGAGCACTTGAGATGTTATTTCTTTTCATTTTTGGAGTTCTCGTAGTGACGGCTGCAAAAATTATTACGGCGCTTTTTCTTGCCAGCGGCAATTCAAGCTGGGTTACACCGTGCTCATCGCCGCGATGATCGGAGGCGTCGCCGCATGAATAGGCGACATCTTGACCAAGCCGCCGATCAGGTCAGGATGCACCTATCCGTACAGCAGACCCCGCGCCGACGCTGCGACGTCCTCCACGCCATGCTGAAAGACCGCGAACTCTACAGGCAGCTATCACGAGCAGCGGCTTGACGGGAACCATAGGGACACCCCCGAACGGCTAGGTCCGAGACTTAGAGGTTGAAGCGCGGCTTGTCTGCCGCCTAGTGGATTTGTAGTTGCCGCTGCTGCCATCGGGATAGAACTTGTAATGGTGCACGCGTCGACGGTCTCCAATGAGTACCTCGAAGTCGATCTCATCGCCCTATCGCGCCCGTCAGTCGCTAGCGTTTCCTCGGCGTTTGCCTAGATCCGAGTCAGCAGGGGGCGTTAACGGCTTGCTCGAGGCGGTTGTCCTGTGGGGCAGACGGTCACGCTGACTCCGCCGGCTCGCCGCCATAGCGGGCGAGGTGCCAGCGAACATGGGCGCGCTGCTGGCTGAGGCGGACTGCAAGATTCGAGCGTGGTCCGGTGCCGGAGAGTGCTGCGTCGATCGCGGCAAGGTCTTTGAGCAACCCTGCGCGCCGTTGCGAGTAGTTGGTCGCGCAGCGTTTCGAGCAGAACAGTGGCCGGCGTCCCCGTGCATTGGGGCGGTAGACGCACTTCGTCGTGCAATCTGGGTGTAGGCAGGTGGAAGTGGGGTCGTAGTTGGCGTCCTGGGCGAGGAGATGGTTCACGCTCGCAGTTGTTCCGTGTGTGGGTGGTCGCATGGCAGAAGGTCTACTCCGCGGTGCGGACATGCACACGGGAGTAGGGGTCCCCTATCTGTGTTGTGGCTTCGATGTGCAACAGATCCTACTCGCTTGCTCAAATAACGGAACCTTGAATCATTTCCACGACACACCCTAGAAATGCCCTTGTGAAATTTACGCCGCGTCGTAGTCTCGTACTCGACCCGTTAGATAGGGCGGGGACAAGCGCCGTTGCAGCGGCGCCCGCCCCCTGACGGGTCCTGACTCTCGGAAAGGAGCCCGCTGTGGCTCATGGTACTTCGGCGCTGCTGCCGTCTCTGGCCTCTGGCCGGTGCGTGCTGTCGCGGTGGTCGCCGACAACTGGCACTTCGCCGCCCTTTGCCGCACCCCGCCGCAGACGACTGCCGAGCAGGTAGTTGCTTTTCGGCCACGGGGATTGACTGAACTCGACACTGAATCGTGTCGAAGTGCCGTGGAAGGCCGGCGGCTACCGGCCCTCCACGGAAGCGACCAAGAAAGTCGCAACCAAATCCATCCGGTTCAAAGGAAGGGCTTCGGCCATGTCTATTTCATCGTGCCTCGAACACGATTTCAACCTGACGCGCGGCATCGACTGCGTGAGGTGCTACTGATGGCGCGCGTCAGCGGCCGTCCGGTCGCACCGCCGAAATCCCTGTCGCAGGAAGCGTCACCGGACGCGATCTTCGCAGCCGGCTTGCCGACGTCGATCAGCCTCGACGGACTCGATAAGGAGCGCCTTGCCAGGCTGAGGAAGGTCAAGGTCAAGGTCCGCCAGCCGGCGATCGCCGAGCTCGTCCGCGAACAGGCTGTCCGGGCGCAGGCCTCGACCCCGTTCGTCTCCGACGAGTCCGATCGTGAGTGCGTCCGCACCATCATCAAGCTCTTCATGGACACGTACTACCGCACCGGTCAGGTCGATCCGCGTCGGGCGCTTCGCCGGAGCAGTATCGACCGCTACCTGACCGAAGGGTCCGGCGAAGTGCATCGGACAGTCCGGTGGCACCTTTATGTCGTTGGGAGGGTCTTCTACCCGCGGGAGTTTCCGCCGGCGGCCGGCTTGACGGCCCCTCGTATGGTGATGACCCGACCGACGTCAACGCGGGATCTGCGTGCCCTCTACTCCTTGTCGCTGACGCTCAATCCGAAGTGGTCGGCCGTCTTGAGGATGCTGCTGGACTTCATCGTCGGGGTTGGAGCGCGGTCAGCCGAGCTCAAGTACCTGACGAGGACTGACATCGCAGTGCAGGTCATCAATGGTCGTCGGTGGGTGCTCGTGCGCTTGCACACCCCGAAGACGCCGCCGCGGATTGTGCCCGTCTGGGACCCCGCGATCGCTGAACGCATTGAGCGGTACGCCGCCGAATCCCCCCACAGGCATCTGATGGCATTCGGACAGGAACCGACCGTCGAGCGCAACGCGATCAACCGGGTCAACGACAAGATCGCGGATCTGGGCTACGAGGAGCGCCTGGACGCCAAGGCCCTGCGTAACAGGTGGTTGGTCCAGATGGCAGGGATGCTGCCGCTCACTCAGTTCCTAGCGATCGCGGGACGCTCTGACCCGCCCAGGTCGAGTGAGATCGGCCTGGACCCGGCCGAAAAGGTCGACCTGACCACCATCACCACCACCCTCACCAACTTCGACAGGGCGAACTCATGACGACACATCCCCGAGTATCCGAACCCGAAATCCCCAGTAGCGAGCCGATCTTCACCAAAGCGCTCACCGTTGTCGACCGCTCCGGTGCTGACGTGCTGATCGATCAGTGGCGCACCGAGAAGGTCGTGCCGACGAAACGGTCGGACGCGGTAGCGTACACCGTGCGCGCATTCCTGACCGCACTGTTGTGCGTGCTCCTTCGCCGCAGCGAGCCCACCGTGCGGACCGTATTCCGCACGATCCTCGATTTCACCCCGGATCAGCTTCAGCGGGTGGGCATTGACGCGGCTAACCTTGAGCCAACCCACGAAGATCCGGTGCGCGCTTTGAAGAACTTCCGTAGCTGGACGACCCGTACTTTTGAATGCCTGGATCCGGCGCCGGACCAGCCTGCCAGGATGATCAGCGTCGCCGATCATAAGAAGATCGCAAAGGCCCGGACCCCGGAGCAGATCGAGGCCTACCGGATCGCTGCCGAGCGCCTGTCGATTGTGGTCAACAGGATCGTGGCAGGGTCGATCGATCCGGCCTACGCGAAGATCGGGCGAGGCGACATCATGGTCGACGAGACAATTCTCGACACCGCTTCCGTCGAGCAGCTCTTCTCCGGTGGCACCGACCTGCGCGGAGCGGTCTACTGCGGCGGGTACTACCGACGCGACAAATCCAACCAGGTCTCCCAAAGCAAGACCGACGGGCCCAAGGTGAAAAAGCGCGGATGGGGCCTGGGAGTCACAGCGGTCAGCGCGATACCTGAGCCCAATTCGCTGCACCGACGCCCCACCTTGTTCACGGGCATCGCGATTCACCCGCCCACCTCCGGTTCACTCGAGGGCCTCGATGAGGCTGTCCAGCACCACCAGATGAACGGCTTCGACGCCCGGAGCTCGAGTGCACGTGCACGCTGGCCGATGCTGACAATCGACATGGGGTATCTGAAGAAGGGCCTGTTCGACTGGCAGGTCGAGCACCGCTACGCCGCAGTGTTCACCTACCCGAAGCACTGGAACGTTGACAGCGCCGCAATCGACGTCAATGGTGAACGCCTTGGCCCAGTTCAGCTCTCGGGCAATTGGTACTGCCCGGCCGCCGCGGAGATCTCGCTCGGCCGTGACTTCGTCGTCCGTTTGCGTGACGTGCTCACCAAGGACGACTGGGAAGCCCGCAATACGAGGCTCTCAGACCTTCTCCCGCTCCTGATGGGCCTGGATCGCCGACCGATCGTGCGTCGGGACCAGATGGGTCGGCCCACCGAAGGCGACGAAACCACCGAAGCAGCACGGATGGTGCTCGTGTGCCCGGCAGCGCTGGGTAACGTGCGTTGCACCCGGTGGCAGAACGAGGAAACCGAGGGCCGGCTCGACCTTCCACTGGTCGATCTGCCGGAATCCACTCCGGAGTTCCGGTGTTGCACCCAGCCCACGGTCACCGCCTCCCTGACCGAGGACCAGAAGCGTCTGCAGCAGCTGGGCCCGTATGCTCCCGGGTCGTTCGAGCACGCTGTCTACCACGAGGCCGTCAGGTCGAAGACCGAACAGCGCTTCAGCCTCCTCAAGCGGCGCACCGTCGCCGGTCTGGGAAACTTGAACTACGGAGCCCGAAGGGAGCCGATGGTGAAGATCACCATCGCCGCGGCCTTCGCGGTCGTCAACATCGGTGAGATCGAGCGCTTCGAAGCGCAGAACGCTCCCCGGCCCGAGTCGATCAAGCTCAAGTTCAATCGCCTCGAGCGGGACCTCGGCAAGCCGCCCACGCGAATGCCCAAGCGCACGTAGGAAATCGGTACGAGCGACAGGGCGGGCCTTCTTTCGGAAGGCCCGCCCTGTCGCGTCATCACCTGGCAATAAGTACTCGGAAAACAGACACGCTAACGAAGCGACGAGCGCCTGCCCGTCGGCACCACGCGCCGCGCTCGAGAGGCAGAGCTGTACCCGATGCAGTTACACATCGTCGCAACCGGGCCACACAGCCCGGGCAATCCTCGCCTCTACAAGGGTCTCCAACCGCGCGAAACTAATCGGAGATTCGACACAAAGTAATCGGAGCGGCCGTCACCGGACCGGTCCTGACCACGAAACTCGTCCCACTCACAGACCGACGAGAGTCGCGATCCACTTCGGATCGCGACTCTCGTCGTTTTGCGGCTACGGGGTAGCGGCTGCCGGTTAGCGGCTAGGCGCGACTCTCAGATCTTCGCGCTCCCGATTGGCCGGGAGCGCGAAGATTTTCAGGTCGCGCGAAGCGGGTTCGTCCGCCCTACTGCGTCAGAGTGCCTGGCGCGGAAGCGGATCGATCGGATGCGGTGCTCGCTGTTCCTCACGCTGATAGCGCACGTACGCCGAGCCGGTCGGATTCGCCGTCGGATCACCGGGGTTGAGCCACCGGAAGTGCACCAGGATCTGGCCCGGAACCACCCACGGCTCGACCGCGGTGAACGCGGTGGGCTTCTTGGTGATGGTGCCGGCTTCCTTGAAGTGGTCGAACAGGATGATCTGCGTCGGCGAGCTCCCCGTGGCGCCTGCGGAGTACACCTGCACCCAGTTCAGGGTGCAGTCGATGGAACCTCCGTGGCCGGTCTGCACCCAGTTGATCTCCGGGCGGTTCGGGAATGGTTTCGGCAGACGCTCGATCGCGGATGCCACCCGATCCTTGGGGACCGCCGGGCACTCGGATGAGCCGTTCGGTGCGGCCGTTGCCGGGCCTGCCGTCGTGGCGGCGCCGATACCTCCGGCCGCCAGAGCTACTGCGAGTGCGGTTGCGGCGATGCGGTGTTTCTGCATGGTGTTCCCTTCCGTCGTGCTCGTCGTCTCGTGTCGTAACAGGTCGTTCGCGATGTCATCTCGTGTCGTTGTTCAGGTTTTCCATGCGGTGGTTAGTTCGACTCGCGAAAAGCCGCCGTTACCCGTCGATACCGATCCGTGATGTTCTCTCAGTGGCCTTTGACCTGCAGAAATACGAAGAATGTCGGGAATCGCCCAGCAATCCGTCACCCCCCCCGCCGCAGAGTCCCGCGCCGTCTTCAGGGGCGACGGCGGCGTCCGCACAATCCGCCGCCGCGACCCTAAACAGTGGTCACGATCGCCCACGCGAAGCCGGCGGGAGCGCGCCGGCGGGTAACGGTGGGATGCGTCGCCGCGATAGTCCAACCACACCGCGGTACCGGATCGAGACCGTTCGCCGGTCCGAGGTGGGGACGTCGCACCGTCCCAGGGGCAGGAGCTTGCGCCCCGACAACAGAACCGGCCGGCGCAGGGCGTCTCTCGCCCACTCGCGCTCATTCACCGATCGCAGTCGTTCACTCCATCGCGCCGGCGGGCAGCACCCCAGATCTCTGCACAGAGCGTCCGTGCCGACGGGCGCAGACGAGAGGAGAACTCTATGTCCATCACCACTGATTTCCGGCGCCGCAGCGCCACCGTCTGCGGAGCAGGCGCCCTGATCGTCGGCACCTCCCTGGGTGCGGTCGCCGCACCGGCCGCAGCCTCCGAGGTCACCGAGTACGGATTCGCCGGCGGACCCGAGTGCGACGCCGCGACCTCGGTCGCCAAGGTGATCGCGGAGACCGAGACCGAACGCTATGTGCTCTGCCAGCGGCGCGACAGCTGGCCGCCGGACGTGCACTTCATCGGCGAGAACAAATTCAAGCCGGTCCCGAACCGGGTGGACGACGTGGGGTTCGGCCCGGGCAACTACGTGGTCAACAGGTACGGCAACAAGATCCTGATCAGCGAACACCACTTCGAGGTGCACGGCCCGGACGGCGAGGTGATCTCCTCCGAGGTCCCCACCAGCCACAGGTTCGAACTCTAGCCGCCGCGATCGGGCGAGGACCGGCCGCCGGATCGGTGCTCACCCGTGCAGGATCTCCAGGATCCGCCGGGTGAGCGCGGCGCGGATGCGCCGGTCCACGCGCGGTCCGGTCGCCAGGTACAGCGGCGCCGACGGCAGTCCCGGCAGCCCGGTCACCGGCTCGAGCCCGTCCGGGCGCGGCCCGAGTCGCGGCAGCGGGGTGATGCCCTCACCGCGCCGCGCCGTCGAGACCACGGTGGCCAGGTTGGAGCACTCGCGGACGATCTCGAACGATTCGCCCGCGCGTGAGGCGAGGGCCTGATCGCGCACCGCACAGGGCCGCTCGAACAGGATCACCTTCTCGCGCGGCGCCTCGCGGGTGCCGAGCCACTCCAAGGGCACCGCCGCCACCCGGTCGCCGCCCGGCGGCGGCGTGGTCAGGGTGACGGCGATGTCGGCCCGCGCATCGTGCAGCAGCTCGCGGGCCCGCGCACTGCGGGTGAGCCGCAGCCGCACACCCACCCCGGGCAGCTCCTCGTTGAGCACCGAGACCAACGGCGGCACAAGGCTTTCCGCGGCATGCTCAGTCGCGGCGACGATCAGCTCGTCGTCGGCGGCCGACGACAGCGCGCGCACCGCCTCGTCGTGCTGCTCGATCAGTGCCCGCGCGTACACCGCCAGGGCCTCGCCGTCGCCGGTCATCGTGATACCCCGGCCCTGCCGCATCACCAGGGCGCAGCCCAGCTCGCGTTCGAGCCGGCGCAGATGCCCCGACACCGCCGGCTGCGACAGGTGCAGGGCCTGACCGGTCGTTCTACCAAGGAGAAATCATGACCTCACCGACCATCGTCCTGGTCCACGGCGCCTTCGCGGATGCCTCGAGCTGGAGCGAGGTGCTCCCGCCGCTGCAGGACGCCGGCTTCGACGTGCTCGGCGTGCCCAACCTGCTCCGCGGCGTCAATGAGGACGCCGACTATGTCGCTTCGATCGTCCGCGCCATCGACGGACCGGTTCTGCTGGTCGGCCACTCCTACGGCGGCGTCGTGATCACCCGGGCGGCGCAGGACCTGCCGAACGTGGCCGGTCTGGTCTACATCGCGGCCTATCAGCCCGACACCGGCGAGAACGCCTTCGGTTTGTCCGGTGACACCGAGCTCGGCGACGAGACCTCCAACGTGCTGGTGCACGCGGGTGAGCCGGAGCTGCGGGTCAACGCCGACAGCTTCGCCGAGGTCATCGCCGGCGACGTCGCACCAGAGCGGGTCCGCCTGGCCGCCGCCACCCAGCGCCCGGCCGCTCTGCGGGCCCTGACCGGCGACCTCGAAGGCGAGCCGGCGTGGCGCTCCCTGCCGTCGTGGACGCTGATCGCCACGCAGGACAACGCCATCCCGGAGAAGGAGCAGGAGTTCATGGCCACCCGGGCCGGCTCCCGGATCACCCGCGTCGAGGCCTCGCACGCGGTCTCGCTCTCGAAGCCCGGAGCGGTGGTGCAGATCATCACCGAGGCCGCCCGAGTCCTGTCCTGAACAGCCCTGTCCTGAGCAGCCCTGTCCTGGGCACCGAAACCTCCGGCCGGCGGCCACCCCAGACACGGCCGCCGCCCGGAGGATCTCCCGCGCGGTTGCGGATCAGCGCCGTCCAGGACGCCCGATCTGCATGCCGACGATCGCGGCCAGATTGTCACCGACGAGATTCGCGAACGCCGGCCAGGCCTTCTCATTCAGCGCCACCGTCCCGGCGTTGAACGTGCTGCAGCCCTGCTTGGCCGGCCGGCCGTTGAACCGGTCGTTGAGCCAGACCATCGACGACGGGAAGCTCAGCGCCGCCAGGGTGACGTGCTCGCTGAAGTGGTCGCGGACGTACTCGACCTGCGCCCCCGGCCGTGCGCAGTACTGACGCACCAGAGTGTCCACCTGACCGACCGGCACGATCTCGTCCATCACCGCCTGAGTGATCAGGATCGGGAAGTCGGGTGTGGTGCGGCCCATCCGGAGCTTGTCGAGCACCTTGCGCGCGGTGGGATGCTGCATCGGATCGCCGGGGGTGTTGAACAGCCCCTTGATGTTGACGAACGGGGCGATCACCGACTGGTAGGTCAAACACAGCGGGTTCTTGGCCGCCACGAGCGCCTTCCCGAGCGGATTGAGCTTCTTGTCCATGAACTTCTCGAGCTCGGGGTACTCGCGGGCGACACCGATCATGCCGCCCATGATCAGACCGGAGGTGAAATTGTTGTTGGCGGTGTCGAAAAGCTTGGAGATGTCCGCCGGGACCCCGCCCATGGCGGCGCCGACCACATTCAGCTCCGGTGCGTAGGTCTTGTGCAGCTCGGCCGCCCAGCCGGTGGCGATGGCGCCGCCGGAGTAGCCGGTCATGGTGATCTTGGCGTCCGGGGCCACCTTCAGCGGCCGGAAGTTCTCCGCGGCGCGGATGCCGTCGAGGGTGATGCGGCCGTGCAGCGGGCCGGCCGCGTACGCCGAATCCGGGCCCTGATGATCGGGGATCACCAGCGTCCAGCCGGAGGCCAGTGCACTGTTGATCAGCAGACCCTCGGCGCTGGCGTCGGCGTTGCCGGAGATACTGCTGGGAATCGATCCCATCAGCAGCTGGTACGACGGCGAGCAGTACAGGGCGGTGCCGTCTTCGGCGATCTGATACGACAGCACCCGCTTGGACGGCTTGTTGCCGCGGGGTTTCACCACGGTGGTCACCGCCGGAATCGCCTCGCCGCGGGTATTGGTCGACCGGTAGGAGAGCTGCCAGGCGTCGACGTTGAGCGGCAGCACCGAGTAGGTGGCCAGGTTGACCCGGCGCGCGGAGATCAGCTCGCCCGGCTTGAGGTCCTTGTACTTGCTCGCCTTCGGAAGGTAGAAGTCGCGGTCGAATTCGGGGATGGCGGGGGGCACGGGGAACGGCAGGGCGGGCGCCACCTTGGGCTGCGGGCCCGGCGTCCGCTCGGTGGCCGACGGCTCCGCGTGTGCGGTCGCAGCCAGCACCGAAGCCAGCAGCGTGCACACGGTCAGCGCGACGGCGACGAACCGCGCTCGCGTGCGGCCGGTGTGTGTATCCATGTAAACCCCTCGACTGTATGTGAAACGCAAATGTTCCACTGGCCAGAAGAATCTAGCAGGATGTGTCCGGTGACACAATCCGGCATCGGCAGTGGGGTGTGACGCCGGGCGCCGATTCGGCGGCGACGCCCACAACACAGCGACCCGGGCAGCGCCGTCCTGCGACGGCACTGCCCGGGTCGGGTGCGGCGGGCCCAGGGAGATCGGCCCGCACGATCACTTGTCGCCGGTGAGCTTGTCCTTCACCTTCGACGCGGCATCCTTGACGTCTTCGACGCCCTTCTTCACGGCGGCACCGGCCTGCTCGGCCTTGCCCTCGTTCTTCAGGTCCTCGTCGCCGGTCACGGCGCCGCCGGCCTCCTTGGCCTTGCCCTTGAGGTCGTCGGCCTTGTTGCGGAACTTGTCGTCCATCGACATGATCTCGTCCTTTCCATCGGTTGTTTTCTGTTGCGCCCGAGACGATTCCGTCAGTGCAGCGGGTTCAGATGTATGAACGTCTGCACGTGAACGTCGGAACCGTCGAAGGCGGTCTTGAGGTCGGTCACGGCCGGCGCCAGCACGTCGACGAGCTCGTCGTACGAGCGCTCGGGATGCGCCTGCACCGTGATCCGGACGATCTTGCTGCCGCGGTCGTCGATCGCCTGCACCTGCACGTCATCGAGAACCGTCTGCGTGGCGAGCTGCTCGCGCACGGCCTGTGCGACCAGTTTCAGCGGCACCGTCAAGGTCCCCTGCTCATCGCTGCCGTCCAGGACCAGCTCATCGGCTTTCTGCGGCGCGATCGTGGTCCGGATCAGCCGCCAGCCCCAGTAGAGCGCCAGCAGGATCAGCGCGACCAGCACCGCGGTGAACCACGAGGCGCCGATCCCGTCGGCGACGGCGGCGGTGTCGAGGCGCTCGATCCAGGTGGCCACCGGGTCCACCGACAGCCGGTACAGGATCACCGCGGCGGCCAGTACCAGGCAGATCAGGGCGAACAGCCCGATCGACAGGCGGTGCAGTGCGGCTGCTCCCCGGTTCATGCGCGGGCCTCCTTCCGGCTGTCCCGGATGCGGACCTTCACCGCGGTGCCCGGCGCGACCGGCGCCGCCGCCTGCGCCGCGCACTGGGCGACGTCGCTCCTGCGCACGGTACCCGCGGCGGTGACCTGCACGGTGATCTTCCGGCGGCCCACCACGGTCACGGCGTCGCGCACGCCGGGCAGATCGGAGACGGCCGCACTGATCCGGCGCGCCAGATCGACGGGACGCGTCCACGCCACCGGATAGTCGGCGAGCCGGCGATGGGTCGGCCGGCGCGGCTTGAGGGCCAGCCACAGCGCGGCCAGCCCGACCACCGCGCACGCGGCCGGGATCACCCACATCCAGTCGGCCCAGGTCTGCGAACTCAGCTGCTCCGCGGCGCGATGGGTCCAGGTGTTCCCGGACACGGCGCCGGCGCGGACCAGCAGGTCGCGGATCAGCACGCCGGCCGCAGCGAGCAGGACCAGTCCGAGCAGCGCCCCCGCGACCGCCGCGCCGGGGAACGCGGTGGGCCGGGCGACGGTCGAGTCGCCGATGTCCTCGCGGAGCGCGGCGGAGCCCTCGCTGGAGTCAGTCGTCGTCATCGCTCGTCCCCTCGTCGGTGCCGGTCGCCGCGGGCTCTGCGGGGCCGGGTGCGGGCAGTTCGACGAAGCCCTGGCGGCGCCGCGCGACGGCGGCGCCGGGCAGCACGGCGGCCACCGCGACGTTCACCCGGGCCGGGCGGTCGCCGGCGAGGCGTTCGAGTTCGTCGGCGACGTGGCTGCGGACCTGTCGGCAGACGGCCGAGACGGGGCACGGCCAGCGCACGGCGAGGTCCACATCGACCACGATCGGCCGGCCTCCGGCGGTCTGCACGCGGGCCTTCGGATAGTTAGCGCCGGTCGCCGAATCCAGTCCCACCAGGCCGGCGAGCCGGTCGGTGACCGAACCGCCGTCGCGGACCACGCCGTCGACGTCCAGCGCCGCGCGCAACGCGATCTTCTCGAAGACGGTATCGGCGATCGACAGCCGTCCGGGCAGGTCGGCGGCCGGTGCCGGGGCGTCGTCGGTCATCGCCGGCGTCGCCACGGGTTCAGCCCCGGCCCCGGCTGCGGACCACAGCCCGCAGGTCGATGGTGCCGTCGGCCTGCAGCCCGGCCAGCAGTCCCACGGCGCCGAGGACCACGGCCAGGACCAGGCCGCCGAAGCCGCCGGTGGTGGTGGCGACGGCCAGCAGCAGGCCGGCGATCAGACCGATCACGGCGTATCTGTTCATCGTGCTCCTCCTGAGGAATCGCCGACCGCAGCCGGCGGGGTGACCACGTCCTCGACCGTCACCGAGCACACCCGCCCGGCCGCCTCGGAGGCGGCGGCGGCCGCCTGGGCCGCGACGTCGCGGAGCTCGTAGCGCAGATCGACCACGATGTGCACGGCGCAGGACTCGTCGGAGAGCTGCACGCCCACCACCCGTTCGCCGGGAAGGTAGGTCGCGACCTCGCCGAAGACGCCGCCGTCGAGGTCGACGACGCCCGGCACCGCCAGCACCGCCGCAGCGACGGCGTGCGCCGTCGATCGCTCATCGGCGATCATCACTGGACTCGCGGCTCGCTGTCGTCCCGCGCGGCATCCTCGCCGTCGACGTGGACGTCGTGCACCGTCACATTCACCTCGGTGACCTCCAGCCCCGTCATCTGCTCGATCGCGTTGATGACATTGCGGCGGATGGCACCGGCCAGCTGGTGGATCGCGACGCCGTATTCGGCGACGATCGCCACGTCGACGGCGGCCTGCCGCTCGCCCACCTCGACGTCGATGCCCTGGGTGACGCTGGTGCCGGTGCCCGGCAGGACGTCGCGCACCTTGCCCACCGCGCGCTGGGTGGTACCGCCGAGGTCGTAGACGCCGTCGATCTCGCGGGCGGCGATGCCGGCGATCTTGGCGACCACCACGTCGGCGATCGAGGTGATGCCGTAGTCGCCGTTGAGCGAGGTGACGGACTTCCGGGAGAGCTCGACGTCGGTGCCGGGCGAACGCTTCTCCGGCGCAGTGCCCGCGTCCTGCTCCGCGGCGGCCTCGTCACGCGTGGTCTTCTGCTCGCTCATGGGTGACCCCTTCTTTCGGGTGTCCCGGGATCGGGACCGTGTATAGAGTCAGTCGCAGCAGACCGGAAAGTTGCACGCGCCATCGTGAATGATCTGAATCACAGCCCAGACCGCGACGGTCTGGCCCTGCCGGACTTCTCCGACGACGAGCTGGCCGCCGCCGCGGCCGCCGGTGACCCGGACGCCTTCGACGAACTGGTCGGCCGGTCGGCGCCGGTCGTGCTGCGCTACATCCGCCGGCTCGTCGACGACGGTCAGGCCGCCGAGGATCTGGCGCAGGAGACCATGCTGGCCCTCTGGCGGGGACTGCCCGACTTCGGCTTCCGCTCGTCCGTGCGCACCTGGCTGTTCGGGGTGGCGCACCGCAAGGTGGCCGACTACTACCGCCGCCGGCGGGAGGTGCCGACCGTCGACGAGCGTTTCGCGGATCTGGCCTCGGTGCAGCCGTTGCCCAGCGACGAGGCCGAACGGTCCGAACTGGTCGACGCCCTTCGCAGCGAGCTGCGCCGTCTGCCGCCGCCGTCGCGTGCGGTGTGGTGGCTGCGTGAGGTGGAGGGCTTATCGCTCGCGGAGATCGGTCAGGTGACCGGGCTGACCAACGGCTCGGTACGCGGGCACCTGCAGCGCAGCCGCAGCTATCTGGCCACCCGGCTGGCACCGTGGAAACCGGGGGCCCCGTCCGGCACGCCGCCGGGCGACGGGGCGGCAGCCGGCGCCGATCGGGACGGACGGCTGAAACGACGGGAAGCGCGACTACCGGAAGGAGGTGACAGATGAATACCGGAACACCGGGAGCCGACGGATCCACCGACGCCTGGCTCGTCGAGGCCAGCCGCCAGCTCGACGTACCGACCGGCGACGTGGCCCGGCTGATCGACGCCATCTCCACCAAGCTGCCGGCGATGCGGCGACCGGGCCGCCCCCTGGCCAGCGACGATCCGGCCGTCGCCGTCAACGACCGGGTACTGAAGAAGCTGCTGGCCACCCGGGTGCGCAGCACAGTGGGACGGCTGGTGGTGAACGTCGCCCTCGACGGATCCGGCGCCGACCTGTCCGGGGTGACGATCGGTCTGATCGCCCGCTACCGCGACGACCTGCGCACCGAGGCCGACCGGGTCCGCGAGGTGGTGGGCACGGTGCTGGTGGACGTCCTCGGCGAGACCGTCACCGCCGCCGCCCGCGCCGACATCGGCGTGCACTGGCAGGACGTGTACACCCGGGAGTGGCTGACCTGACCGCGCCACCGCGCGAGGCCGGCCGGCCCGGTGGTCAACGGGCGGACCGGGCGGGCCACCAGATGCGGTCGCCGAGAACGGACATCATCGCCGGCACCAGCACGGTGCGCACGATCGCGATGTCGAGCAGCAGTCCCACGCCGATGGTGAACCCGATCTGCACCAGATTGAGCACCGTGCCGCTCATCAGCGCGAACATGGTGATCGCGAAGACCAGACCGGCCGTGGTGATCACCCCGCCGGTACTGCCGAAGCCGCGGATGATGCCCCGGACGGTGCCGCCGCGGGCGCTCTCCTCCCGGATCCGGGAGGCGAAGAGCATCGAGTAGTCGGCGCCGACGGCGATCACCGCCATGAACGCCACCGGCACCACCGACCAGTCCAGGTCGATGCCGATCAGGTGCTGCCACACCAGTCCGCTCACGCCCACCGCCGAGGCGAACGAGAGCAGCACGGTCAGTACCAGCAGCACCGGGGCGAGGATGCTGCGCAGCAGCACGATCAGGATCAGCAGCACCGCGAGTGCGGCCACCACCGAGAACACCAGGAAGTCCCGGCGCACCTGATCCTGCATATCCGCCGACAGTGCGGCGAGACCGGTGGTCGCGACCTCGGCGTTCTCGAGCACGGTGCCGTTCAGGACGCGCTCGACGGCCCCGGGGATCTCGCGGGTGGTGCTGATCGCCTGCTGGCTGTACGGGTTGATCGACCAGGTCACCATCATGCGCGCGGATTTGCCGTCCGGCGACATCAGCAGCCGCGAGCCCTGCACGAACCGGGGGTCGCGCAGACCCTCGTCGGGCAGGTAGAAGCCGGCGCCGGGTCCGGAGGTGGTCGCGGCGCTCATCGCCCGCAGATAATCGGCGGCCTCCTGCAGCCCCGACCGGAGCTCGCCGGTCATCGCCACCGTCTGATCGGTGCCGTCCTTGACCTGGTGCAGACCGTCGGACACGGTCTCCATTCCGGTCTGCAGCTCGTGGGTGCCGCTCACCAGCCGCTGCAGCTGGGCGCGCATCTCGCCGCTGCCGGTCCCGCCGGTCTGGGCGACCAGTCCGCCGAGGGCGGTCAGGAGCTCGTCGAGCTGGGGGAGCAGGGTCTGCAGCCGGCCCACCCCGTCGCGGATGCCGGTCTGCAGGGCGGCCCAGTCGGCGCGGGCGGCACTGACCTGGCCGCCGCTGGCGCGGTCGTAGGCCGCGAGCGCATCGCGCAGGGCGCGGCAGGCCGGTTGGGACCGGCAGCCGGCCGGTGCCCGCTGGGCCAACAGCGGTGCGAGCGCGGCGTCGAGCCGGCCGCTCGTCTGCGCCAGCCCGCTCTGGTCGACCACCTGGTCGGTGATGTCGGCGACGGTCTGCACGGTGCCGCGCAGCCGGGTCAGGGTGTCGGCGGCCGAGGCGCCGCCGGCCGTCCGCGCGGCGGCGTCGGCGAGATCGAGCACGGTGAGCATCGACTGGGCGAGGCCGGCGACCTTCTCGGTGCCGGCGACCAGCTCGGGCAGGTGCGTCACGGCGTCGTCGACGCCGTCGGAGAGCTGCGCCACTCCGGCGGCCATCCGTTTCAGCTCGGGGGTGGCCTCGGTGATGCGGTCCTCGCCCTCGGCCAGGCGGGAGCCGACGATTCCGGTCTGGTAGCCGGTCGACGCCTCGGCCAGCGGCACCCCGTAGGGCCGGGTCACCGACCGGACGACCGCCGTCTCGGGGAAGTTCGCCACCGCCGTCGCGGCCAGCTCGAGGGCCGCCAGATCCGCGGTGTTGCGCATGTCGTGATCGCTGCGCAGCAGCACGAACTCCTGAGCGAGGACGTTGTTTCCGTAGTGCTTGTAGGCCAGGTCGTAGCCGCGGGTCGAATCGGTCGCCGACCGCGGCATGGCCGATTCATCCCAGTTCATCCGGAGGGTGGTGGTGATCAGCGCGGTGCCGATGAGGAAGATCAGCGCCGCGGCGGTGTAGATCCCGGCGTGCCGGATGATCCGGGCGCCGCGCCGTTGCCAGCGCGCCGTCGACGAGCGCCGCGGCTCGGCCCAGCCGCGCCGTCCCGCCAGACTGAGCAGCGCCGGAGGCAGGGTCACGGCCACGGCCAGCGCGAGCAGCACCGCCAGCGCGGTGGGCGGACCGGCCGTGGTGAACATGCCGATCTTGGTGAAGGCCATCGAACCGCAGGCCGCGGCGATGGTCAGCGCGGAGGCCACCAGGATCGGGCCGGTGCGGCCCGAGGCGCGGGCCACCGAATCTCCGAGGGCGCGGCCCTGACGGCGCGCCTCGTGATAGTTCCCGATGGTGAAGATCGCGTAGTCGGTGCCGGCCCCGAGGACCAGCGCGGTCATGATCGCGATGGTGAAGTTGGAGACCGAGAGGACTCCGGCGTCGCCGAGCAGGCCGATGATCGGGCGCACCACCGCCAGAGTGATACCGATGGTGATCAGCGGGATGAGGGCGGTCACCAGATTCCGGTAGGCGACCAGCAGCAGAACGGTGATCAGCAGGATCGAGACCCCGGTGATGATGAGCAGGGAGACGTCGATCTCGGCGAACAGATCGGCAAGGGTGGCGGTGGGGCCGCTGAAGTGGACCTGCAGACCGGCCGGCGGATCCAGCTCGGCGATGTGGTCGCGGACCGCCTCGGCGGCGTGGTGGGCCCGGGTCGAGCCGGTGGACCCCTCACCGGCCAGCAGCAGGTTGACCGCTTTGCCGTCCTCGCTGACCGCGATGTCGCGGGTCATCTCGTCGCTGTAGAGATCCACCAGGTAGGCGACGTTCTCGTGGTCGGCGGTGAGCCGCTCGACGAGCCGCTGATAGTAGGCGGCGTCGGCGGCGTCGAAGCCGTTCTCGTCGGCCAGGATGATGCTGCTCACGCCGTTGGACGGGGGTACCCCGAAGTCGGCGGCCATCTTCTCGAGCGCGCGGTTGGCCGGCAGGTCCTGGGGCAGGAAATCGGCCGAGTGACTGCTGACGACCTGCTCGAGTTGCGGGACGGCGACGTTCAGTCCGCCGGCGACGGCGATCCACACCACCACCACCCACCAGGCGTGCCGGTGAATCCAGCCGCCGGCCCGGGTGAGCAGCGCGCTCTGTGTCTGTGCGGCCATCGGCCCTCGATTCCGGAGTGGTGTGCACGGGCGTCTCTCCGTCGGTGACAGCGGGGCCGGCCATCGAAGAGCGGGTATGCACTATGGCATACTATGTACCAACAGACGTTGGCATGGTCGATGGGCCGGTGTCAATGCAAGCCCACCCGACCCGGGCCGGACCGGCGTGCCGCAGCGGCGCCCGGTGTGAGTCCGGGAGGGCAGTGACCCCAAGAGAGCAACGACCCCCACAAGAGCAATCACCGGAGGAGACCGATGAGCGGAATGACGATGACCCCACGCCTGCTGCGCACCGGGATGAACCTGTGGCCGCCGCTCATCGGGGCCGGCATCCGGGTGCGGGAGATCGCCGACGACTGGTCGTCGGCCACGGTCGCCCTGCGGCACAACCGGTTCACCCGGAACGTGGTGGGCACGACTTTCGGCGGGTCGCTGTCGGCCATGACCGACCCGTTCTACATGCTCCTGCTGCACCACACGCTGGGGCCGGAGTATCTGGTCTGGGATCAGGCCGCCGAGATCCGGTTCGTCAGCCCGGGCCGCAGCGATCTGTCGGTGCGGATGGAACTGCCGGCGGACGTGGTGGAGGCCATCCGGGCCGACACCGCGGACGGTTCCAAGAGTCTGACCTGGTTCGCTACGACGATCACCGACGCGGACGGGAAGGCCGTCGCCGAGGTCCGGCGCCAGGTGTACGTGCGGCGCAAACAGCCGGTCGGCGCCGGCGCATGACGCGGGCCGGTCAGGCCGCGGCGACCGCCGCGTCGAGGCTCTGCCGGAGTTCGAGGTTCACGTCGTCGAGCGGCGCGGTGGAACCGGCGGCCCGGCTCAGCACGATCGCGCCCTCCGTCGCCGCCATGATCACCGTGGCCAGGGTCCGGGCGCGGGCTTCGGCGACGCCGGAGCCGGTGAGCGATTCGGCGATCAGCCGATGCCACTGATCGAAGGTTCCGGCGACGAGCTCATGCAGGCCCGGCACCGAACCGTCGTCGATGGTGGCGCCGACGATGGGGCAGCCGAGGGTGAAGTCGCTCGTCTCCAGACGGTTCTTCCAGAAGGCGACGAGGTAGTCCAGGCATTCCTGCGGCGTCGCCTGCTCGGCCACCGCGGTCAGCATGCTGATCATCGCCTCCGAGGCCAGCGCGACGGCACCGGTGACCATTTCCGCCCGGCCGTCGGGGAAGTGGTGGTACACCGAGCCGCGCGGAGCGCCGCTCTCGCGGAGCACGCGGTCGATCGTCACCCCGCCGGATCCGGTGGTGCTCAGCAGGTCGGCGGCGCTGGCGAGCATCCGCTCGCGGGTCCGGACCTTCTTCGGTTCGCTCATGCCGGCCCTCCTCGTCCCGACGTTCCGGCCGTGCCGCGGTTGCCGCACGGTGCCGGAACCGAGAATACCGGCGTGCCGGCAGTGATATGCACTCCAGCATAGAAGCTGTGGTCGAAGCCACGGAGGTGACCGCCGGGTCCGCTCTGGCGGCGGTGACCGCCGCCGCGCCGACCCTTCACGACGACGCGAACGGATTGTTCTCGAACCACAGGTTCTCTTCGATCAGCCGTGCCGAACGCCAGCCGTCGCCGGTGCGCACCAGGGTGTGGTTGTAATACCCGCCGCAGAACGAGGTGCCCTCGACCCCGGGGATCTGCAGCGGGTTGTAGAACATGGCCCGCACGGTGGCGCCGTCGCCGTCGATCGCCGCGTCGATGTTGAGCACGTAGTGCATGGTCATCGGCAGCAGCGTGAGACTCGCGGCGAGCCAGGCGACGGTCTCGTCGAGGTTGCCGGCCTGTCCGTGCGGTGCCGAGGTGTAGTCGATCCACGCATCCGGGGTGAACACGGTCCGGTAGAGATCCCAGTCGCGCGCGTCGACGGCCGTGGCGTACCGGGTCAGCAGCCGGGCGATCTCGGCCTCGTCGAGAAGCTGCTGCAGGGCGTTCTGGTCGGTGCTCATAGTGCTCGATTCCGCGGGATGTGCCCGGCCTGGTCCGGATCCGGTTCCTCGCCGGTCATTGTTCCGCACCGTCGCGCCGCCCCGGTGCCCTTTCGCGCAGGTGCCCCTTCCCGCAGGCGGCCGGGCCGGGTACGGCGGTCTACCGGGCGCCCAGCCCGGTGGCGGTCAGCCAGTCGCCGAGGGTGCGGGCGGCGGCGTCGACGGCCGCCGGCCAGTCCATGGCGCCCTCGTCGGCGTAATCGCTGACCACCTTCGCCAGCCGCAGGGCCACGCCGAATTCGGCGCACACCCGGGCGATCGCGGCGCCCTCCATGTCCACCAGATCCGCGGTCTGCGCGAGCCGGTCGCGGTGGGCCTCGTCGGCGACGAAGGTGTCGCCGGAGGCCAGCACCGTCGCATCGCCGCCGGGCAGCTCCCAGCGGTCGACCAGCGGATAGCCCATCGCGGTCAGCGCCGCGGAGCTGATGTCGTGCTCGAGGACCGCCGACGGCAGGTACAGGCCGGCGTGGTGGCCGTGCAGGGCCCCGGCCGTCCCGATATTCACCACTCTGCTCACCGGCGGTCCGGCCGTCAGCTCACGGGTGAGAGTCATTGCCGCCGTGGCCTTTCCGATTCCGCAGATCAGCAGGCGGGCATCGGCGGGCACGTACCGCGCCTCCGACGCGGTGGCGGAGACGATCAGGACCTCGGGGTCGTCGGGCATGAGGTCAGGGTAGCGGCGACGAGGTCCGCGGCGCCCCGTGCGCCGGCCGGGTGTCCGGAGCGCGGTCGCGCCCCCAGACGCTGCGGGCGTGGCTCAGCAGGTCGTCGAACGGGGCCGTCGAGCGCAGGCACCGAGAGGTGACGATCGCTCCCTGCACACCGCTCACCAGCAGGCCGGCGGTCCTGACAGCGTCGTCCGGCGCGAACCCGTCGGAGATGAGGGCGTCGGTGAGTCGGAGGATGAAGCCCTGCAGCACGTCGGCGGCGGCCCAGGCCGCATCGGGGTAGTCGGTGCCGGCCTGGGCGGCGGCGGCCAGAGGGCAGCCGAGCCGGAAGTCGCTCTCGATCAGCGTTTCGGACCAGCCGGTGATCCACACGGCGAGCGCCTCGACGGGGGAGTGGTCCTCGAGTGCGGCGTCCAGCTCGCCCTGAATGTGCCGGCCGGCCGCGCGCACCGCGGCTTCGAGCAACTGCGCCTTGCCGTCCGGGAAGTGCTGGTACATCGACCGGCGGGCCACGCCGCTGGTCTCGAGAAGCTCACTCATCCCGAAGCCGTCGGCGCCGCGGCCGCGCAGGAGCTCGATCGCCGAGATCACCAGCCGGTCACGCACGGGGGGCCTCTGTGCCATGCCGCACAGTATACCGAAGTAGACCAATCGTTCTGTATGGTTCGGTGCATGACCCACGTTCTCGACGAAGCGATCGCCGGCAGCTACGACGACGCCGGCCTCTATCAGGCCCAGACCCATGAGGCCTACGCCAACATGGTCGGACCGTTCGGCGGCAGCACCGCCGCCACGGTGCTCCACGCGCTCACAGCGCATCCCGAGCAGACCGGCGAGCCGCTCGCGCTCACCCTGAACTTCGCCGCGCCGATCGCCTACGGCGCCTGGCAGATCCGGCCGCAGCTGATCCGCACCAACCGGACCAACCAGCACTGGACGTTCACCGTGGAGCAGGACGGCGCGGTCGTCGGCAGCGGCAGCGCCGTGTTCGGCATCACCCGCGACACCTGGTCCGACGTCGAGGCGACGCCGCCGACGGTGCCGCCGGCCGCCGAGGTGGAGCTGACGCCCTTCCCCGAGTTCATCGGCTGGGCGCGCAGCTATGAGAAGCGCATCATCACCGGTACCTGGGACTCGCCGAGCGAGGACTCGACCACCACCATGTGGATCCGCGACGCCCCCGCGCGCCCGCTCGACTTCCCGGCCCTGGCCGGACTCAGCGATACCTTTGCGCCGCGGGTGTTCGTCCGGCATGCGAACTACATGCCCACCGGCACCATCACGATGACCACCTACTTCCACGCGACGTCTGCCGAGCTCGCCGCGCACGGCGACGACTACGTGCTGGCCACCGCGCGTGGGGCGCGCTTCGGGAACGGGCACTTCGACCAGTACGGGCAGCTCTGGGGCGGGCCGGACCATGCGCTGCTGCTGGCCACCACCCACCAGCTCTGCTACTTCAAGGACCCCGCGCCGGCGCAGTGAGTACGCGGCGGCCCGCCGTCCGGCGCGGCCGCCCGCCGGACCGGTTCAGAGCCGGGTGATCCGCACGGACACGTCCAGTTGCGACTGGCCGCTGCCGGTGTAGATGCCCTTGATCGGCGGCAGATCGGCGTAGTCGCGGCCGGTGCCCACGGAGATGTGGTGATCGTCGATCAGCTTGTCGTTGGTCGGGTCGATGCCCCACCAGCCGCCGGTCCACACCTCCACCCAGGCGTGCGACTCGCCGTGCACCGTCTCACCGGTCCCGGCGCCGTGCCGCGGATGCAGATAGCCCGAGACGTACCGGGCCGGAATCCCCAGGCTGCGCACCATCGCCAGGGTGATGTGCGCGTAGTCCTGGCAGACGCCGGACCGATGCCGCCAGGCATCGGCGGCCGTCGAATGCACCTCGGTGGTCCCCGGCTGGTAGGTCATCTCGTCGTGCACCCGCGACACCAGCGCCTCCACCGCGCCGGCCGGGGAGAGCCCCTGCGCGGCCCGCTGCGCGAAGTCGGTCAGGTCCGGTGCGAACGGGCTGTATCCGGTGGCGCCGAGCATCTCGTCGAACTCGTCGATCACCGACTCGGTCCGCAGCTGAGCCCAGTCCGCGGCCAGCGCCTCGCCATTGCGGTTCTCGTCCTCGGTCTCGACGACGGCGGTCCCGGTCACCTCCAGCCGCTCGTGCGGCGAATGCAGGTCGAAGGTGGTCACCACGGTGCCCCAGTAGTCGTTGTAGCGGTACTGCCGGGCCGCGGGGCTGGTGTCGAGATGGTCGACGACCACCGTCTGCCGGCCGTCGCTGCGCGGGGTGATGCGCGCCTCGTTGTACGAGCTGGTCACCGGCGACGAATAGCTGAAGCCGGTGGTGTGCACGATGCGCATCCGCGCGCTCATCGGGTCTCCCCCCTGTCGGCGAGATCGGAGACCAGGCCGGTGTCCGTCCACGACACGTACGGTTCGATGTGGAAGTGCTCCTCGGCGATCGACTCGCTCACCCGGCGCACCGTCTCCTGCAGGTCCAGCAACTGCGCATGCAGATCGTCGAGCAGACGTGCCGGATCGACGAACTCGAGGGAACTGCGGGCCCGGCCGAGCAGGGTCAGCGCCGTCGACTTGGTGCCCACCCGGTCGGGCCGGCGGTCGAGTTCGGCCAGATTCTGTTCGGCCACCCGCAGTGAGTGGAACACCGAACGCGGGAAGAGCCGGTCGAGCATCAGGAACTCCACCACGTTCTCGGTGGCCACCGCACCGCGGTAGGTCCGCACGTAGGTGTCCTGTGCGCCGGCCGCGATCAGCAGACTCATCCACGACGGCGAGCCCGACCGGTCGCCGGAGTTCGACAGCAGCATCCGCGCCACCATGTCCACCCGCTCGATGGACCGTCCCACCAGCAGATAGCTGTGCCCGTCGTCGTGACTCAAGGTGGCGTCGGTGAGCCCGGCGAACATCGCCATCCGCTCCTTGATGTAGCTGAGGAAGGCGTGCGGACCCAGCCGCCGCGCCACCCGCTCGGCCTCGCCGAGTCCCATGAAGGTGGCGTTGAGGCATTCCCACATCTCGCTCGAGATCACCTCGCGGGCCCCGCGCGCGTTCTCCCGCGCCGCCCGCAGCAGGCCGGCGATCGACTCGTCGACGGCGGCGTCGTAGGCCACCTGCTCGGTGAGCGTCCACACCGTCTGCGACTGCGCGTCGGGGGCGAAGCCGAGCACCGTCATCACATGCCGCACCATCCGGTCGGTGTCGACGGTGGCATCCTCGAGCAGCTGCTGCACCGCCACGTCGAGGATGCGGGCGATGTCGTCGGCGCGTTCGGCGTATCGCCCGATCCAGTACAGCGAATCGGCGTTCCGGGCCAGCATCATCGTGGGCCTCCCTGCCCGGCAGTCCGGCCCTGCTGCTGTTGCTGCTGCTGGTCGGCCGCCGGGCGCATCGGCGGACCCGGCTCGGGCATCGGTCCGGGCGGGATGTCGGCGTCCACGAGGTGCTCGTCGTCGTTGATCTCCGGCTCCTCCTCGGTGGTCCGGGTGGCCAGAACCCAGGTGTCCTTGGATCCGCCGCCCTGCGAGGAGTTCACCACCAGCGACCCCTCGGTGAGCGCCACCCGGGTCAGGCCGCCGGGCAGCACCCAGATCGATTCGCCGTCGTTCACCGCGAACGGCCGCAGATCCACGTGTCGCGGCTGCAGCCGGTCGCCGATCAGCGTCGGATTGGTCGACAGCGCGATCATCGGCTGAGCGATCCAGCCGCGCGGATTGGCCCGGATGCGTCCGGCCAGCTCGTCGAGTTCGGCGCGGGTCGCGGTGGGACCGAAGACGATGCCGTAGCCGCCGCTGCCCTCCACCGGTTTGACCACCAGCTCGTCGATGCGGGCGAGCACCTCGGCGCATTCGTCGGGCAGCCAGCAGCGCAGAGTCTGCACGTTCTGCAGCAGCGGCTCCTCGCCGAGGTAGTAGCGGATCAGCTCGGGCACGTACGTGTAGACGAGTTTGTCGTCGGCCACGCCGTTGCCGATCGCACTGGAGATCACCACGTTTCCGGCCCGGGCGGCGTTGACCAGACCGGCCACCCCGAGCATCGAGTCGGGCCGGAAGTGCAGCGGATCGAGGAAGGCGTCGTCGATGCGGCGGTAGATCACGTCCACCCGGGTCTGCCCGTCGGTGGTGCGCATGTAGACCACGTTGTCGCGGCAGAACAGGTCGCGGCCCTCCACCAGCTCGATACCCATCTGCCGGGCCAGCAGCGAATGCTCGAAGTACGCCGAATTGGCCACCCCGGGGGTCAGCAGCACCACCGTCGGATCGGTCACGTTGGTCGGCGCCGACGCCTGCAGCGCCCGCAGCAGATGCCGCGGATAGTCGCGTACCGCGCGGACCCGGTGCGCGGCGAACAGGTCCGGGAACACCCGCGCCATGCTGCGGCGGTTCTCGATCACATAGGAGACGCCCGACGGCGAACGCACATTGTCTTCGAGCACCCGCAGATCGCCGTGCTCGTCGCGGATCAGGTCGATGCCGGCCACATGGATACGCACCCCGTTGGGCGGCCGGATGCCGGCCGCCTGACGGTGGAAGTGCTCGCACGAGTTGATCAGCCGGCGCGGCACCACACCGTCGGCCAGCACGGCCTGCTCGCCGTAGACGTCGTCGAGGAACAGCTCCAGCGCCCGCACCCGCTGCCGGATGCCGGCCTCGAGTCGCGACCACTCCGCGGCGCCGATCACCCGAGGCACCGGATCGAGGGGGAAGGGCCGTTCGGTGCCCGACAGCGAGAAGGTGACGCCCTGGTCCAGATAGGCCCGGCCGAGGGCGTCGAGGCGTGCCCGCAGGTCGCTCGGCTCCAGCGCGTCGAGGGCGGTGGCGATCCCGCGGTACGGCGGCCGGACGGTGCCGTCGGGCCGGAACATCTCGTCCACGGCACTCTGCTGGGCCCCGGCGTCGTAGCTGGTGAGGGCTGCGGCGCCGGCACCTGTCGGTGGGGCGGTCGGGTTCATGGACTCATCGTTCCCCGCGGATGTTTCAGGCGGCCGACTCTGTATTGCGCACGGGTTACCAAACCGCCCGGTGAGATTGCCGAAACATTCCGCCCGGCGTGTTCGTCCGCCCAACGTCCGGAACCGGCTCCGGTGCCCCCGGCCCGGGCGGGTAAGTTCAGCGGTGACGATCCTCACCGCAGGCAGGAGCTTTCCCACCCATGTCAGGATTCACCCGGTCAGGATTCACCCGGTCAGGATTCACCCGGCTGACCGCCGTGCTGCGCGACCGGGCGACGCGCCGGGCCCTGGCCGGCGGGCTCGCCCTGACCGCGACGCTCGCACTGGCCGGCTGCGGCACCGTCGACGGCGAGGCGGTCAAGGCCGACGGTGCGGTTCCGGCCTCGAGCGACCCGTCCGGTTCCGCGTCGACGCCGGCCACCCGCACGGCCGACGTGCAGGAGCTGGTCCTGGACCGGTCCGAGTTCCCGGCGGGCTACGCCGCCCTCGAGGTGCCGCCGTCGCAGGTGCAGGAGGTCCTCGACACGGTCCTCGCCTCCACCCGATCGGCCACCGTGGTGCCCAGCTCCTGTCTACAGGTGAGCCTGATCCCGGACTCGATCGACACCTCGCAGGTGGGTATGGCGACGGCCAGCAAGGGCACCTCGGTGCTCGGCACCGCCGTCGTCGAGGGCGGCGCGTCGATCGCCGATCAGCGCAAGGCCGTCACCGGAAAGTGCGCGAACCTGACGATGACCATGGACGTCTCGGGCCAGCAGGTGAAGAGCAGGGTGGCCCAGAAGGTGCTCACCGCGCCGAAGACCAAGACCGCCGACACCCTGGTCGTCGAGCAGACGCAGCGGATGAACGTCGGCGGCCAGGACGTCACCTCCAGCACCCGCCTCGGCTACGCCCAGGTGAACGGCTACACAGTCAGCGTCGCCGGGACTTCGCCCACTGGCGGGCCGATCGACGACGAGGCCTTCGACGCGCTCTTCGTGGCGGCGGTGAACAAGCTGGTCGAGCGGACCTGACTCCGTCTAGCACGTGCCCGCGGCCCGGACACCGGCCAGGTGTCCGGGCCGCGGGCCTCGGTGCCCTGCGGTCAGGCCGACGGCACCGCGGGACTCTCCTCGGTCTCGACGGACGACGGCTCCTCGGTGGTCGTGGTGGTCGTGGTGGTCGGCTCCTCCACGGTTTCCTCGGTGGTCTCGGTGGTCTCGGTGGTCGTCGTGGTGGTCGGCTCCTCGGTGGTGGACTCCGGGGTGAGCGTCTGCCAGGTGGCGCTGAGCACCTCGACGGGGCTCGTCGCACCGATCGGGGTCAGTGTCCACACCCGATCGGCGTCGCCGGCCACCGCGGCGTCCACGGCGTCCTTGCGCAGATCGCCGGCGTTGAAGACCAGCGGGCAGTCGCTGTTCACCGGGGTCACCGTCGCACCGTCGAAGGTGCTCGGGAGACGGCAGGTGACGGTGCGCGTCCCGTCCCGGTAGGTCAGCTCGCCGATCGCATCGGAGCCGGCGGTGAGTGAGGCGAAGACCGTGCTCTGCCGCGGTTGGGACGAGCCGGACCGATCGGCCGCTGATGCGTCTGCCGCAGAGGAATCGGCGGCAGAGGAATCGGCGGCACCCGGCGCGCCGTCGGCCGCCGACTGCTCGCCGGCGGTCTCTTCACGCAGCGGATCGCCGCCGTTCTCGGCCGCCGCCGCCTCGACGTTCTCGGCGGCCCGGGTCTCGCCCGCACCGGCCAGCCCCTGGGCCAGGGCGTCCTGCTGGTCGTCGAAGGTCGGGGCCCCCGAGCGTGCGGCGAGGAACTCCGGCGACTGGAAGTCCTCCATACCGGCCGGGGCCGGTCCCAGGTCGTTGAGTTCGCCGTCGAGCACCACCGGCACGATCGCCCGGGTGACCAGGTCGATCACGTCCAGGACCGGGTTCGCCGCCGCGGTCTGCCGCGGCTGCGGTGCCTGCGAGATCACGGTGCTGTTGCTGACGTAGGTGTTGTTGTAGGTGACGCGGTAGGTGTTGTTCACCGTGTAGCCGGGCCAGCGGGTGCCGGTCACCCGGTAGCCGCCGATCGGCGCATCGGCCGGCGGCCGCAAGGGATTGCCGCACGCGCACACCGCCCGCGGCACGCCGTCGGCGTCGACGAAGACGGCGGTTCCGGACTCGAGGACCGCCTGGAACGGCCGGGCCACACCGCCGGTGTACGAGTAGTTGGTCACCCAGGTGTCGGCGGTGAGCACCACCGGGGTCAGCGAGTTCAGATACCAGGGGATGTCCTGGGTGCGGATGCCCTGCACCGCGGCCCAGGCCGAGGCCGCCCCGGGATTGGCGGCCAGCTGGTTGCCCAGCGCCGCGGTGTCGCAGACGGCGCCCCCGTAGGTGCCGTACAGCCCCGGTGCGGTGCCGTTGACCAGGCGCACCCCGTTTCCGCTCGCGGTATCCACACGCGGCTGCACCGGCCGGGTCTTGTTGGTCAGGTGCACCGGGGCGGTGAACGGGTCCGGGCCTGGATCGTTCGCCGAGCGCAGGGTCAGCGCCGGAATCACGGCCTTGCCGGTCCTCTCGAAGTAGACCTGGTTGGCCACCAGAGCGACGACGACCACCAGAACGGCCACCACCGCCGACAAGATGATGGTCAAGCGTCGTCGGCTGCGTTTGCCCGCCTGTGCCAGTGCGACGGTGGTGGGGTCGTACGGGTACTGCCCGGGTCCCGGATAGGTCATGATCTCCTCCTCGACACCTCACGCAGGCGTCTCCTGCGAGTGAGGGTGGATACTGCGACATTCGTTGAGGAAGTGGTGCCCGTAACACGTATCGGAGAGATTCGATCCGTCGGTCGACGTCTGATCGGACGACGGCCAACGATGCAGGTGGGAGGGCTGTGACGGGAGATGCAACGAGGCCCGATCCCCGGGTGAGGGGATCGGGCCGCGCCGGAGAGACGCCGGGATCGGCGCACTCGTCGGATCAGATGACGCCGAGCGCCAGCATGGCCTCGGCCACGTGGACGAAGCCGGCGATGTTGGCGCCGGCGATGTAGTTGTTCGGGTCGTTGTACTCGTCGGCGGTCTCCACGCAGGTCTCGTGGATCGACCGCATGATGTCGCTCAGCCGCTCCTCGGTGTACTCGAAGCTCCACGAGTCGCGCGAGGCGTTCTGCTGCATCTCGAGCGCGCTGGTGGCCACACCGCCGGCATTGGCGGCCTTGCCCGGCGCGAAGCCGATGCCCGCCGCCTGGAGCACCTTGATGGCCTCCGGGGTGGTGGGCATGTTGGCGCCCTCGCCGACGATCTGGCAGCCGTTCGCCACCAGAGCCTTCGCGTCGTCCTCGTCGAGCTCGTTCTGGGTGGCGCAGGGCAGCGCGATGTCGGCCGGCACCTGCCAGAGCGTGCCGTCGGTGCCCACCTTGGTGCCGTTGCCGCGCAGTTCGACGTATTCGGACAGCCGGGCGCGACGGACCTGCTTGACCTCCTTGAGGAGTTCGAGGTCGATGCCCTTCTCGTCGATCACGTAGCCGGACGAGTCCGAGCAGCCGATGACGGTGCCGCCGAGCTGGTGGATCTTCTCGATCGCGTAGGTGGCCACATTGCCCGAGCCGGAGACCAGGACCTTCTTGCCGTCGAAGCCCTGCCCCTTGGCCTTGAGCATCTCGTCGACGAAGAACACGGCGCCGTAGCCGGTGGCCTCCGGACGAACCTGCGAGCCGCCCCAGGTGAGGCCCTTGCCGGTGAGCACACCGGACTCGTAGCGGTTGGTGATGCGCTTGTACTGGCCGAACAGGTAGCCGATCTCGCGGCCGCCCACCCCGATGTCGCCGGCCGGAACGTCGGTCTTGTCACCGATGTGCCGGTACAGCTCGGTCATGAACGACTGACAGAAGCGCATGACCTCGCGGTCGGAACGGCCCTTCGGGTCGAAGTCCGAGCCGCCCTTGCCGCCGCCGATCGGCAGACCGGTCAGCGAGTTCTTGAAGATCTGCTCGAAGCCGAGGAACTTCACGATCGACAGGTTGACCGAGGGGTGGAAGCGCAGTCCGCCCTTGTAGGGGCCCAGCGCCGAGTTGAACTCGACCCGGAAGCCGCGGTTGATCTGCACCTTGCCGTCGTCGTCGATCCACGGCACCCGGAAGATGATCTGCCGTTCCGGCTCGCACATCCGGGTGAGGACGTCCTCGTACTCCGGGTGCTTGGCCATCACCGGCGTCAGGGTCTCGAAGACCTCGTGCACGGCCTGCTGGAACTCGGGTTCGCCGGGGTTGCGGTGGATCACCACGTCGAAGATGTCCTTGAGGGGACCTTCCAGTTCGCTCATCGGCACTACTCTCTCTGCTGCGTCGTCGCAGCGCTGTGTACCCGACCGGGGCCGGGGTGTCGTACCTGATGAACTTTACGGCCGTGTTACCGCCCTATTGCAATCGGATCGGGTGAGATTCAGCGCATCCGGCGTTCCCTCGGCTGCGGCGGCGGCTCGGTGAAGCGCCTGATCACCTCGTTCTCCTCGGAGATGAGGAACGAGGGATCGAGGACGTCCCAGACCTCGCGGAACGTCCGCTCGACCACCAGGGCGGCCTTGTCCACCTCGCGTTCGGGCAGGTCGAGCGTGCACGCGTCGGGGATCTCGGAGTGCGATTCGCCGGTGGCCGAAGCCTCCTGCTCCTGCCAGCCCAGCTCACGCACCATGCTCAGGCGCTGCTGACGTTCGGGCGGGAACGGATACAGGTCGGCGACGTCGAGGGAGGCGTGCAGCCGGCCCCGATCGGTGAGGCTGAAGACGACGCCGGGCTGCGGCCCGAACATCTCGGTCCACAGCGAGAGCACTTTCAGCGGGTGGCCGACGGACAGGTCGGCGAGGCGATCGGCCAGTTCGGCGCGGAAGCGCAACCACATCCGGTCGATCTCGGAGTCGAAGCGCTCTTCGGTGAACTCCTCGGCGGATTCGGGGCCGGGCGCCGCATCCCCGGCAGGTCCGTCGTCGGCGGGGGGATTGTGGGACATCGGCACACCTCTCCGGCCGGAGGCCTTGTAAGGGACTCTTTTCACCACGTTAGCGCCGTCGGCGCGCTGTGCCGGGATTCTCCGGCGAGCCGGGCGCAAAAAGCACCCGGGGTGTCGTTCGTCGGAAGGACGGACGGCACCCCGGGTGGTCGGTGTGAGCCGGTCAGGCTGTCGGTGCCGGCTCCCGGGACTCGACGGCCGGCGCCGGAGTCCGGGCCGCGCGGGCGGCCACCACGTGCGAGATGCGCAGTTGCAGGGCGACGATCCCGGCGATCACGCCGACGACCGCGAACGCAACGGCCGGGGCCCAGGCGTCCCGGGGGCTGCCTTCGGCGATGCTGCCGGTGCCCGACAGGATGCCGAGGACCACGGCGGTGGCGAGCAGCACCAGGGCGGCCACGCCCAGGACGGTGCCCCAGGCCGAGACCCGGCGGGTCAGGTTGCCGCCGCCGATGAAGCCCTCGGGCCGGGCCCCGGTGTAGTCGCGCCGCCAGACGTGCAGATCGCCGGCCGAGCCGACCAGGTCCCAGCCGCGGTTCTCGCGGAAGGTGAAGTAGTCGCTCGGAGTGGGCTGGGCGCGCTGGTCGAGGACGTAGCGGGTCTGGGTGGGCGCGGAGTCGGCGAACTTCATCCGCACGGGCAGCAGACGGTTCACACCGGTCAGATGCCGGCCCCGGGCGGCGTTCGATTCGAGCCAGAGCTCGAGGTCGTCGGGGGAGGGATGGCGCAATGAGGGGAACCAGCTGGTGCTCATGGCATCTCCTTACATTGGGAAACGGACTCTGCGGCCGCAGAGGCGTCGGATGGATCCAGTTCTCTACGCTCCAGAGTCCCGGCGAGCCGTTGCCGCGGCAAGGGTTTTGAGACGAACCCTACGGCCCGTCTCAGTGAGTGTTCTGTCCCACAGGGGAGGGTGATGCGGTGCATCTCACTCGGCGATCCGGCCGGCACCGGGGTGCCGACCGTCCGACGACGGCGCGGTGAACACGGCGGGTACGGGGCATTGTGGTGAGCGAAACCCGTTGCGCCACAAGAGGAACAGTGATCCCAAGGCAACTTCACCTATGCTGAACAGCGGTTTGAGACGCCGGCGCCCGAGGATCCCGCTGAAACGCATCGGTTCCCGGGTATCGCCATATCGGGCGTATTCAGGGAAGAATGGGGCCAGGCCGCCCGGCGGCCGACATACGTGATCGCCGAACAAGGAAGCGAAATGGGTTCCAAGAACAAGCTGATCAAGCGGCTGGAGAAGGAAGTCAGGCGGCTCGCTGAGGAAGTGGTGGCGCTGCGCGACACCGTCGCCTCGCGGGTCCAGCTCGGCAAGGCCGACGAGGTGCCCGCCGTGGCGCCCGCACCGAAGACCGAGGCGCCCAAGCCGGCAGCCGCCAAGCCCGCTGCCGCGAAGCCGGCCCCGGCGAAGCCCGCGGCCACCAAGGCCGCCCCGGCGAAGAAGGACAGCGCTGAGCCGGCGAAGGCCAAGTCCGCTGCGAAGCCCGCCGCCGAGAAGAAGCCTGCTGCGGAGAAGAAGCCTGCTGCGGAGAAGAAGCCTGCGGCTGCGAAGCCTGCTGCCGAGAAGCCGGCGGCCGCCAAGCCCGCCGCCGCCAAGCCCGCTGCGGAGAAGAAGCCCGCTGCCGAGAAGTCCGCTGCCGCCAAGCCCGCTGCGGAGAAGAAGCCGGCGGCTGCCAAGCCCGCCGCAGGCAAGGCGAAGACCGTCGCCGAGCTGAAGGCCGAGGCCAAGGCCAAGGGTGTCAAGGGCTACTCGACGATGAAGAAGGCCGAGCTGATCGCCGCGCTGTCCTGATCGTCGCCCCGGCGCGAGGCACCGGGCCCCTCACCGCAGACGGCGGCGAGGGGCCCGCCGCATCGGCGGCGCCGCCGAGCGCGGCGACGATACGCTGTGCGGGTGGCTGACGAATCGGCGCGGCGCACCGTTCGCGAGGCGATCTGGGCGCTGGCGACCACGGTGGTGCTGGTGCTGCGGATGCTGGCGACCATCCTGTGCGTGGTGACCGTGCTGCTGTGGGCGGCGGCCGCGGTGCGCACCAGCCCGGTCAACGACTGGCTGTGGTGGGCACTCGGTTCGGCGGGGGTGCTGGTGGTGGCCACCTACGTCTATAGCGTGCTGCGGGTGCGCTATCCGTCGGCCAGCGAGCGCTGGGAACCCTGAGCAGGTGCCGGACGGCCCGCAGGCCGTCCGCAGATCCCGGCGTACGCGACACGAAAACCGGTACGCGCGTGTGTGCACACGCGCGTACCGGTTGTGATGTCGCGGTGACGGCCCGGTGGTGCCGCGGGGCCGGCGTCGACGGTCAGAACTGGACGGTCGGGGGCTGCTGCTGGCCGGCCGGCGCCTGGTAGAACTCACGTGCCTTGACCCCGGCCATGGGGGCGAAGAACATCCACGGCAGCGTCCGCACCAGCTGGTTGAGCCGGGAGACGGCGTCGTTGTAGTACTGCCGGGCGAAGGACAGCTTGTTCTCGGTGTCCGACAGCTCCTTCTGCAGGGCCATGAAGTTCGGGGCCGCCTGCAGCTGCGGGTAGTTCTCGGCCACCGCGAAGAGCCGGCCCAGCGCGCCGGTCATCTGGGCGTCGGCCGCGGCCTTGTCGGCCACGGACGGGGCATGCGCGGCCTGTTGCACGCTGGCGCGGGCCTGCGTCACCGCCTCGAGCACACCGGCTTCGTGGGCGGCGTAGCCCTTGACGGTGTTGACCAGATTCGGGATCAGGTCGGCCCGGCGGGTGAGCTGGACGTCGATTCCGCCCAGCGACTCCTGCGCGGTGATGTCGGCCTTGCGCAGCTTGTTGAAGCCGACCATCACGACGATGGCGGCCACGACGATCAGCACCACGATGACGATCAGGATGATCCAGACTGCTGTCATGTCACGTCTCTTCCGTTGAGGGGTTGATTGAGGGTATCCGGGGACGGGGACCGGCCACAGGTATCGCGTGCCACGTGCTACCAGGAGCCGACGCCGCCGCCCCCGCCGCCGCCGCTGAATCCGCCGCCGCCCCCGCCGAATCCGCCGCCGCTGTTCGACGATTTGGAGGCCGAGTACGCCGACATCGACGACGACAGACTGGACTCGAAACTGTCGAAGGCCGAGCCGCCGCCGCCGAAGCCGCCGAAGTACGAGGTGTGATAGAAACCGGGGCCGAACCAGATCGGGTCGGGCGGCTCCTGGTTGGTGGCGTAGCGGTACTTGTCCGCCCAGGCGTCGGCGCAGTCGAAGGCGATCGCATACGGGATGAAGTCGGTGAACAGATCCTTGCGGGCGCTGAAGTCGAGACGCTCCTGATTCGACCGGGTCGAGAGCAGTCGTTCGAAACCGCCGGCCCGGGACCAGACCTCGCGGCCGAGTTTGGTGCGCCGCGTGCCGACGCCGGTGTCCCAGAGCCCGGCGGCGCCGATCGCGAAGCCGGCCAGCGGCAGCATCCATACGGTGGCGGGGGCCCAGCCGAAGACCACCATCAGCACCGCGAGTGCGATCGCGATGATCACCAGGAACTTGCCGAGGGTCTCGAAGCTCGAGTGCTGGACCGTGTTGCTGGCCGCACCCCAGGTCCGGACCGAGTTGTCGATGGAGCTCTGCGCCGTGCCGAGCCGGCGTCCGGCCCCGACCGAGCCGTCGGCGGCGAAGACGGCGCCGTTCCGGCCGAGGCCGAGCGCATTGATCACGGCGAGACCGGCCGGGTCCAGACTCTGCTGCATCTCGGGAGTCATCTGGGAGATCACCGACCAGTCGTCGCCGTGCCGCTCGAGGCGCACTGCGCCTCGCTCCGCGAGGTTGAACAGGGTGGCCACCAGCGCCTTGCGCGGCAGTCGCTCGTAGGCCACGTAGAAGGTCTGCGCCGGGCCGAGCCGTTTGTCAGGATCGCGCGGATCGGCCGGCGGCTCGTACATCACCGGCAGCAGGGGCTCGGACTCCCGGCTGCGCAGCGCCCACCACAGACCGGCCGCGCAGGTCAGGGCACTCACGATGAGAATGACGATGAGCAGGGGCAGCGAGCGGCCGAGGACCGGATCGAGAGTGACCGACCAGGGCACGGTGACCTGATCGGGTGCCGCCGACGGCAGGTCGACCCGCACGGCCAGCCCGGTTCCCGCGGCCAGGCTTCCGGTGGTGACGACCAGCGAGGTGTCGGACCTCTTGGAGATCTTGCAGTCGATGCCGCGGTTGGTGCTGCAGGTGAAGGCGGTGGGCGCCTCCGGCAGATTCACCACCGATTCGGAGCGTTCGACCGGCATCTGCCTCCCGGTGGGCACCAGCCGCCAGATGAACACCGAGGCGTCGGGGCTTCCCCAGCTGCCGCCGCCGGTCCCGCCACCGGTGTCGCCGGGCGCCAGGACACCGTCGACGTGGTACTTGACCACGTAGGTGTGCCGGCCGGGGGACACCGTGCTGTTCGGATCACCGATCTTGGCCACCCGGATCCGCCGGCCCTGTTCCCAGAGCATCTCCACCGGTACCGATGCGCCGTCCATGGTGACCGAGACGTCCTCGGGGACGTACCGGGTGTTCTGGTCGGAGCCCTGGTCGGCGATGTCCCACTGCCGGAAGATGCCGTGCCGTCCGTAGGGGAACTCGGCGGTGATCGTCTCGACGGCCTGGAGGCGCCCGTCGGCGCTGACGTCGTATTCGCTGCGCCAGTCGCTGATGGTCATCGGATCCGACTCGGCGGTGCCGTCGGACGACGAGAAGTTGATCACCGGCAGAAAGAGCCCGAAGACCGTCAGCAGCAGCACCGCCAGTGAGAGTCCAACGCGCTTCATGTCAGTCGATCCTAGGGTGTGGGTCGGAGGGAACCCGGATGATCGGGCAGCCGGTGGACGCTCAGCCGCCCGCGCGGGCGAGCCATTCGGCCAGCACCGCACGGCCGCGGGCCGCCAGCTCAGGGCCGAACCGGCGGGCATCCGCGCGAATGACCCGCGGGTCGATCCGCTGGGTCGCCAGCTCGTGCGCGTGCCCGATCAGCCAGCTCTCGATGCGCTCCGGGTCGGCCTCGAGGTGGAACTGCAGGGCCAGCGCATGATCGCCGAGAGCGAAGGCCTGATGGTCGAAGCCGGGGGTGGACGCCAGCCGGTCGGCGCCGAGGGGGATGGCGAACTGATCGCCGTGCCAGTGCAGCACCGGCGTCTGGCCGAGCCGGTTCAGCACGCTCCGCGCCCCGGACTCGGTGAGCGTCAACGGGC
Organism: Gordonia sp. VNK21; assembly: GCF_046098115.1. Taxonomy (NCBI): domain Bacteria; kingdom Bacillati; phylum Actinomycetota; class Actinomycetes; order Mycobacteriales; family Gordoniaceae; genus Gordonia; species Gordonia sp. VNK21. The sequence continues at coordinate 203,619 of NZ_JBJURU010000004.1, read as the reverse complement.
CGTAGCCGATCTCCACCGCACCGGTGGGCCCGACCTCGGCGCCGAGCGCCGCAGCCATCAGCTGCGCACCCAGACACACGCCGAGCGTCGGCCGCTGATCGGCGAGCCGCCCGGTGAGCGCGTCGATCTCGTCGGCGATATACGGATAGCGGTCGATGTCGCCGACGCCGATCGGCCCGCCGAGCACGACCAGCAGGTCGGCGTCCCGCCACGCCCGCCGATCCACTGCGTCGAGTCCGGCGTCGGAGTACCGGATGCGGTAGCCGCGCTCGGCCAGGACGTCGCCGAAGATCCCGAGATCCTCGAACGGCACATGCCGGATCGCCAGCGCCGTCCGTACCGGACCGGTGCTCACTTGCCGCCGAGGATGGAGCCCAGGATGGAGCCGAGCGGATTGCCGCCCTTGCCGCCGCTCTTCGAACCGCCGAGCACCTCGCCGAGGATCGAGCCGAGGCCGCCGGTGTTCTGACCTCCGAGCATGCCGCCGAGCAGATCGCCCAGCCCACCGCCGGACGGGGTTGCGCCCGTGCCGCCGCCCTTCTTGCCGAACTGGCTCATCACGTAGCTGAGCACGATCGGGGCGAGCAGCGGCAGCAGCTTGCGCACCAGACCCTGGTCGACGGCGGCCGCCGGCACGGCACCGCTGATGCCCGCGGCCACGCCGTCGGCGTCGTCGCCGAAGAGTTTGCCGACGATCTTCTCGCCGTCGGCGCCGTCCACCTGGTCGAGGTCGATGGTGCCGTCCGCCAGATCGTCGTCGTGCTGGGCCAGCGCCCCGGCCAGGGTGTCGGCGCGGCCGGGATCGTCGGTCTGGGCGGCCAGCCCGGCCAGCAGCGTCGGCACCGCCTGCTCGGAGGCGGCACGGACCTCGTCGGGTGCGACGCCGAGCTGCCGGGCGAGCGCGTCGATGGGCAGACGGTTGATCAGGTCGTTGACGTCGGTCACGGTCGGCTCGATTCTGGCGCGGCGCCGGAGAGAGGAGGGGACCTTGATCGTAGCGGGCGGCCGGCCGTCGCGGGGCCGCCGTGAACCGGGCGCCCACCGCCCGGCGGAGATCAGCAGAGGTACCGGTCGATGAAGTCCCGGGCTGCGGCGGTGGCCTCCCGGGCGTCCGGGGTGAGCCGGGGGAACATCTGGAAGACGTGCCCCTGACGCGGCCACGCCTGAATCGTTGACTGGCCGCCGGCGGCCAGCAGGCTGTCGTGGACGGCGCGGGCGTCGGCACCCATCACCTCGCGGCCGCCGTACTGGATGAGCGTGTCGGGCAGCGTCATGTCGGGGGTGAGCCGCACCCGCATGCGCGGATCGTCGGCCCGGGCGCCGCCGGTGTAGAGCCGCAGCAGCCGGGCGGCGGCCGCGGCGTCGATCATCGGGTCGTGCACCCCCGAGCGCTCCTGGGCGCAGGCCAGCGTGAACGTCGGATCGTAGAGCGGGGAGAACAGCACCATCGCCCGCGGCTGTGGCAGGCCGTCGAGATGGTTCGACAGCAGCAGGTCCTGGGCCAGATGGCCGCCCGCCGAGTCGCCGGCCACGATGATCTGATCCCCGGAGAAGCCCTGCTCGAGCAGCCAGCGGTAGCCGCGGACGGTGTCGTCGCCGCCGGCCGGGAAGCGGTACCGCGGGCCAAGCCGGTAGTCGAGGCTGAACGCGCCGATTCCCGCGCGCCGGGTCAGCCGGGCCACCATGCCGCGGTGGGTGCGCGGCGAGCACACCAGATAGCCGCTGCCGTGCAGGTAGTAGATGATCGACCGTCCCGACGACGGATCGGGCTGCTCGCCGCCGAACCGGCTCGACTCGTGCTGCCACTCGCCGCGTACCTGGCCGGTGGGCACGCTCACCCGTACCGGCGTGGTCCGCGTCTCCGGCGGGACCGGGGAGAGCGCCGACAGGGAGGCGTTCAGGGCGGGACGGCTGGCCTGCAGCAGCAGTGGGCCGGCCACCGGGGTGCGGCCGGCCACGCCCATCATCGGGCGCATGGTGCCGCGGATGACGCCGGCCGCCGCCGGTCCGAACGGCGGGCGTCGTCGATCACGTGTCACAGGACTCACATGCGCCACTGTAAGCCTGTCTGACTATGTGACGTGTCTGTTTCGGCGGTGTATCCCAGCGCTTTTGCTTCCCCCTGGGCGGCGTGGCAGAATTGCGGGTACTGCGCTCGAGGTGTAGCGGAACGTGACGGTCCGCGCACTGCCCGAGCCGGCCAGCAATGAAGCTGATCCGGGCGACGTGATCGCGTCCATCAAGAAACCCGGAACTCTCCAGTACGTATTAGTGCGCAGCGTGGCGTACGGAGTAGGCAGATTCATGATGCACATGCCGGGGCCCGTCGGGCTCTACGACCCGGTCAACGAACACGACGCCTGTGGCGTCGCCTTCGTCGTGGACATGCACGGCCGCAAGAGCCGCGACATCGTCGAGAAGGCCATCACCGCGCTGGTGAATCTGGAACACCGTGGGGCCGCCGGAGCCGAGCCGAACACCGGTGACGGCGCCGGCATCATGATCCAGGTCCCGGACCGTTTCCTGCGCGAGGTCGTCGACTTCGATCTGCCCGCCGCCGGCGAGTACGCCACCGGCATCGCCTTCCTGCCGCAGGCCGCCGACGACGTGGCCGACGCGGTCAAGGGCATCGAGAAGATCGTCGAGGCTCAGGGCCTGACCCTGCTCGGCTGGCGCAACGTCCCGGTGGACGAGTCCTCGCTGGGCGCGCTGGCCCGTGACGCCATGCCCACCTTCCGCCAGGTCTTCATCGGCGGCGCCTCCGGCGCCGAACTCGAGCGGCAGGCCTACGTGGTGCGCCGGCGCGTGCAGTATGAGCTCGGCGAGAAGGGCCCCGGCCAGGACGGCCCGGGCCGCGAAACCGCCTACTTCCCGAGCCTGTCCGGCCAGACCTTCGTCTACAAGGGCATGCTGACCACCCCGCAGCTGCGCGACTTCTACCTGGACCTGCAGGACGATCGGGTCGAGAGTGCGCTGGGCATGGTCCACTCGCGCTTCTCCACCAACACCTTCCCGTCGTGGCCGCTCGCGCACCCGTTCCGCCGGGTGGCCCACAACGGTGAGATCAACACCGTCACCGGCAACGAGAACTGGATGCGGGCCCGCGAGGCGCTCATCGACACCTCGGTCTTCGGCCCCGGCGCCGAGGAGAAGATCTTCCCGGTCTGCACCCCGGGAGCCTCGGACACCGCGCGCTTCGACGAGGTTCTCGAACTGCTGCACCTCGGCGGCCGGCCGCTTCCGCACGCCGTGCTGATGATGGTCCCCGAAGCCTGGGAGCGGCACGAGGACATGAAGCCCGAGCACCGGGCGTTCTACGAGTACCACTCGGCGCTGATGGAGGCCTGGGACGGCCCGGCGTCGGTGTGCTTCACCGACGGCACCCTGATCGGCGCCGTCCTCGACCGCAACGGTCTGCGGCCCTCGCGCATCTGGGTCACCAAGGACGGTCTGGTGGTGCTCGGTTCCGAGGTCGGCGTGCTCGACATCGATCCGGCCGACGTGGTCTCCCGGCAGCGTCTGCAGCCGGGCAAGATGTTCCTGGTCGACACCTCGCAGGGGCGCATCGTGGCCGACGAGGAGATCAAGGACGAGCTGGCCGGTCAGCACCCCTACCGGCAGTGGCTCGACGACAATCAGGTCCACCTCGAGGATCTGCCGATGCGCCCGCACGTGCACATGAACCACGACCGGGTCACCCACCGGCAGCAGCTCTTCGGCTACTCCAACGAGGACCTGAATCTGCTGGTGGCGCCGATGGCCGCCAGCGGCGGTGAGGCCTTGGGCTCGATGGGCACCGACACCCCGATCGCCGTGCTCTCCAACCGGCCGCGGATGCTCTTCGACTACTTCCAGCAGCTGTTCGCGCAGGTCACCAACCCGCCGCTGGACGCCATCCGTGAGGAGATCGTCACCAGCCTGTCCAACCGGATCGGCAGCGAGGGCGACCTGCTGAATCCGGCCCCGGAGTCGGCCCGGCAGATCGTGCTGAGCGGTCCGGTCATCGACAACGACGACCTGGCCCGCCTGGTGGAGATCGACGGCGCCGCCACCGGCTTCCCGTCTGTGCATCTGCACGGCCTGTACCCGGTCGCCGAGGGCGGCGAGGGGCTGCGCCGGGCGCTCGACGATCTGCGGGCCCGGGCCTCGGCGGCCATCGCCGACGGCGCGCGCGTCATCGTGCTCTCGGACCGGGAGTCGGACGAGACCATGGCGCCGATCCCGTCGCTGCTGATGACCGCGGCGGTGCACCACCACCTGGTCCGTGAGCGCACCCGCACCCGGGCCGGCATCGTGGTCGAGGCCGGTGACGCGCGCGAGGTGCACCACATGGCGCTGCTGGTGGGATTCGGCGCCGCCGCGATCAACCCGTACATGGCCTTCGAGTCCATCGAGGACATGATCGACTCGGGCGCCCTGCGCTCCCCGGCGGACTTCGCCAAGGCCCGCGCCAACTACATCAAGGCCGCCGGCAAGGGTGTGCTGAAGGTGATGAGCAAGATGGGCATCTCCACGGTGCCGTCGTACAACGGCGCGCAGCTGTTCCAGCCGATCGGCCTGAGCCAGGAGCTCGTCGACGAGTTCTTCACCGGCCTGCGCAGCCAGCTCGACGGCATCGGTCTCGACGAGATCGCCGCCGACGTGGCCGCCCGGCACGCGCTGGCCTTCAGTGAGCGGCCCACCGAGCGTGCGCACCGTGAGCTCGAGGTGGGCGGTGAATACCAGTGGCGCCGTGAGGGCGAGTACCACCTGTTCAACCCGGAGACCGTCTTCAAGCTCCAGCACTCCACCCGCACCGGTCAGTACGAGGTGTTCAAGGAGTACACCAAGCTGGTCGACGATCAGTCTCAGCGGATCGGCACCCTGCGCGGTCTGTTCGACTTCAACTTCGGTGATCGCGATCCCATCCCGATCGACAAGGTGGAGCCGGCCAGCGAGATCGTCAAGCGCTTCTCCACCGGCGCGATGAGCTACGGCTCCATCTCTGCCGAGGCCCACGAGACGCTCGCGATCGCGATGAATCGTCTCGGCGGCCGGTCCAACTCGGGTGAGGGCGGCGAGGATCCGCGGCGTTTCAGCCACGACGAGAACGGCGACTGGCGCCGGTCGGCCATCAAGCAGGTGGCCTCCGGCCGGTTCGGCGTGACCAGCCACTACCTGAGCAATTGCACCGACATCCAGATCAAGATGGCTCAGGGAGCCAAGCCGGGTGAGGGCGGCCAGCTGCCCCCGCACAAGGTGTACCCGTGGGTCGCCGAGGTGCGTGGTTCCACGCCGGGCGTCGGCCTGATCTCGCCGCCGCCGCACCACGACATCTACTCGATCGAGGATCTGGCCCAGCTCATCCACGACCTGAAGAACGCGAACCCGGAGGCCCGGATTCACGTGAAACTCGTCTCCGAGCTGGGGGTGGGCACCGTGGCCGCAGGCGTGTCCAAGGCGCACGCCGACGTGGTGCTCATCTCCGGGCACGACGGCGGCACCGGCGCCAGCCCGCTGACCTCGCTCAAGCACGCCGGAGCGCCCTGGGAGATCGGCCTGGCCGAGACCCAGCAGACCCTGCTGCTGAACGGTCTGCGCGACCGGATCGTGGTCCAGGTGGACGGTCAGCTCAAGACCGGACGCGACGTGGTGATCGCCGCCCTGCTCGGCGGCGAGGAGTTCGGTTTCGCCACCGCGCCGCTGGTGGTCTCGGGCTGCATCATGATGCGCGTCTGCCACCTCGACACCTGCCCCGTGGGTGTGGCCACCCAGAATCCGCTGCTGCGCGAGCGGTTCACCGGCAAGCCGGAGTTCGTCGAGAACTTCATGCTCTTCATCGCCGAAGAGGTCCGGGAGCTGCTGGCCCGGCTGGGCTTCCGCACCCTGCAGGAGGCGGTCGGCCACGTCGAGGCGCTCGACACCGCCAAGGCGCTCGCGCACTGGCGCGAGGCCAAGGCCGGCAAGCTCGACCTGTCGCCGATCCTGACCATGGCCGACTCGCCGTTCATGAACCAGGACCTGTACTGCTCCGGCACTCAGGACCACGGTCTGGACAAGGCGCTCGACAACGAGCTGATCGCCAAGGCGCGGCCGGCCATCGAGGCGGGCACCCGGGTGGTGATCGAGTCGCCGATCAGCAACGTCAACCGGACGGTCGGCACCATGCTCGGGCACGAGGTGACTAAAGCCTATGGGGCCCGGGGCCTTCCGGACGGCACCATCTCGATCGAGTTCACCGGTTCGGCCGGCAACAGCTTCGGCGCCTTCGTTCCGCGCGGTATCACCATGCGGCTCGCCGGCGACGCGAACGACTTCGTCGGCAAGGGGCTCTCGGGCGGCAAGATCGTCGTCGCCCCGCCGGCCGGAGCGCCGCAGGAGTTCGTAGCCGAGCAGAACATCATCGCGGGCAACGTGATCGGCTTCGGCGGCACCGCCGGCAAGATCTTCCTGCGCGGTGTGGCCGGCGAGCGGTTCTGCGTCCGCAACTCGGGTGTGCACGCCGTCGTCGAGGGCGTGGGCGATCACGGCTGCGAGTACATGACCGGTGGCCGGGTGATCGTGCTGGGCACCACGGGCCGCAACTTCGCGGCCGGCATGTCCGGCGGTGTGGCCTACGTGCTCGATCGGGACGGAGGGTTCGCCGAGAACCTGAACACCGAACTGGTGGACCTGGCTCCGCTGGACGCCGACGACCTGAAGTACCTGCAGGACATGCTCACCGAGCACCGCGACGAGACAGGCTCGACGGTCGCGGCCAAGGTGCTGGGCAACTGGGCGGTGGCCCAAACCAAGTTCGCGAAGGTCATGCCGCGCGACTACAAGAGAGTGCTTGACGCCATCGACGTCGCCGAGCGCACCGGACGAGATGTGAACGAAGCGATCATGGAGGCGGCTCGTGGCTGATCCCAGAGGATTCCTGAAGCACACCGAGCGGGAGACGCCGACGCGTCGGCCGGTGGACCTGCGGCTGATGGACTGGAAAGAGGTGTACAACACCTTCGACCGGGACACCTTGACCACCCAGGCGAGCCGCTGCATGGACTGCGGTATTCCGTTCTGCCACAACGGCTGCCCGCTGGGCAACCTGATTCCGGAATGGAACGACCTGGTCTACAAGGGCCGGTGGGATGCGGGTATCGAGCGCCTGCACGCCACCAACAACTTCCCCGAGTTCACCGGCCGGCTGTGCCCGGCACCGTGCGAGGCGTCCTGTGTGCTGGGCATCAACCAGCCCGCGGTGACCATCAAGCAGGTCGAGGTGGAGCTGGTGGAGAAGGCGTGGGAGGAAGGCTCCGTGACGCCGGTCCTCCCGTCGGAGAAGACCGGCAAGACCGTGGCCGTGATCGGTTCGGGCCCTTCGGGTCTGGCTGCCGCCCAGCAGCTGACCCGTGCTGGACACGACGTGACCGTCTTCGAGCGCAACGACCGCATCGGCGGCCTGCTGCGCTACGGCATCCCCGAGTTCAAGATGGAGAAGCACTTCATCGACCGGCGGCTCGAGCAGATGGAGGCCGAGGGCACCGTCTTCCGCACCGGCGTGAACGTGGGTGTAGACGTGACCGTCGAGCAGTTGCGCGCCGACTTCGACGCCGTGGTGCTGGCGAACGGTTCGACCATCGGCCGCGACCTGCCGATCCCGGGCCGTGAACTCGAAGGCATCTACCAGGCCATGGAGTTCCTGCCGCAGGCCAACCGCGCCGCCGTCGGCGACGAGGTTCCCGGGCAGGTCACCGCCGAGGGCAAGAAGGTCGTCATCATCGGCGGTGGCGACACCGGCGCCGACTGCCTGGGCACCTCGCTGCGCCAGGGCGCGGAGATCGTCCACCAGTTCGAGATCATGCCGCGGCCGCCGGCCGAGCGCGCCGAGTCCACGCCGTGGCCCACCTACCCGCTGATGTACCGGGTCTCCTCGGCACACGAAGAGGGCGGCGAGCGGGTCTTCTCGGTGAACACCGAGGAGTTCATCGGCGAGAACGGCAAGCTCACCGCGCTCAAGGCGCACGAGGTGACGATGGTGAACGGCCGCTTCGAGAAGGTCGAGGGCAGCGACTTCGAGCTCGAGTGCGATCTGGTGCTGCTCGCAATGGGCTTCGTCGGCCCTGAGCGCGGCGACCTGCTCGACAAGCTGGGCGTGGAATACGACGGCCGCGGCAACATCGCCCGCGACGGCGAGTTCGCCGCCAAGGGTCTCTCCGGCGTCTTCGTCGCGGGAGACGCCGGCCGCGGACAGTCGCTGATCGTCTGGGCCATCGCCGAGGGCCGCTCCGCCGCTGCTGCGGTGGACGCCTACCTCACGGCGAGCACTGAGCTGCCCGCCCCGATCATCCCGACCCAGGTGGCCCAGCGCTGATCTGACGGGAACGGACTTCAGGCCGCCTCACACCCGGCCTGAGGATGGAAAGCGGTCCGGCCGGGAGACCCTCAGGGGTGTCCCGGCCGGACTCCGTCGTTCGGCGTCTGTTCGGCGCTGGAGGTGCAGCTCGGCCTGGGGCGGGGCCTGGGTTCGACGGTCCGGTAGCACCGTCAGGCGACTGGGTCTCGCCGTCCTCGTCGACCGCGGTGACCGGGGCATCGGTGCCGAACGCATCGTCGATCGCATCCTCGACCAGGGTGGCGAAGACGACGACGCCGACGATCACACCCACTACGCCAAGACCAGTGCGACGATGCCGACGGTGTTGCGGGCCGCCGGGGGCACCGGGGGCACCGGGGCTGACGTTCCGGGGTACGGCGCGTAGCCGGGCGTCATCTGTGGCGGCTGACCGGGTGAGGGTGTGGTCCAGCCCGGCTGAGGTTGCGGCTCACGTCTCGTGTGGTGACATCCTTCGATCGAATGGAGTTCACGCGAAGCCGTTAACACTTGCGTCCACGGCGGCGACATACCCGGTGGACGTAGAAGTTGCTTCATCGGGAGAGACATGAGCACCGCAATCAGCACACGGTGGCGTCGCCGGGGCCGCATTTTCGGCGGTCGTGGGCTGCTCGGCAAGGGCCGTCCGACGGCCGCCGCCGACGAGCGCTACGAGCGGCTGATCACACCGGCCGAGATGCACCGGCTTCGGCTCGTCCGCTGACATTCCGGCCGTTGATCCAGGCGGAGGGAACGTCCAGATCGACGGCGGGACACGCCGACCAGCTGATCGGCCCCGGACGTCCGTTCTGCTCTGAGCAGACCAGCGCGACGGACTCGTCGGATCTGCCTACCATCGAGCCATGGACGATCGTGCACGGACCGAGCCCGAACCGCTCTGGCGGGAGGTCACCGGACGGATCCTCCGTCGCCGCAGGCATGAGCGCGGCGAGCGGCTGGTCGAGACGGCCGAGCGTGCCGGAGTCTCCAGCCAGTACCTCTCCGAACTCGAACGCGGCCGCAAGGACGCTTCCTCGGAGATTCTCGAGGCAGTGGTGGGCGCGCTCGAGATGACCCTTGCCGAGTTCACCCGGGAAGCCGCGATCGAACTGTCCAGGACGGCACCTGTGCTCGCAAGCGTGTCCACGATCGCGTCCCCCGCGCGTTTCTCCCCGCCCGCCGGCGCCGGCAGGCCGCTCGCGCTGGCCTGTGCGTAGGAGTCGAGACCCCGCATGCGGGGTGTTTTAGCCGGGCTCGATGATCTGATCGGCGATGCCGTACTCGACGATCTCCGGTGCACGCAGGATCCGGTCACGGTCGGTGTCCCGGCGCAGGGTCTCCACCGACTGTCCGGTGTGTCTGCTCAGCGCCTGCTCCACATCCTCCCGGGTGCGCAGTATCTCCTCGGCCGCCAGGATCAGGTCCGGGATGGTGCCGCGCCCCTGGCCGGACGGCTGATGCAGTAGCACGCGGGCGTGCGGGAGCACGGACCGTCGTCCGGGTGTCCCGGCCGCCAGCAGCAGGGCCGATGTGGACAGCGCCTGACCCACGCAGGTCGTCGCGATCGGCGCATGGCAGTAGCGCATCGTGTCGTAGACGGCGAAGGTCGCCATCACAGAACCTCCGAGCGAATTGATGTACAGGTCGATCGGGGCCTCCGGATTCTCCGAATCCAGGTGCAGGATCTGGGCGATCAGGGCATTGGCGACGCCGTCGTCGACCTCGGTGCCCAGGTAGACGATGCGGTCGTCGAGCAGGCGGCTGTAAATGTCCAGCACCCGTTCTCCCTGCGGCGTCCGGGAGATCACATTGGGGATCGGGTAAGTCATCGCGACACCCCGAATCCGGTGGACGGCGGGCCCGCTGGGCGCAACTGCGAGGCAGACTCGGCGATGTGATCGACGAAGCCGTAGTCGATGGCCTCGCCGGCGGTGAAGGTGTGGTCGCGGAGCGAGTCCTCGAACACCCTCTCCAGGGGCTGTCCGGTCTTCTCCGCGATGATCCCGAGCACCGTGTCCCGGACATGTCGCAGATCGTCGGCTTGCAGTTCGATGTCGGGCGCGTATCCGCCGATCCCCGCCGAACCCTGGTGCAGCAGAACCTTGGCGTGCGGCAGGATGTACCGCTTGCCGGGAGTGCCGCAGCAGAGCAGGAATTGTCCTGCGCTGTAAGCCATTCCGAGGTTCACCGTCACCACGTCGTTGGGGATCAGCGCCATGGTGTCGGCGATGGCCAGCATGGCCGGCACCGAGCCGCCGGGCGAGTTGATCCACAGCGAGATGTCGGCGCTCGGGTCGTCCACCGAGAGGATCACCAACTGCGCACACAACTGGCTGCCGATCTCGTCGTCGAGGGCGGTGTCGAGCAACAGAATCCGTCGGCTCAAGAGGCTCTCGGCGGTCTGCCGGCTCAATGGCGGGCGTTTCACATCATCACTCATGGAACCGACTGTGCGCCCTCCGCGGCACCGCGGCAGGCCCGCTCAGCTGTGGGCGGAGGGGTGCTGCCGAGAGCAGAACGGTCAGGCGCTGCCGGTGCGTTCGCGGTGTTTGCAGCCCGGCCAGCAGCACGGGCGGCGAGCGCCGTCCTCGAGTTCCTCGCAGGTCCGGCGGATGCGCCGGATCCGTGTCTTGGCCTGCTTGGCGTCGTCGACCCAGCAGATGAACTCGTTGCGGCCCAAGGGAGTGCACGCCTCCCACAGCTCCAGCACGCTCCGGCCCACCGACGGGCTTCCGTCGTCGCCCACGCCGCGCTGTCCGCCGAGGATTGCAGCCCGCAGATCATCGGGCAGCGGATGCACCGCGCCGCCGGAGACGGTGGCCTGCTCAGACATCGGCGCCGCCCCCGGCGGACACCTGCACACTCATTCCGCCCAGCTCCACCACATCACCGTCATGCAGCTGCCGGCCACGCCGCGTCTCCACCTCGTCGTTCACCGACACCAGACCGTCGGCGATGACGAACTTGGCGTCCGCCCCGGACTCGATGAGGCTGGCCAGCTTGAGGAACTGGCCGAGGCGGATGCTCTCGTCGGAGATCGGAATCAGGTCCACAGCACCATTGTGCCTGCTCGGCCCGCCGCCCGGCAGACCCGCCGCGGATACGGCGCCTTCTCCCGACCTCGCGGGGGCGATCCACGCCGGTGATCTCCGTTACGCGCGGTAACAGACAAATCAGTGCGGGCATAGACTGAGGCACTATGACCTCGCTCGAATTCACCCCCACGGCCGACCTCGTCGACGAGATCGGCGCCGATGTCCGCAGCTGCGACACCCAGTTCACGCAGTACGGCGGCAACCGGGAGTTCGTCGGCACGGTGACCACCGTCCGCTGCTTCCAGGACAACGCCCTGCTGAAGTCGATCCTCTCCGAGCCCAATCCGGGCGGCGTGCTGGTGATCGACGGCGACGGCTCGGTACACACCGCGCTGGTCGGCGACATCATCGCCGAACTCGGCCGCAGCAACGGCTGGGTGGGGATCATCGCCAACGGCGCCATCCGCGACGCCAAGACGATCGGCGGTATGGCGATCGGCGTCAAGGCGCTCGGCACCAACCCGCGAAAGTCCACCAAGACCGGCGCCGGCGAGCGCGACGTGCCGGTGGAACTGGGCGGTATCACCTTCACCCCGGGCGACGTCGTCTACTCCGACGACGACGGGATCGTCGCGGTCGCACCCGCGTCCTGACGGCGCCGGTGCACGGCACCGGACCGCCCCCGACACCGAAGTACGCCGATACCGAAGTACGCCGATACCGAAGTACTCCGACACCGAAGTACTCCGACACCGAAGTAAGGACACCCCACCATGCCCAAGCCGTCCCCGGCGTACTTCCAGCGCCTCGCGGCCCTCGCCGCCCTCGAACCCGACGACACGCGGCCCACCAAGCCGGTCCTCGAAGCCTTCACCGCCACCGAGATGGCCACCATCCCGGTGGCCACCGCCGCCGACCTGCGGCTGGCCGTCAAGCGGGCGCGTTCCGCTCAGCGCGACTGGGCCGGCCGCAGCGTCGCCGACCGCGCCAAGGTGATCGACCGGTTCTCCTCGCTGGTGCACAAGCACGCCGATGAGCTGATGGACATCGCGCAGGCCGAGACCGGCAAGGCCCGGATCTATGCGCAGGAAGAGGTCATCGACGTCGCGCTGACCGCGCGCTACTACGCCACCAACGCGGCGTCGATCCTGGCCGAGCGCAAGGTGCAGGGCATGATCCCCGGCGCCACCGAGGTGCGGGTGCGCTACCAGCCCAAGGGCGTCGTCGGCGTCATCAGCCCGTGGAACTACCCACTGACTCTGGCCGTCTCTGACGCGGTCGCCGCGCTGATCGCCGGCAACGCCGTGGTGATCAAGCCCGACAGCAACACCCCGTACTGTGCGTTGGCCCTGGCCGAGCTGCTCTACCAGGCGGGACTGCCGCGCGAGCTCTACGCCGTGGTGCCCGGCCCGGGTTCGGTGGTCGGCCAGGAGATCGTCGCCACCACCGACTACCTGATGTTCACCGGTTCTTCGGCCACCGGCGCCACCCTCGCCGAGCAGGCCGGCCGACGGCTCATCGGTTTCTCCGCCGAACTCGGCGGCAAGAACCCGATGATCGTCACCGCGGGCGTCGACATCGACCAGGCTGTGGCCGGCGCGGCCCGCGCCTGCTTCTCCAACTCGGGTCAGCTGTGCATCTCCATCGAGCGCCTGTACGTGGAGCGAGAGATCGCCGACGAGTTCAGCCGTAAGTTCGCCGAGTACGTGGAGAACATGACGCTCTCGGGCAGCTACGACTTCACCGCCGACATGGGATCACTGGCCTCGCAGTCGCAGATCGACACCGTCGAGAAGCACGTGCAGGACGCCGTCGCCAAGGGCGCGACCGTCCTGGCCGGCGGCAAGCGCCGTGCCGACCTGGGCCCGCTCTTCTATGCCCCGACCGTGCTCACCGGTGTCACCGACCAGATGACCTGCTTCGCCGACGAGACCTTCGGGCCTCTGGTCTCCATCTACCCGGTGGACTCGGTGGACGAGGCGATCACGCTGGCCAACGACACCGACTACGGTCTCAACGCCAGCGTCTTCGCCGGATCCACCGCGCAGGCCCAGAAGATCGCCGAGCAGCTGCGCGCCGGCACCGTCAACATCAACGAGGGCTACGCCGCCGCCTGGGCGTCAACCGCGGCCCCGATGGGCGGGATGGGCATCTCCGGTGTCGGCCGCCGGCACGGTGACGAGGGCCTGGTGAAGTACACCGAGCCGCAGACCATCGCCAGCCAGCGGTTCATCGGGCTCGACGGGATGCGAGGCGTCCCGCGCGATCTGTATCTGAAGGTCACCCCGCTGGCCATCAAGGCGCTCAAGTACCTGCCCGGACGCTGACCCGCGCCCGAACGCGATAGCCCGGACTTCGGCCGTGCCGAAGTCCGGGCGCCTTCTTCTCCGGGTGCACTTCTGTCTGGGCGCAGCGTTTCAGGAACGACGACGGTTCAGGAACGACGACGGTTCAGGAACGACGGCGGCGCGCCAGGACCACCAGCACACCGAGGACCGCCAGGACGGCGGCGATCACAGCCGGCGAGGCGCCGCCGGAAGGCAGCCGCGTCGGCGCGGTCCGGCGGAGCTGGGCGAACAGATCGCGCTCCGCATCGGCCTTGGCGACGACGTCGTCGGCCGGTGCGGCCGGCCCGGGCGTCTCCGGTGCGGCGGCACGTTCGGCCTTCGGCGGGGCCGCACTCAGCTCGGGCTTCTCCGGAGCCGCGGTCAGCTCGGGCTTCTCCGGCGCGGCCGTCAGCTGCTCGGCGACCGGTGCCGGGGCGATCTGATCGATCGTCGCCTGCTCGGGAGCGGGCGCCTTCCCCTCGGCGGGCGCCGGTGCCTTCTTGGCCGGAGCCTTCTTGGCGGGAGCCTTCTCCGCCGGTGCCGCGTTCGCGGCCTTCTTGGCGGGTGCGGCCTTCTTGACCGGTGCGGCCTTCTTGACCGGTGCGGCCTTCTTGGCAGTGGCCTTCTTCGCCGGTGCCGCCTTCTTGGCCGGTGCGGTCTTCTTGGCGGGCGCGGTCTTCTTCGCGGCGGGCTTCTCGTCGGCCGGTGCCGCCTTCTTCGCGGGCGGGGCCTTCTTCGCGGGCGGGGCCTGCTCAGCGGTGGCGTCCGCGCTCGCGGCCTGCGGTGCCGCGGCCGGCTTCTGATCGGGTGTTCCGGCCGGATCTTCGGTTGTCATCGGGGTCTCGTCTCCTACGGGTGCACGTTCAGGCGGGCCAGCAGATCGCTGTCGATCGCCGCCAGCTCGTTCTCGATGGCGCGCTGGGCTGCCCGGCGCTGGCTCGGCGGCATGGTGTCGGCGGCGTCGACGGCCACCTTGAGGTTGTCCAGCCGTTCACTCATCGCCCCGACGAAGGCCCGGCCCTCATCGGTGGTCTCGACCTGCGACACCTGCTGCGCCGACGAACGCGCCGCGTCGATCCGGGCCCGCAGTGCGGCGCTGGGACCTCCATAGGCGCTCAGCGCCGTCGCCGACACTCCGGCACGGCGCGCCTGGAACTCGACGAGCTGCTCGCGGGCGGCGGTGCCCGCCCGGTAGGCGAGCGGTCCGGCGATCGGCGCCACCAGGCGGGCCGCTGTCAGATACCGGCGGATCTTGGCCGGCGCGAGCGCTCCGGTCTTCTCGACGTTCTTGGCCTCGGCGGCGAGCTTCTTGGTCTCGGCGGCGGCAGCCTTCTCCTGGGCTTTGCCGGCGACCTTGGCGGTCTTACGCTCGTCGCGGTGCGACTTCTTGTTGTGCTTGCGCTCGGTGCGCAGCGCCTTCTTGCGCGCCCGGTTCTCTTCCCGGGCGCTGAATTTGGCCTCGGCGCGGGCGCGCTCCTTGACCAGCTTCCGCTCGGCCTTGCGGACCTTCTTGGCCGCTTTGCGCTCCGCCCGCCGCACAGTGGCGCTGGCTTTCCGTTCGACGCTCGTGGTTCGCCGGGATGACAACAGACCCATGCCGTCCTTTCCGCCGGATGCCCGGCTTACGCATGACATCTTCCAGCATTGCATAGTGTCAATAGTCGAATGAACGTCTGCAGCCGTATCCGTGTCGGCCGGGCGAGAGACCAGGAGAGGGGCGGCGGGTGGACTCTGCGGTGCTCGGTGCACGGAATCTGTCCGGATGCGAGCACCGTCTGGCACTGGACTTCAACCGCCGCGAGCAGGCCGTCCCCGTCGAGCAGACCACTGAGGCACAGCGCCGCATAGAAGCCGCGCAGATCCACCGCAACGAGGTGATCTCGATGCTGCGCGGCCTTCAGAGCGCCGATCCGGCGTCCTACACCGAGATCGACGACGACGCCCCGCTTCGGGAACGGGTGGCCGCCACTCTGGCGGCCTGCCGGGCCGGAGTCCCGTGGATCTTCCAGGCCTGGCTGCCCAGCGACCCCGAACACGGCCGCCGAGGCCACGCCGAGGTCCTGCTCCGGCACGGGACCGGCTATCTGCCGATCATCATCGTCAACCACCGCGTCACGAGCCCGGCCAAAGGCGAGCGCGACGCCGATGCGCCGCCGCCGTCGCTGCGCACCAGCCCGCTGTGGGGCTGGACTCCGGAGCCGGACGCCACGCGTACCGCCCGCAGCAACCGGCGCGATGCTCTCCGGCTGACGCACCTGGCGAGCATGCTCGACGAACTCGGGCTGTCCGCCTTCCCTGACCGCGCCGACTGGCAGGGTGGCGTGATCGGCTCCGACGCCGACTGCATCGTCGCCGTCGGGCTCGGCTCGCTGCTCGCCGACTACGACGAGCTGCTGGTGCGCCGCCGGGCCGTCGCCGAGGGCCGGATCGCCACACATCCGCGCAAGGTCAGCGAATGCCGCAGCTGCGCGTGGTGGCCGGAATGCGAGGTCACCCTCTATCAGGAGCGCGACCTGTCCCTGGTGATCGGCGGGAGCGCCGGTGAGGCATTGCGGGCCGCCGGAATCGTCACCTTCGACGAACTGGCCGACTACCGCGGTGAACCGCCCGAGGACTGGCCCGGGTCGGCGCGCCTGACCGACGCGGTGGTCTCCGCGAACTGCCTCCGGGACGGCATCCCGCTGGTGCGCCGGCTCGAACGGCCGCGCGTGGCCCGCGCCGACATCGAGGTGGACGTGGACATGGAGAGCTTCGGTGAGCGCGGCGCCTACCTGTGGGGCACGCTGCTCACCGACACCACCGATCCCGCCGTCCCGGTGCGGTACCGGCCGTTCGTCACCTGGGATCCGCTGCCCACCGACGACGAGGCCCGCTCCTTCGCCGAGTTCTGGGGCTGGATGAAGGACCGCCGCGCAGAGGCTGCGGCACAGGGCAAGACCTTTGCCGCCTACTGCTATTCGCAGCAGGCCGAGAACCGGTGGCTGCGGGGCAGCGCCGACCGCTTCGCCGGATACCCGGGCATCCCGAGCCGCGAGGAGGTGGACGCCTTCATCGCCTCCCCGCAGTGGGTGGACATCTACGAGGCCGTCG
Organism: Gordonia sp. VNK21; assembly: GCF_046098115.1. Classification (NCBI taxonomy): domain Bacteria; kingdom Bacillati; phylum Actinomycetota; class Actinomycetes; order Mycobacteriales; family Gordoniaceae; genus Gordonia; species Gordonia sp. VNK21. The sequence continues at coordinate 186,835 of NZ_JBJURU010000004.1, read as the reverse complement.
GCGCCAACTTCATCTGTCCCAACGGCAAAGGCCTCAAACGGATCGCGCCCGTCGCCGGTTTCCACTGGCGTGACGACGAGGCCAGCGGCGAGGCCTCGATGGACTGGTACGCCGCGGCGGTCGCCCTCGACGGCACCACGCTGGACGTGAGCCAGCGCGACCGGCTGCTCGAATACAACGAGGACGATGTGCAGGCGACCAAGGTGCTGCGCGAATGGCTCAGTTCCGCCGACATCCTCCGGTTGCCGACCGCCGAACAGGTGCTGAGCTGACAGACTGTCGAATCGACCCGCCGAGAGCGGGTCGATTCGACAGTCTGCGCGGTGCTCGGCGGTCGGCGGCCGGTCAGTGGGGGAGTGAGGCGGGGGTCTCGTCTCGGGGCAGCCGGGCGGCGGCCGCGCGGGCCCGTCGGCGCCGGGTGGTCACGATCAGCCGGCCGCCGACGATCAGCATGACCGCGACCGCCGCCAGAGTGCCGCCGAGCAGCGCCGGGCTCGCGCCGGCCAGGCCGTCGACCAGCAGCCAGACCGCGAAGCCGAAGAACAGTGCGGCCGCGGCTAGTGCGATGGTGCGCTCGGGCAGATGCTTGCCGAGCAGGGCGCCCACCGCGATGGCCAGCGCATCGGCGGCCACCATGCCGATCGTCGAACCGATCCAGATGCCGAGCCAGTCATGGTCGGTGGCCAGGGTGATGGTGGCCAGCATCGTCTTGTCGCCCAGCTCGGCCAGCATGAACGAGCTCATCACCGCCAGGAACACCGAGCCGGACACCCGCACCGCGCGACTGCCCTCGTCCTCGGACAGTTCATCGCCGCGCAGCGTCCACAGGGCGAAGGCCAGCATGGCCAGGCCGCCGACGATCGCCATCAGATGCGTCGGAATCGACAGGCCCAGGAAGTGACCGAAGAAGACCGACACCGCGTGCACCAGGGTGGTGGCCGTCAGGATCGCGGTCAGCACCACCCACCAGCGGTACCGCAGCGCATAGGTCATGGCCATCAACTGCGACTTGTCGCCCAGTTCGGCGACGAAGACGACGCCGAAGCTGAGCAGGAGGGCAGTGACCATGACGACAACGTTAGGCATGCTCGCGCCGTGCCCGCAACACCTCGCACCTCCGCATATCCGCAGGTAGGAGCACAAAAATCTACTGTTCGGGTGCCCGCATCCGGATGCTCCGGGCACCCTGCCGAACCACCGGCCCACCCCCGCACAGGCAGAATGATGGGGTGAGCACCCATGCCCTCGACCCGCGCGCAGGCACCGTGACCGGACCGCTGCGCCCGCTGGAGATCGCGACTGTCGCGATCCTCTCGGGTCTGACCGTGGTCTCGGTGGTGATCGCCGCGGTGATTCCGCTGGCCACCGCCGCCGGTCTGCTGGCCCCCGTCCCCATCGCACTGATCGCCGCCCGCACCCGACCGCGCGCGGTGGTCGCCGCGGCGGTCACCTCCACGGGCGTGACCTTCGCCGTCGCCGGCCTGGCGCCGGCGCTCTCGGTGCTGACCGCGGCGATCCTCGGCGGCCTGGTGGGCGAGGTGAAACGCCGCGGCGGCGGACTGGCGATGCTCACGGCCGTGGGTATCGTCGCCGCGCCCGTGCTGGCCGCGGCCTCGGTGCTGGTGCTGTGGGTGCTGATACCGCTGCGCAACCTGGCACTCGAAGTGCTGGGCAACCTGGCCGAGGGCATCGGCAAGATCTTCCGCGGCGTGGGCCTGCGGTCCATCGGCGACGGCATCGACGGCTTCGGCCGAAACATCGTCGACCACTGGTGGATCTACATGCTGATCTCCGGCGCCGTCGGCACCCTGATCTCGCTGTACGTGGCGTGGTGGCTGCTGGTCGGCGTGATCAACCGGCTGGCCCACATCAAGATGGAGGACACGCTCGACTCCAGCCGCGACCTGACCGTCGACGAGGACGTCGACCCCCTGCCGCTGCGGATGTCGGGGGTGGGCTACCGCTACCCGAACACCGAGCGCGAGGTCCTGCACGGCATCGACCTGGCGCTCATCCGCGGCGAATTCGTCGCCGTGGTCGGCGCCAACGGCTCCGGCAAGTCGACCCTGGCGAAACTGCTGGCCGGCACCGAACCCACCGTGGGCGTGGTGGACCGCCCCGGCGCCCCGGGCCTGGGCCGCACGGGCGGTACCGCCGTGGTGCTCCAGCGCCCGGAGGCCCAGATGCTGGGCTCGCGGGTCGCCGACGACCTGGTGTGGGGTCTGCCGGCCGACGCCGAGGTGGACATCGACGGGCTGCTCGACGAGGTGGGCCTGACCGGCCTGGCGATGCGTGAGACCTCCGATCTGTCCGGCGGGCAGCAGCAGCGCCTGGCCGTGGCCGCCGCCCTGGCCCGCGATCCGCGGCTGCTGATCGCCGACGAGGTGACCTCGATGGTCGACCCGCAAGGCCGGCGCGACCTGATCTCGATCCTCGCCGAGCTGCCGCGCCGGCGCGGGATCACCGTCGTCCTGATCACTCACCGCGACGACGAGGCGCGCGCCGCCGACCGGGTGATCCATCTGCAGGCCGGGCGCATCGTCGAACACCGGCCGGAGTGGATGCGGCCCGAGGAGCACAATCCGCAGCTGCCGGCCGCACACGCCGGCGGGCGGCCGCTGCTGACCGTCGAGGACGTCTCGCACACCTACATGGCCGGCTCGCCCTGGGAGGTGACCGCGCTGCACCGGGTCAACCTGCAGGTGAACGAGGGCGACGGTTTGCTCATCGTGGGCGGCAACGGCTCCGGCAAGACCACCCTCGCCTGGATCGTCGCCGGGCTGATCGAGCCCAGTGAGGGGCGGGTGCTGCTCCGCGGCGAGCCGACGAGCGAGCAGATCGGCAAGGTGGGGCTGGGCTTCCAGCATGCCCGTCTGCAATTGCAGAAGACCAGCGTCAGCGACGAGATCATGGCCGTCGGCGGCGAATCCGTCGGCACCGCCGAGGTGGGCCACGTGCTGGACCTGGTGGCTCTGCCCCGGGAGATCGCGGCCCGCCGCGTCGACTCGCTCTCCGGCGGCCAGATGCGCCGGGTGGTGCTGGCCTCGCTCGCCGCCTCCAAACCCGACGTGCTGGTGCTCGACGAGCCGCTGGCCGGACTCGACCCGGGGGCGCGCGAAGAAGTCCTCGACGTGCTGGCCGGACTGCGCCGGCAGGGCATCACCATCATCATCATCTCGCACGACCTGGAGGCGCTGGATCGGGTGTGCAACCGGAGAGTGGAACTGGCCGCCGGAGTCCTGGAGGGATCGCTGTGAGCCTCAAGACGCCGCCGCTGCGGCAGATCCCCGGCGACTCGGTGGTGCACCGGCTGTGGGCCGGCACCAAACTCCTCATCGTCCTGATGCTGGGCGTGATGACGTGGGTGCTGCCGTCCTGGCCGGCACTGATCCTGGTGGCGATCTGCGTCATCGTGATGGCGGTGGCCGCCGGGATCCCGCTCGGCGCCATCCCGCGTCCGCCGTGGTGGTTCTGGGTGCTCATGCTGGTCGCGATCGGTGTCTCGGGAGTCTCGGCCGGCACCCACGGCATGCTGGTCGCGCTACGCGGCACCGTGCTGGGGCTGGTGGTGCTGGCCATGTCGATCCTGGTGGTGTGGACCACCCCGATGGCCGAGCTGGCCCCGGCGCTGGCCCGGTTGATGGCCCCGCTGCGGCTGCTCCGGCTGCCCGTCGACGAATGGGCGGTGGCCATCGCGCTCTCGCTGCGCGGGCTGCCGATGCTGATGGAGGAGATGCGCATGCTGCGTGCGGCGCAGCGGCTGCGGCCCACCTCGCGGGCCGACTCGGGGCACCCGTCGGCGGAGCTGAGCATTCTGGACATGGTGGTGGCGGCGATGTCGTCGGCCATGCGCCGGGCCGCGGAGATGGGGGAGGCCATCACCGCCCGCGGCGGCACCGGGCGGCTCACCGCCTACCCGTCGCGGCCCGGGCGCGCCGACGCGGTGGCGCTGCTGCTGATCGCGGCCGCCTGTGCCGCCGCGATCACCCTGACCGTTCTGTTCTGATCCCGCCGGGCCGGCGTCCGCCCGAGACCGCGGCACCGGAACCGGAACGCGCGTGTGCGCACGTGCGCGTTCCGGTTCCGATGTCGCGAACGCACCCCCCCGGCGCGCGGGCACCGGATGCGCGAACGGCGGCCGCCCCGGATGGGGCGACCGCCGTTCGGCGGCGTCGATCAGGCCGGGACGATCAGGCCCGAGCCCTGGGTCTTCGCGCGAGCGAAGCGCTCAGCGGCGTCCTCCCAGTTCACCACGTTCCACCAGGCCTTGACGTAGTCCGGCTTCACATTCTGGTAGTCCAGGTAGAAGGCGTGCTCCCACATGTCGAGCATGACCACCGGGATCAGCGCGGCCGAGGTGTTGCCGCTCTGGTCGGTCAGCTGCTCGATCACCAGGCGCTGGCCGATGGTGTCGTAGCCGAGGATGGCCCAGCCGCTGCCCTGCAGGGTGGTGGCCGCCGCGGTGAAGTGCGCCTTGAACGGCTCGAAACCGCCGAAGTCGACGCCGATCTGCTCGGCCAGGTCGCCGGTGGGCTCGCCGCCGCCGTTGGGGGAGAGGTTCTTCCAGAAGATCGAGTGGTTGGTGTGGCCACCCAGGTGGAAGGACAGGTTGGCCGACAGGCCGTACACCTTCCCCTGGATGTCGCCGGCCTCGCGAGCCTCGGCGAGCTTCGCCAGGGCGGTGTTGGCGCCGGCCACGTAGGTGGCGTGGTGCTTGCTGTGGTGCAGCTCCATGATCTTGCCGGAGATGTGGGGCTCGAGAGCTCCGTAGTCGTAATCCAGGTCGGGCAGGGTGTAGTCAGCCACGATGTTCCTCTCTCAGTGCGTTTCTCGTACCAGGTCCAATTTCTACACTCCCCGGAATGCCGTTGCGGCGCAAGGCTCAGACCCAGGCCGACGCCGTCCGTTCAACCGCCGTGTCACAGCACCATCAGCAGGACGAATGCGGCCAGCAGCGCGAGGATGGTCACGGTGATCGCCAGACACTGTCCGCGCACGTTGTACGACGTCGAGGCGATGCCTGCGGCCCGGCAGGTGTGGCGGGCCGACTGCGGCGCGCGAGTCGTGGTCACTGAAATGTCCTCACCCCGGGTGCGTCGGCAGTGACGCACTTCACATCAGAAAGCACTTCAGACCCTAGCCGTCGGGAGCGCCGCGGACAACCGGCCGGCGGCGCGAGGCCGCGCAGCGTCGTAACCTGGACGGTATGAGCCTGTTCGATCGGATGATGGCCGCCTCAGATGTCAAGCGGGTCATGGTGGACCCGGCCGACGCCCTGCCGGGGCGCAGCGAGGAGCAGCCGCTGGCTGCCGAGAACATCGTGCTGCGCCATCCCATGCGCGGTGAACCCGATGCCGACGGGAGCTACGCCGGCGGGGTGGGCCGGTGGCCCGACGGGCTGTCGGCCGTGATCTTCGGCGGCGGCTGCTTCTGGGGCGTCGAGGAGATCTTCTGGCAGATCCCCGGCGTCTACACGACGGCGGTCGGGTACGCCGGCGGCTACACGCCCAACCCCTCCTATGAGGAGGTGTGCACCGCCCGCACCGGCCACGCCGAAGTGGCGCTGGTGGTCTTCGATCCGCAGCAGGTGAGTTTCGCGGACCTGCTGGCGACCTTCTTCACCGCCCACGACCCGACCCAGGAGATGCGGCAGGGCAACGACATCGGCACCCAGTACCGGTCGGCGGTCTTCACCTTCAGCGAGGCCGACGCCGAGCAGGCCGCTGCGGCCGCCCGCCGGTTCGAGCCGGTGCTGGCCGACGCCGGCTACGGTCCGGTCACCAGCGAGATCGTCGAACTCGCCGACGCCGGGAACGGAACCTTCTACTACGCCGAGGACTACCACCAGCAGTATCTGGTCAAGAATCCCAACGGCTACCGCTGCCACGCGACGACCGGGCTCAGTTTCCCGGCCGCCGGCTGAGGCCTTGCCGGAGACCATCGACGCCGGGCAGTGGAACCGCACGCTGCTGGCCCGGCAGCACCTGCTCGACCGGGTCGACGAGGAGGCCGTCGAAGTCCTCGACCGCTGCGTGGGACTGCAGTCGCAGGACCCCCAGGCACCCTTCGTGGGGCTCTGGTCGCGGATCGCCGGCTTCGACCCCGCCGAGGTCGACGAACTGCTGGTCGACCGGGAACTGGTCCGGATGGCGCTGCAGCGCGGCACCGTCTTCCTGATGGACGGCCTCGACGCGCGCTGGATCCGGAGCGCGGTGCAGCCGGTGCTCGAGGCCGGGTTGCGGCAGAACCATCTGCGCCGGCTCTCGGCCGACCCGGCGCAGATCGTCGAGGTCGCGCTGTCGGCGTTCGGTGCCACCGAGGAGGCGCTGCCGTCCGCCCGGATCCGGGAGCTGCTGGCCGCACAGTGGCCCGACGACCCGGCCGAGGCGCTGGCCGCTGTGGTCCGGGTCCGGCTGCCACTGGTGCAGGTGCCGCCGCGGGGACTGTGGCGGCACAGCGGCGGGCTCTCGTACCGGCTGCTCGACGACTGGATCGGTCCGGGTGAGCCGGCGGTGACCGGCGACGAGGCGGGCAAGGATCTGATCCGGATGTATCTGCGCGGGTACGGCCCGGCGACGGCCGGCGCGCTGGGCGTGTGGAGCGGCCTGACCGGGCTGAGCGGATTGTTGCGGGAGATGGCCGACGACTGGGAGCTGGTGGAGCTGACCGGACCGGACGGGCAGGCGCTCTACGACCTGGACGGGCTGCCGATCGTCGACGGAGCCACCCCGGCCCCGGTGCGGCTGATCGCCCCGTACGACAACGTGCTGGTGGCCAACGGCGACCGGGACCGGCTCGCCGACGCGGCCCTGTACCGGGCGACGGTCACCCCCAACGGCCGCTCGCCCGGCTTCGTCCTGGCCGACGGCCGGCTGGCCGGCACCTGGGCGCGCGAGGCGGACCGGGTGGTGCTGACGCAGCTCCGGGATCTGAGTGCGGCGGAGCGGTCGGCGGCCGAGGGCGAGGCCCGGATGCTGGAAGATTTCCTGGCTCGCTGACAGGGCACATCCCGACGTTTCGGACAACTCCAAAGGTGAGCTTGAGAGTGTCGCGGGGCGTGTTATCCACACGTTCTCCACAGCTGTGGATGTGGACAGGAGTGGACAACGGCGGATGGCGACTCTGTGACGGGCGTCTCAAATGCAGATGAATCATCACCGAAATGTGACCTGGGCCACCTACTGTAGTGCGGATAGTCCACAATTCCACAGGGTTATCCACAGAATCCGCACGACATGTGGGAGGCCTGGGGACAACTGTGGGAAGACGACTTATGGTCGGTTGTGGACAGCGTCTCGGCGGCTTCGGCACTCCCTTGAACGGTGGACCGGACCTCCGCTGTGTTATGCCGGGGCGTGCGCCGGCCGCACGACAACCGCGGGTGCCTCCCGGGTGGTCTGTGGAAATATGGGAGGGGTGAGCATGGACATCGAACAGATCGACGTCGTCGACCTGCCGGACGACTTCTCGTCAGTGACCGACACGGTGCTCCTGGACGTGCGCGAGGGCTACGAGTGGGATGAGGCGCATGTGCGCGGGGCACTGCACATCCCGCTCGACGACGTCCCCGCGCGTCTGGACGAGATCGATCTGAACGCCGACCTGCTGGTCATCTGCCGCACCTCCGGCCGCTCCATCCGGCTGCTGCAGTATCTGGCGATGCGCGGCATCGACGGGACCTGTGTACGCGGCGGCATGGTGGCCTGGCAGGGCGCCGGCAAGCCCGTCGACAGCGCCGCGGAGCCGGCGACTTGACCCTCGACGTCTGCCCGAACTGCCGTATCCAGGCAGAGCATCGCGCCGGCCGCACCAGTTGTCCCCGCTGCGGCGGGCCGCTGACCGAGGTCGATGCGCAGACCCGGCGACCCGTGTCGCGGCGGACCGCCCCCTCCCAGCCGGTTCCGCCCCACTCCGCTGCGCCCCACTCCGCTGCGCCCCACTCCGCTGCGTCCCAGTCCGCGGCGTCCCCGTCCGCCCCGCCGCGGCCCGCCCCGGCCCGGCCGGTGCGTCCGGCACCCGTCTCGTCGGCCACCAACACGGTGAGGCGCATCCTGCCCAACCGCCCGGCCCTGCGCTGGTGGGCCCATCGGCCGCCGGAGACCATTCCGCCGCCGCCGGCCCCGGCCCGGCCGCCGCAGCCCCGGCCGCAGTACCGGGAGATCCCGCGCTGGGGTCTGATCGACGTCCCGCCCGCAGTCTCGGCCGACGAGGACGCGGGCGGCCGCCTCCGGTGGCGCGAGCTCGGGCAGTCGTTGCGGTTGCTCGGCGGGATCCTCGCCGGTGCCGCCGTCGCCCAGCTGCTGCGCTACATCGTGCTCGTGGTCAACCGGAGCCGGCCGATCCCGGCCTGGCTGGACCTGCTGACCGTGATCGCCGTCCTGGTCTTCGGCGTGCTGGCCGCTCTCGGTGCGATCATCGCCCTGGCCGGTTTCGCGCGCTGGCTGCGTGAGGTGCGCGCGGCGGACTACCGCCGGATCGACCGGTGCGAGCCGCGCCGGCCGATTCTGCTGATCCTCGGTGCGGTGACTCCCTTCGTCAACGTCGTCACCGCCCCCTTCCTGCTCATCGAGAGCACCCGCCTGCGCGGCGACGAGGAGGCCCGCCGGGCCCGCCGCCGCATCGACCGGCTCGCCGTGGCCTGGGGTCTGGTGAGCCTGGTGGGCCTGATCGCGCTGGTCTACCGGCTGGTGGCCTGGCCGTCGGATTCGGTGCAGACCGGCGCCGACGCCCTGGCCTGGGTGACCCTGTCTTTCGCGGCTTCGGCGGCCTTCGTCTACTGGGCGCCGCGCCGATTCGCCGCACTGGCCGAACCGGGCCGGTCCCGTCCGGTGCCGCAGCGGCGGCTGGTGCCGGCATGACCGGCGGCATCTCGCGCTCCGGAAAGCCTGCGGTGGTCGCCCACCGCGGCGCGTCGGGCGATTACGCCGAGCACACCCTGCGCGCCTACGAGGCGGCCCTCGAGCAGGGGGCCGACGGCCTCGAATGCGATGTCCGGCTCACCCTGGACCATCAGCTGGTGTGTATCCACGACCGCACCATCGACCGCACCAGCGACGGAAGCGGCCTCGTCAGCGAGATGACGCTGCCGCAATTGCGTGAGCACGACTTCGGCTCCTGGCACGACGGCACCCCGGCCGGGGTGCTGACGCTGCCGGAACTGCTCACCCTCACCCTGGACTGGCGGCGTCCGGTGCGGCTGTTCATCGAGACCAAGCATCCGGTGCGGTACGGCTCACTCGTCGAGCAGCGACTGATGGAGACCCTGCACGAGTTCGGGGTGGGCGCCCCGCCGTCGGCCGATCACAGCCGCGCCGTGGTGATCTCCTTCTCGCCGTCCGGGGTGTGGCGGGTGCGTCGCACCGCACCGATGCTGCCGACGATCCTGCTCGGCGACACCCCGCGGGTGATCGCCGGCAGCGCCGCGACCGCCGTCGGCGCCACCGGGGTGGGGCCGTCCATCGCGACCCTGCGGACCCACCCGGATCTCGTCGACAAGGCGGCGGCCGCCGGCCGGGTCACCTACTGCTGGACGGTGGAGAACCAGGAGGACGTCCAGCTGTGCGCCGACCTCGGCGTGCGCTGGCTGGCTACCAATCATCCGGCCCGCGTCCGCGATTGGCTGGTCACCGTCGAATGACGGTTTCGCGCCCCCTACGCTAGGGGCATGGGAAAGAAGAGCAAGCGCGGCAGTGGACCTCGCCCCGGAAGCAATCGGGCCGAACGAGTAGCGGCGCGCAAGGCGCGGCAGGCCGCGGCGCTCGCCGCCCCGGCGCGGCCGCTGGCCGGACTCGCCGCGGAATGCGATCTGGTGGCGATGCGTGCCTTCATCGCCGCGGCCACCGCTCAGGTGCGGTTCGCCGACGGCGTCGACGCCCCGAACGAGGTGGACTTCGCCACCATCCTGCCCGGTGCGGTCCCGGCGATGGTGCGCGAGCGCGACGCCGCCACCTGGGGTGAGCGGGGCGCGGCGAAGGGGGTCGACGGCACGGTCCGGCAGGGCCTGGCCGCGCTGCAGACCGATCCGGAGCCCGCGGATCTGGCCGGTGAACTGGCCGCGGCGATCTCCTGGGCGGCATCGGCCGAACCGGGCGCCGAATACGACGGCGAGCCGGCCGAGCGCGCCCTGACCGAGCTGCTGGATCCGGAGCAACAGCTGGACGTGGTGGTGTACCAGGACTTCTCCTGGTGGTTCGAGGGCGGCCAGATCCCGGCCGAGCTGGCCCCGATGATCGACCGCGCCAATGACACGATCATGCCCACCGCGCGGCTGACCCCCACGAGCGGTGTCGGCGCCCCCTGGTGGGTGGATGCGGGGGAGCGGGCCCACCTGCGCTGGGTGCGCCCGGAGGACGAGGACGCCCTGATGAAGGCGATGGCCCGCCTGCACGCGGCGGGCCGGCTCACCATGGGTGAGGGTTCGCGTTTCGCCGGCTCGTTCCGCACCCACGGACTGCTCGTCCCGGTCTTCGACCTGGACAACGAGAAGCACCACGAGGAGTGGTACGCGGGACTGGACCAGCTCGACGCCTGGCTCACCGAGGCGCTGGCCGACGAGTCCGATCTCGACGCCGCCGAGCGGAATTCACGCGCGGGCATCATCGGCCGCCAGGTCACTCTGCGCTGACTCGCCGGTCTCCGGCGATCCTCCTCAGGAGAGGGAGCCGGGTCCGTCGTTGAGCAGATCGTCGGGCACCTGCCGACCGTGCCGCAGGTCGTCGAAGAACGCGTCGGTCCGCTCGTCCGGCAGCAGCGAGTCGCCGTCGTCGGTGTAGGAGCTGTCGCCGGTCGGCGTGGTGGTGGTCACCGGATCGCCGCGCAGCTTCCAGGCCAGCCAGCCCAGGTGCCAGAGGTGGTCGCCGTCGGCGACGGTCACCGAGTCCACGGCGCCGTTGAGGAACGGGATCAGCCGGAACGGATTGAGCAGCACCGCCGGACTCGACGCCCGGGCCATCAAGGCGGACAGGAACTTCCGCTGGTTGACCACGCGCTCGAGGTCGGCGTTGGGGAAGGCGCGGGTGCGCATCAGACCCAGCGCCTGCGAGCCGTCGAGCTTCTGGCAGCCGGCTTTGAGCCGGAGACCGGCCTTCGGATCGCGCAGCGGCTGATTCAGGCACATGGTGACCCCGCCGATACCGTCGACGAGGGTGGCGAAGCCGCCGAAGCCGATCTCCGCGTAGTGGTCGATCCGCAGTTTGGTGAGCTGTTCGACGGTCTGCACCAGCAGGTTGGCGCCGCCGTTGTTGAACGCGGCGTTGACCTTGTGGCTGCCCATGCCGGGAATCGGCACGTACAGATCCCGCGGGATGCTGATCAGCATCGGCTTCCCGTGCGGTGGCAGGTGGGCCAGCATGATGGTGTCGGTGCGGGCGCCGTCGCTGTCGCCGGTCGCCAGGTCGTCCTTCTGCTGCTGGCTCAGGTCGGCCCGCGAGTCGGTGCCGACGATCAGCCAGGTGGTTCCGGGGGTGGCGGCGGGCCGGCCCGCGTACGCGGCGAGGGCATCGACCCGGTGGAGCCTGCTGTCGTAGTAGAGCATCAGCCCCACCGGGCAGAGCAGCAGGACCAGCAGGATCACCAGCAGCCACGGCAGGATGCGCCGCTTGCGGCGGCGTTTGGGACGCGGCGGTGCCGCCGGATCCGCCGAGGGGCGGGAGACCTCTGCCCGCCGCGAGCGTTTGCCTTCCGGGGGCCGGCGCCGGTCGGCGGGGGGACGGCCGGCAGCGGGACCATCGGCAGCGGGACCATCGTCCGGCCGGTTCCGCGCGATGAGCTGCGACTGCGGAAGCGGTTCGGGTTCCTGCCGGGGTGCGTATCGGTCCGGCGACCGCGGCGGTTCGTCCGACCAGGCCAGCGGAGGCTGCCCGGGATCAGCCGCGGCGGCCTGCCGGGGCCGGTCGACGGCGGTCCGGTCCGGCACCGTCGCACCGGGACCGCGGACCGGGCGGGCCGGCGGCTGCCGCCGGCCGGCGGGCCCGGGTGCGGGCTGTGGTCCGGGCGGCGGTGCAGCGCGGCCCGGCGGTGCGACGCGCCGGGTCCGTTCGGCGTCTGCCGGGGGTGCGGTGCGCGGCTGTGGCCGGGCGCTGCGCCGGCCGGCAGGGGGTTGACCAGCCGGCGGTTGACCGGCCGGGGGCTGCTGGGCGGGACCGGCCTGGGCCGGTCGCGCACCCTGGGGAGGCTGCGGTGGACGGCCCTGCGGCGGCTGCTGAGCGGGCGGCGGCTGGGCTCCCTGCTGCCGGCGCGGAGACGGTGCGCCGGGCTCTCGGTGCGCACGGGCCTCCCGGGGAGGGGCCGGGCGGGCGGACCCGTCCGGTCGCCGCCGGGGCGGCGGGGGAGGCTGACTGTTCACCAGAGCGAGGGTACCGGCGCGTGGCGCGGGGCCGCCCGGTGTGGTCGGCCACCCGGCCGACGGCGGGTGACGCGGCCGAGCGGCGCCGGAGCCGCGGACGCTGTGCGACGCGGCGGAGCGGCGCCCGGGAAACCGGTCTCAGGACTGCGGTGTGAGCACGTCCCTGCCGACGAAGCGGGCCAGTTCCTCGGGCAGGCGCACCGAGCCGTCGGGCTGCTGGTGGTTCTCCAGGATCGCCACGATCCACCGGGTGGTCGCCAGCGTGCCGTTGAGGGTGGCCGCGGTCTGCGGTTTGCCGTTCTCGTCGCGGTACCGCACCTGCAGGCGGCGGGCCTGGAAGGTGGTGCAGTTGGACGTCGACGTCAGTTCGCGGTAGGTCCCCTGGGACGGCACCCAGGCCTCGCAGTCGAATTTGCGGGCGGCGGAGCTGCCCAGATCGCCGGCGGCCACGTCGATCACCCGGTACGGCACGTCGATCGCGGCGAGCATCGACTTCTCGAAGTCCAGCAGCCGCTGATGCTCGGCCTCGGCGTCCTCGGGGCGGCAGTAGATGAAGCCCTCCACCTTGTCGAACTGGTGGACCCGGAGGATGCCCCGGGTGTCCTTGCCGTACGAGCCGGCCTCGCGGCGGAAGCAGGTCGACCAGCCGGCGTAGCGCTTGGGGCCGTCGGACAGATCCAGGATCTCGTCGCTGTGGTAGCCGGCCAGCGGCACCTCGGAGGTGCCCACCAGATACAGATCGTCGTCCTTGTCCAGGTGGTACACCTCGTCGGCGTGCGCGCCGAGGAAGCCGGTGCCGCCCATGATCTCCGGCTTGACCAGCACCGGCGGGATCATCATGGTGAAACCGGCCGCCGTGGCCTTGGCCGCGGCCATGTTCAGCAGGCCCAGCTGCAGCAGGGCGCCCCAGCCGGTCAGGAAGTAGAACCGCGAACCGGAGACCTTGGTGCCGCGCGGCATGTCGATCAGTCCGAGGGTCTCGCCGATCTCGAGGTGATCCTTCGGGTCGGTCAGCTCCGGCGGGGTGCCGACGTGCTCGAGCACCACGAAGTCGTCCTCGCCGCCGGGCGGGGTCTGCTCGGCGATCACGTTGGACAGCGCGCGGTGGAAGCCGTCGAAGGCGGCCCCGGCCTCGTTCTGGCGGGCCACGGCCGCCTTCACCTGCTCGGCGAGCGCCTTGCCGCGCTCGAGCAGCGCCGTCTTCTCGTCCCCGGAGGCCTTGCCCACCTGCCGGCCGAGCGCCTTCTGCTCCGCGCGCAGAGTGTCGGCCTCGGCGATGGAGGCGCGTCGTGCGGCGTCGGCCTCGAGCAGCTGGTCGACGAGCTCCGGGTCCTCGCCGCGGGCGCGCTGTGAATCACGGACGACGTCGGGGTTTTCCCGTACGAACTTCAGGTCGATCACGCTCTGAACCCTACTCGGGACCCGTCGCGAAGGACGACCAGGCATGATGGATGCCGATGAGTGCCACGGAAGACGACGCTCCGCAGGATCTCGCTGCGGAAGCGGAAGAGACCCCGCAGTACCGGCGATCGAGGTCGCGGCTCTACGCCGTCCTGGTCGCCACCCTCGTCGGCGCCCTGGTCGCCGGCGGCGTGATCTTCGCCCGCGGCGGCTTCGACGACGACGGCGGGCTCGGTGACACCGGCATCGGTGAGGGCACCTCGTATGAGGAGAACGACTTCACCCGGTCCACCGCCGGCGACTGCCTGACCTGGAAGCTCGAATCCCCGGGCAACCCGAAGAAGGTGGCGTGCACCGACCCGCACCGCTTCGAGGTGGCCGGTGAAGTGGACACCGCCCAGTTCCCGGGTGCCGAGTTCGGCTCCACCGCACCGTGGCCCGGCGCCGAGCGCTTCGCCGAGATCCGGGACGAGAACTGCCCGGTGATCGTCACCGGCTACCTCGGCGGCGGCCTCGACCCGCAGGGCCGTTTCGCGACCGGTCTGATGTACCCGTCCAAGGCGCAGTGGCAGCGCGGGGCGCGGGTGCTGCGCTGCGGCATCGAGCAGCCCGGCGTGAACGGCACCCAGGAGGAGTTCGTCGGCCGGGTGGCCGACGCCGACCAGTCCTTCGCATGGCCGCCCGGCACCTGCATCGGCTTCGACGAGAAGACCCGCAAGCCCACCACCGAGGTGGTCAACTGCGCGGGGCCGCACGCCTTCCAGACCACCGGGATCGTGGACCTCGGCCAGAAGTTCGGGGCCCGCAACTCCGGCCGCGCCTGGCCCGACGAAGCGGAACAGAACGCCTATCTCAAGACGATCTGTCCCACTCAGACCAACCGCTTCTTCGGCGGGGAGAAGAACTTCACCAAGACCACCCTGAACGTGCAGTGGTCGGTGATCTCCGAGGTGAGCTGGCTCACCGGCAGCCGCAAGGCGGTCTGTTACGTGGCACTGCCCGACCGCGGCGGCTTCGCCAAGCTCATCGGCGATGCGCGCAAGGAGCTGCTGATCAACGGCAAGATCCCGGTGCCGCCGGAGGAGGGGCCGCCCGGCCGTCAGCTGCCCACTCCGGTGCCGGTGGCCCCGGGTTACGAGCCGAACCCCACCGAGGTGCCGGCTCCGGTCGGCTGATCGGCGGGACGGTGCCGGCGGGCGAACGGGTACCGAAGGCGAATGGGGGACGCAGGCCGATGACGGACGGATACGGATGGGGGACGGATACCTGTGGGGTTGGCGACTGGGGATGACGAGGCGGAGGGGAACCCGATGACGGTGCAGATCTCCGACGAACAGTTCGAGATCCTGGTGGGCGAGGCACTCGACCTCCTCCCCGAGGAGTTCATGCGGGCCATGTCCAACGTGGTCATCCTGGTCGAGCCGGTCAACGAGGAGGATCCCAACCTGCTCGGGCTCTACAGCGGAGTGGCGCTGACCCACCGCACCAGCGACTACGCCGGTTTCCTGCCGGACACCATCTGGATCTACCGTGAGCCGATCACGCGCATCTGCCGGACCGTCGACGAGGTGCGTGAGCAGGTGGCGATCACCGTGCTGCACGAGATCGGCCACCACTTCGGGATCGACGACGCCTGGCTCGACGCCCACGGCTGGGGCTGAGCGACCGGAGCGACCGCCGCCGCGCGGATCAGCCCAGCGGTTCGTCGTCGGGGCCGACGGCGGTCGAGTCCTCGTCCGGGGTGGTCGGGACCACGGTGTCGGGGACGGCGAAGTCGGTGACGCCGCCCCAGCGCAGACAGGTCCAGCCCGAGTCGGTGAGTTCGAGTTCGACCGTCTCGGTGTTGCGCAGGTGGTGGCGCAGGGCGAACTCCGGATCGATCCCGGCCAGATGTGCGGCGACCAGCCGGATGGCGGCACCGTGGGAGACCACGTACACGTCGCGCTGCTGGTCGCCGGTGAGATTGGCGGCGGCCAGCTCGTCGATCACCGGCAGGTAGCGGGCGCGCAGCATCTCCAGGGATTCGCCGCCGGGCAGCCGCGCATCGATCTCGCCGTGATGCCAGCGGTGCACCACATCGCGGAAGGTCTCGTGGGCCTCCCGGTCGCTGCGTCCCTCCAGGTCACCGGCCTGCACCTCGTGCAGGCCGTCGAGGCTCACCGGGTCGGCGCCCCAGGCCGAGGCGATCAGCTCGGCGGTCTGCTGTGCCCGGCTGGCCACCGAGTTCACCAGCAGTGACGGGGTGTGCAGCGGATTGGTCAGACCGAACCGGACGCCCTGCCGGGCGCCGAAGTCGGTGAGGTTCGCGCCGGGCAGGGCGGTGTCGAGCTGACCGAGCACATTGGCGGTCGTCTCTCCATGCCGAACCAGATACAGCCGTGCCATCTCACTCGTCTCCGTTGTGCAGGGCCGACAACCAGCGGTAGCTGTCGGTGTGGTCGTCTGGGGCGGGCGCCGGATTGCGGTCCACCGGCCACGAGCCGAGGAAGGTGACCCGCTCGCAGCTCCGGTACAGGGCGCGCAGCGCCTCGCTCACGGCGTCGTCGTCCAGATGTCCGGCCGCATCCAGGAAGAACCGGTACTGGCCGGGAGCGCCGGCGCCCCGCGGGCGCGACTCGATCCGGGTCAGGTCCACGCCGCGGGAGGCGAACTCGCTCATCGCGGTGACCAGACTGCCGGGCCGGTTGGGCAGATCCAGGATCACCGAGGTGCGGTCGCCGCCGGTGCGTCCGGTGGGTGGACCGGGCCGGCCGATCAGCAGGAAGCGGGTCACGGCGTCGTCGGCGTCGGCCAGGCCCTCGGCGATCGGGGTGAGACCGTACAGATCGGCGGCGATCGCGGTGGTGACCGCCGCATCGGCCCGTCCGTCGGAGACGTCTTGGGCCGCAGCGGCATTGGACGTGGAGATGACGAACTGGGCGTTGGGGAAGGCGGCGGCGACGGACTGCGTCACCTGGGCCGAGGCCACCGGGTAGGCCGCGATGGTGCGTACCGCAGTGGGGGCCAGAGGTTCACGGGCGGCGATGGTGAAGGCGATGTCCAGGCTCACCTCGTCGTAGGCCTGGATACGCGGCCGGCCGGCGGTGGGCACCAGGGCGTCCATGGTCGCCGGCACCGAACCCTCCAGCGAGCTCTCGATCGGTACGCAGGCGAAGTCGGCCTCGCCCGCGCGGACCAGGGCCAGGGCGGCGGCCGGTGAGGCCGCGGGGATGCGGGTGGCGTCCGCCCCGTCCGGGCGACGGTCCAGGAGCCGGTTGAGCGCCATCTCGGTGAAGGTTCCGGCCGGACCGAAGTATGCGTAGACGGACACACTCCCAGGGTAGGG
The DNA here is from genome assembly GCF_046098115.1 of Gordonia sp. VNK21. Taxonomy (NCBI): domain Bacteria; kingdom Bacillati; phylum Actinomycetota; class Actinomycetes; order Mycobacteriales; family Gordoniaceae; genus Gordonia; species Gordonia sp. VNK21. The sequence goes on along the minus strand of NZ_JBJURU010000004.1, from coordinate 169,766 downwards.
CATCGGGGCGGCCTGCTCGCTGGTCGGCAGGCCGGCCGACGAAGCCGGGTGCGGTGCGGCCGGTGCCCGCGACCTGAGAATTACCAGCCAATTCCGCGGAACGCATTGACGCCGCGGCGCCACCCATTTAAGTTAGGCAAGCATAAGTTAGGCTCACCTAAGCAAAGCGACGGCGAGTCGATGACGGACGAGGAGGACTCGATGCAGCAGACCGAGCACAAGCCGGTGCCGGCACCCTGTGATGCCGAGCTGATCCAGACGGCATGCCGACGCGCCCACGAGGGCACCCTGTCGGTGGACGGCGCGAGCCCGGCCGCAGTGGCGATGGTGCATCTGTTCGAGTCCGAAGCCTTCATGGTGGTTCCCGACGATGCGCCGATCCGCGAGCGCGCCGAGCAGGCCTTCGACGGGCTGCCGGCCATGCTCGAACTCGCCGACTGCGCCCCGATCAGCCTGCGCGAGCGGGTCCGGTCGCTGATCTGGCTCTCGGGCACCCTGTACTCGGTGCCGGCGCCGCTCGAACGCGATCTGGCCGTCGAGATCGCCGGCGATCACCCCGACGCCCGGCTGCTGGACGTGGGGCACGGACACTGCCTGCTGCGGCTGCACCTGGACAACGCGGTCATCGCCACCACCTCGGGCGCCTCCTCGGTGGACGCCCCGACCCTGGCCGCCGCCAGCCCGGACCCGTTCTGGGAGTACGAGGGTCAGTGGATCTCGCACCTCGAGGCCGAGCACCAGGACCTCGTCTACCGGCTCGCCAGCAAGTTCCCCCAGCACCTGCAGCGCGGCCGCATCCGGCCCCTGGGACTGGACCGGTTCGGCATCACCTTCCGCGTGGAGACCCCCAACGACGACTCCGACGTGCGCCTGCCCTTCGACCGTCCGGTGACCAAGGTCGCCGAACTCTCGCAGGCGCTGCACGAGCTGGTCGGGGGACACCGCCATGAGCACTAGTACCGTGGCCGACCGCTTCGCCGAGCAGAACGCGCTCGGCTACGACGCCCGGATCGCCACCCTGGTCCCCGGGTACGCAGAACTTCACGAGATGAGCGCCGCGGTGCTCGCCGCCCGGCTCGGTGAGCGAGCCCGGGTTCTCGTCGTGGGTGCCGGTACCGGCACCGAGACGTTGGCCTTCGCCAAGGCCAACCCCGGCTGGCAGGTCCTCGGTGTGGACCCGTCACCGGACATGCTGGCGATCGCCCGCCGGCGAGCCGAAGCCGAGTCATTGCACAACGTCGAGTTCGTCGAGGGATACGCCTCCGGGATCGGCGCTGGTGAACGCTTCGACGCCGCGGTCTCGCTGCTGGTGATGCATTTCATCGCCGGCAGCGAGGCCAAGGCCGCCTTCCTCGGCGAGATCGCGGCACTGCTCGCCCCCGGAGCCCCGCTGCTGCTGGCCGACCTGGCCGAGCACGACGAGGACGATCTCGACGCGATGGCCGCCTACACCCTGGCTCACGGCGTCTCCGAGGAAGCGCTGCCGGCCATCAGCACCCGGCTGCGCGAGGACTTCCACCCGGTCAGCGACGCCGAACTCGCCGACCTGGCCGGACAGACCGGCTTCGCCGTCCCGCGGCCCTACTTCCGCGGCCTGGCCTTCGCCGCACACCAGCTGCTCCGCCGCTGACACCGGCCGCGCGGACCCGCGCGTGACGGCACGGCTCGCGCCGCGGCCCGGCGCCCGTAGGCTGATCGGGGTGAGAGCGGCGACGGATTTCTGGGACCGGGTGCGGCGCGCACCGCAGCCCGGCGTGCCCGTGGTCGACGATCCGCGTGAACGCCGGGCGCTGGTGATCGAGCTGATCATCGTCGGCGCCCGCACCTTCGGCTTCTCGGCGCTGCGCGCGCTGCTCAGCCTGATCGACGCCCAGCTCTCCGGAGGCATCGCGGCGCAGACGGTCGCGATCAACCCGGCGCTCGCCGACAACGCGGCCATCGACTTCCTCCGGCAGCTGCTGCGCTTCGGTGACCTGCTGGCGATCGGCGCCCTCGGCGCCGGCGC